>MLAA01000033.1 GCA_001998905.1 Rodentibacter caecimuris | reverse complement strand
GTGCGGTTCATATTCATGCGGCATTCTCAATGTAAGTTCGCAAACGTGTAAGATAATATAAGGATATAGAGAAAACTTCTAAAAATACATTTAACTAGTCATTTTCTTAAATATGATTGCATTATAAACAGTAATAAATGCAAAAATATCTAGATTCTTAACCAGCACTGATATCCCCCTCCTCACTTTCAGTATTGTTCATTATATGAGACACCACATGGACATACAAATCCAGCGCAAAACCGACCGCACTTTTTATACTAGGATTAGCGCTGTAAAAAATCCATTTCTCAAAACTACACCAACAACATTACCATTCAATACTACTTATTCAAGACGATAATACTGCGCGCACTCACTATAAAGCAGATTGTTAAAATAAAAAAACCGTTACACCAACAATGATGATAGATCATCAATAAGGCACTACCCGCATAGAAAGTGGCTTTGATCAACACTTCATTAAAGTCCTAATTGCTTATCTTCAAACTCATGCTTCTCCTGATAGTTCATATCTCTTTCTATCATTTCTGCATCGTCCCTACGATGTCTACGAAACAACCTCTTGCCCAAAAGTAAAATGCCAAACCCATATAATAATTTCTTAAATCAGCCCATGCTTTTTCTTAATGCTAGTTATGACGCTCAAAAGAATTTTCTATACGTCGATATATTCAGACAGAACCTTTTAAGGCGATAACTACCTTCACATAAGGTAGTTTTTAGCTAATAATGAAAATGCGGATAAACAATCCGCACTATAAATATAAAATTCATTATCAGTCTATATTGATTAACCTTGAAGAAAATTTTCTAGAATACCAGCGGTAAATTCTTTACGTAAATAAAATCCAAGCGGTAACGTATCTATGACTTCACCTTTTTTACCAATTCCTTTCGTCAATGCATGACTATTCGCTCCCTTCGGGCGCAGTTGTAATACCGTACCAAGACGAGCTGTAATTTGTGAAATTTTACCCAACACAATATAGTCCATCAATTCTTCCCAATCTTGTTGCAATTGTTGCTCTTGTAACAAATTAGGCTGCCACAATATCGGATAACCAATACAACGCTCTGCTAGCGGAATATCTCGACTCCCTTCAATGGGTATCCATAATACTTTTGATAATTTATGACGAACGTGAGAGTTTTTCCAATCAATCCCTGAATTTTGGATTAAGGGAGCAAGGCAAACAAATGTCGTTTCTAACGGATAACCTTTGCGATTAATAGGTAGAGTCTTAAGTTCAATACCTAAATGCGCAAAATCTTGTTCTGCTTTACTACCGGCAGTAGCATCTAAAGCAATCTCAATTAATGTACCGACCCATCCTTTATCCCTCTTTAAATCGGGAGGAACGGGAATACGATATTCTTTTGCTACTTCAGCAAAACTCAAACCGGCTATCGCTTTAGCTCGCGTTAATAAATCCTGCTCTGTACGAGGAACCATTATTGATATCGCTTTAAAAATTTCGGTTTTACAAATTCGACACCTTTATCGATAAAGGTGATATTTTCCAATTCCAATAAAAAACGTTTTGCCGGTAAACCTCCGCCAAATCCTGTTAAGGACCTATCTTTGCCCAAAATTCGATGACAAGGAATAATGATACTAATGGGATTACGCCCTACTGCTCCCCCCACCGCTCTAATAGCTTTAGGATTTTCAATCAATCTTGCCAACTCACCATAAGTCGAGGTTTCACCATAATTGATATTACATAAAGCTTTCCAAATACTTTGTTGAAAAGGCGTTCCCTTTGGCGCTAATGGAATACCCTTAAAAGATTCTGGGAGCCCTTGAAAATAACGATCAAATGCCATACACACCTGTTGAAATAAAGGTAAATCCTTTTTTTCAACCCAATCCATATTAGGTTGGTATTGCTCTAGTTCAAAGTCCACGCTTAATAAATTTTCTCCGTCGGACAACATTAATAATTTTCCTAAAGGAGAAGCATAAAAGGTGTAAAAAAGTGCGGTCATTTTTCCCTCATATTTAAAGTAAAAAAGCGTACAAAAGTACGCTTTATTATGCTGGATTTCTTTTTAATTAGAAACTGTAATTTAAATTTAAACCGTAAAGATTCGCTGTTGCTCTTGAGGAATAGTTTGTTTGAATCGTTGCTAAACCGTCAGCTAAACTCTGTGTTTCTTTAAACTGAAGTTTTTTCCCGCGTAAATGGGCAAAGGCAAGATCAACGGATAAATCCGGTGTAAATTTATACGTTGCACCAACACTGTACCAAGTCCGATCTGTATCAGGAATAGATGCACTGACATGGGTTCTCGGTGCTGCAGATTCATCATATGCAATACCTGCGCGTACCGTTAATTTATCATTTACATCATAAGTTGCCCCTAATGCAATACGAGAAGTATCGTTATATTCTTCATCTTTATGGAATGCTAAACCTTCATTGCGTAGGCCTTTATCCATATAGGTAGCATGAAGATTTTTCAAACGGCTCCAACGAGTATATTTATAGCTATAATGCATAGCAAATTTATCAGTTAATTGATGGAATCCAGAAACCTCTAAATAATCTGGTAAATGTAAAGTCAAACTACCTTCGCCCACATAAGCTTGTGTACCATAAGGTAAATAGCTGACTGCATTGCGGTCTTTGAAATCAATATCAATTTTAGAATGGTAAGCAATACCAATGCGGTTACGCGCATTAAAATCATAAGCTAACCCTAAGTTCCAACCGAATCCCCAAGCCGCTTTATCTTGTAAATGAGTGAGTACGGTTTCTTTATCAATCTGCGCACCCAACGCACCTAAACTAGGCAATAATACACTTGGATTTAATCCCGCCGCTTGAGCTCTCTGGGCAATTTGTTGCTGTAATGCAGGAGATTTTGCCACATTATCAATCGCCGTATCTAAGATACCGGCAGTACGCTGAACTTCCGCTTTCGCATAAACTGCATTAACACCGACACCAGCACTTAACCCTTGAGTAATACGATAAGAACCACTTAAATTTAAGTTAATTGCACTCAACTCAGTTTTTCCACCGAATATCCCTGCATCATAATTACTGTCATACTCGCTTTTTAAACCGAAATTAACATTCATTCCACCACCGATAGCAAATTTATCGTTTATTGGTGCAACAAAATACATATTTGGAACTAAACTTCCCGGAACGACACTATTTCTATAAGCAGAACCTTCAGCTACGGTAACACCTAATACCTTCGCAGTTACAGGACCTTCCATACGAATTTTAGAATCGACATAAATACCACCGACAGAAAATTGATAGGTCTTAAATTGATTCATTAATGCCGGGTTAGTCGCGACCACTGAAGCATTATCCGCCATTGCCGCTTCACCGGCATAAGCTCGTCCAAGACCAACCGTTGAAACCTCTGATAATTGAAATGCTGCTGCATGCGCCCCACTAGCAGTAACAAACATTGCCGATGCTAATAAACTTTGATTAAATTTTTTCATTAGAAAACCTATTAGTTATTATTAATTCATAGAATATAGAGAAATAAAACGGTTGCGATTGTAAATAACCTCATTTACCAGTGCAAATCTATTCCCCTGTATTTATTAGTGTTCCGACCAGTTATCAGGAACTTTACCGCATTTAACTTTCACACCTTTTGCAGCATTTTTGAAAAATGATAGAATGTTGTCGTTTATTGTTTAAAAGGAAAATCTATGTCAAGCAAAAATAGTACTAAAGAAACCGATTTCGATGTCGGTGTAATTGTCGGTTCCGTTATTGACGGTTCGGATTGCACTGTCAATATTGATAAAGTTTATCCAACCCAAGCTGAAGCGGAAAATGCCTTAAGCCAGCTAACGGAAAAAGCTAGAAAAACAGAAAGCGAGCCTTGCCAAATTGAAAGTCAAATTAAACAAACTGAAAAAGGTATACAACTGAGCGCAACATTTATATTCAGTTGCCAAGCTGAAGCAATGATTTTTGAATTATCAAATCGCTAAAATCAAACACGAATCTGACCGCACTTTAATTAAAGTGCGGTTAATTTTTTCAGTATTCTTCTACAAATATTAATAGAGATTAGCACTTATTCGCACCTATACAACGTATTGAAACACTTAATACTATTAGGAGACAACGCTTTTTGTTTGAATATTTAAATTTGAATAATAATGAAACCATATGCCTGAAATCGAAGGATGATATGGCAAATGCCTAGCCTTCACAATAAATCGAAAGACTACCAAGCACCCGTTGACTCCAATATTGTAAATAAAATAACCTCTATTCTACATTTGAACATCAGAATTTAAGTTTATATCACCACGATACAATACTGAAACCATCCAAAATTAAACGTACTTCCAAGCAATTCAACAATGACAGCTCTCATATAACGGCTGTAAATCTCGAATTGTGTCCGAGATAAACTTCAAACTATTCATACTCGCTAACTGCGTTTTTTCTACATTTTTACCGATACACCAAAAATCCTCATCGGAACGCAGCAATAAATCAACCGTATTTAATTGTTTTACTTGATAAAAATCTGCATATTCACTCTCATCTCTTCGCCAAATATCAAAATCACGATAGCGAATAAAATCCAAACGTTGAATCCACTGATTATATTGTTGTATATTAATTCGAGAACGATCTGCACGATAACAATGCCAATCTAAGCTAATCGATAAACGGCGACGATTTAAAATAATGGAAAAAATTGCCGCAGAGTTTAGATGAAATTCATATTTAAAATAAGCAAAAAAATGGGCTCGCACTTGCCAGCCATTAGTCCAACTTTCAATGTGTGGCTTAGCAAACGGAGTCCCCAATTCTTGAGACACTTGCAAAATCAATGTTTTCCAACGTTCCCAATGTTGCTTATAGCTTGCTTTAAGTTGTGGAATTCTCTCTGGACAGTATTTTTTCAATTGGCTGAATTGAAAAAACGGTTGGACAAACAACTCACAGGAATCTGCATTAAGCATTTATTATCCTTAAAAAACTTGATAATTTTTAAGTGCACTTTGAGTAAAATAGCGGCAATCCTTCCAGCGCAACAAAGTCATTTTATTACCCCATACACAACCTGTATCTAAAGCATAAATATTACTTGGCGTTTGTTTATCCATTAGACTTGCCCAATGTCCAAACACAATATTTTGTTGAGCATACATCGGATTCGGCAAGTTAAACCAAGGTATTAAATCTGTCGGTGCTTGTGAAGGCGGAAGCTTACAATCAAAATCCAGACGATAATCTCGATAGCAATAACGCATTCGAGTAAACACATTAATACTATAACGTAAACGTTCTATTCCTTGTAAGTCCGACGACCAACGTTCAGGCGAGTTATCATACATATTTTCCAATAAATAGCGATAATCACCATACCGTAAGACTTGCTCCACCTCAATTGCGCAATCTTTTGCTGTTGATAAATCCCAATCGGGAGAAATGCCTGCATGAACTAAAACAAAATTTTTCTCCAAATGATGAATAAGTAAAGGACGATAACGAAGCCAGTGGATCAATTCATCAAAGTCGGAGGCTTCGAAAAGAGGTTCAAGCCGATCGCGTACTTTCATTTTCTTTATGCCAAACGCCGTTGCAATTAAATGTAAATCGTGATTACCTAGAACACTTTGCGCAGATTCACCAAGAGATTTCACAAATCTTAAACATTCCAAAGATTTATCTCCTCGAGCAATTAAATCACCGGTTAAATACAATTGATCCTGTTCTGGTTCAAACTTTACTTCGTCCAATAGTTTACGCAATTCGTCATAACAACCGTGTAAATCACCTATTAAATATGTCGCCATTTTTGACCGCTCTTTTATCCTTCAATCTCTATCGTATTGTCTTTATTAGCTTCCGGCGGATTATCTACCAACCAATTTGCCAAACGAACATAATCGGCAATAGAAAGATTTTCCGCTCGAGCATTTAAATCGATAGAAAGAGAGACCAGTTTCTCAGCGGGAAATAGGCTTGAAAGAGCATTACGCAAAGTTTTCCGACGTTGATTAAAAGCTTGAGTACATACTCGATTGAGCCAATATAAATCTTTAACCGGATGAGGTAACGTTTGATGAGGTACTAAACGAACTACCGCCGAATCTACTTTTGGGGCAGGTTTAAAAGCTGTCGGCGGCACTTCCAACACTGGCATTATTTGGCAAAAGTATTGTGCCATAACAGTTAAACGCCCGTAAGCTTTACTATTCGGCGCAGCACATAAGCGTTTCACCACTTCTTTTTGCAACATAAAGTGCATATCTTGAATAATGTCGTGGAACTTAAATAAATGAAACATTAAAGGAGTTGAAATATTGTACGGAAGGTTACCAAAAATACGCAGTTTTTGATTTTTTTCCGCTAACTGCTCATCAATATAAAATTGTTTAAAATCAAACTGCATCACATCAGTTTCAATCACATTAAGCTTTTGCTGTAAAAATGGATGATGACGTAAACGCTCTGCTAAATCCCTATCTAATTCAACGACAGTCAAATGATCAATTTGTTCTGCGACAGGCTCGGTTAATGCCCCTAACCCGGGTCCAATTTCAACCAAACATTGCGATTTTTGTGGATAAATTGCCGCTACAATGCTCTGGATAATATTATCATCGTGTAAAAAATTTTGCCCGAAACGTTTACGAGCGGTATGGCCTAAATGTTTTTTTGAGTTCATAAATAATTACTTAACGAAAAAATTGTCTCATTATACGTTATCCCCTCCCGACACTCCAACAATAGCTTGATTTTAATACTACAACGCTTTAAATCCTATATTAAGTGAGTATCTATAAAAAGGATTCATAACATTTACGCCTATAGCGTAGGATACGTATTATCTTAGTCTGATATGAGAATAAACCAAGCATCATTTTGGAAATAAAATAATCACAAAATAATATTAAAATCTTCACCGCATTTTTCAGTACTTAACCCAATGTAACATCAAGAATCATCATAATGGCAAACCCTAGCATAAGGCTCAATGTAGCAATATCCGTATTACCGTTGCTCTGTGATTCTGGGATAAGCTCCTCTACGACAACGAAAATCATTGCCCCAGCGGCAAAAGCAAGCGCATAGGGCAAAATGGTTGAGATTGATATTACAAACAATGCCCCCAATACCGCACCAATTGGTTCAACTACCGCCGAAAATGAGCCATACCAAAAAGCTGTCTTTCGACTTTTTCCTTCTGCTCGTAGTGGCATAGATAAAGAGGCGCCTTCAGGAATGTTTTGTAACCCTATGCCCACCGCCAGCCCTATCGCACTTAACGACATCGCTGTACTATCCGCCATTATTCCAACACTTCCAATTGCGCCAAATGCAACGCCAACAGCCAATCCTTCCGGAATATTGTGTATAGTAATAGCCAAAAACAACAGCATTGATTTCGATAACTTTTTGCGAGCTTGACGGTTCCCCTCAGCTTCTTCAATACTCTTATCCAAGTGTAAATGCGGAACTATGTAATCAATAAAACGCAAAAACAATCCACCGGTCAGAAACCCAACTGTGGTCGGTAACCAATTTAATATTCCATATTGCGTCTCACCATAATTCAAAGACGGCTCTAATAACGACCAAAAAGATGCCGCGATCATCACTCCGGCAGCGAACCCCATCATACTGTCTAAAATTTTACGATTGACAGTTTTCACAAAAAAAACCACCGCAGAACCTGCGATGGTGCAAACCCAAGTGAATAATCCGGCAATGAATGCTTGCAAAATAGGATTCAAACTAAAAAACGAATCTAACATAAATAATAGATATACCGAATCAACTAAGTATAAATAGTAATCAATAACAGATCATCTCTCAATCTTTCAATTTGATAGATAAAATTAAAGTGCAGCATAAGCCACACTTTAAATTTTAAAATTATTGACGATAATGCGACAAAAATCGGGCTAATTTACCCATTGCTTCTTCCAGTTGATAAACATAAGGCAATGTTACAATACGGAAATGATCAGGTGAATGCCAATTAAATCCTTTACCATGTACTAATAACACTTTTTCCTGACGTAATAAATCTAATACCATTTTTTCATCACTGTGAATATTAAACTTTTTCACATTCACCTTCGGGAACATATACAACGCCCCCATTGGTTTTACGCAACTTACCCCAGGAATTTGAGTTAATAATTCATAGGCACGGTTACGTTGCTCCAACAAACGCCCGCCAGGCAAAATAAACTCATTAATACTTTGATAGCCGCCGAGTGCTGTTTGAATAGCGTGCTGCATCGGTACATTCGCGCATAAACGCATTGATGCCAACATATCCAACCCTTCAATATAGCCTTTAGCATGCTGTTTTGGACCGTTTAAAACCATCCACCCTTGTCGGAAGCCAGCAACCCGATAAGATTTTGACAAACCGTTAAAAGTTACGGTTAATAAATCCGGCGCTAATGCGGCAATGTGATGATGCACTACGCCCTCGTATAAAATTTTGTCATAAATCTCATCGGCAAAAATAATCAGATTATGTTGCCGAGCAAGCTCTATAATCTCTAGCAGTAATGCTCTACTATAAACCGCACCTGTCGGATTATTCGGATTAATCACGACAATCGCTTTTGTTTTTGAGGTCATTTTTGCTTTTATATCATCAATTGCAGGAAACCAATCAGCCGCCTCATCACACAAATAATGTACCGCCTTTCCGCCGGAAAGTGTAACAGCAGCAGTCCAAAGAGGATAATCTGGCATCGGCACCAGCACTTCATCACCGTCATTTAATAATGCCTGCATTGACATCGTAATTAATTCGGATACACCATTACCAATATAAACATCATTGACCGTCGCACCTTGAATATTTTTCGATTGATAATATTGCACAATCGCCTTACGGGCAGAATACAGCCCCTTTGAATCACAATATCCCTGTGCCGAAGGTAAATTGCGTAATACATCTACTAAAATCTCATCAGGCGCTTCAAAACCGAAAGGTGCTGGATTCCCGATATTTAATTTTAAAATTTTGTGCCCTTCTTCCTCCAAACGCAATGCTTCTTTATGCACTGGTCCGCGAATATCATAACAAACGTGTTCTAATTTATCGGATTTTGGCAAAGTTTTCATCTCGGTTCCTTAGCTATAAATAACATAAAATAATCCTAATTTACGCTGATTTTGTGATATTGCAAAGATTTTGTAAAAAAATTTTTTGTCTATCCTAAAGTGAGGTAGAATGGCGGCTAATTTTTTTATCTATTTTTATATTCAATGGGTAGTTTAGAACAAGTATTCGCTGATTTGGCATTGCAGATTCGGCAATGCCGTTATACAAATTCACAATCAATTCTTCGCTTCCAAGCTCAAGTCAAAGCAAATATCGAATTATTATCTTGGCTAAAGGCGCAAACCGACTACCCACAATTTTATTTATGCTTTCGGGATCAATCTAGAACGGTTGCGACCATAGGTAAAGTGCGGTCATTTACAGACTTAAAATCTGCACAACAATTTATGCAGCAAAGTGAATACCCACTTATTGGTGGTATGCAATTCTATGGTAAAAGCCATTTTGTTTTACCTGAAATTTTTATTGAGCAGCAACAGGGGATATTATCCGTTTCACTCTTTATCGAGTCCGAACGGCTTCAATCATTTGATATTAACGCAAGTTGGCAAAAAATGATCCTACTACATCCTCTGCCTACAACGGATTTGCAGAAAAAACCACGAGCCAACCAAGCACTCTGGCATGAGTGGGTAAACCAAGCATTAAACCATATTGAAAATGGTACGCTGAGTAAATTAGTCTTAGCCAATGAAACCTGTTTTGATACCTATACCCATATCAATCCACAGGATTTCTTAGCTCAAAGTGAAAAGAAAAATACCGGTTGTTATCACTTTTTATGGGCAGAGAATCCTCATTGCCACTTTGTCGGTTCTACGCCGGAAAGATTATTTGCCAGAACTCATCAATACTTACATACTGAGGCCCTTGCCGGAACAGCATTGATGAGCCAAGATAAAACTTATAATAAACAGCAAGCTGACTGGCTACTAAATGATGAAAAAAACCGTATCGAAAATCAACTTGTTGCCGAAGATATCTTACAAAATATTCAACCACTAATCGAACAGGTTCATATTGGCGAGGTAGAAATTAAACCGCTACGTAAGGTCCAACATTTATTGCGTAAAATCCAAGCGACATTGCGCCAACCTTATCAAGACAGTGCATTATTACAAGCTATTCATCCAACTGCTGCAGTGTGTGGTCTACCTCAGCAACAAGCAAAAAAACTTCTACCGACCATAGAAACCTTCGATCGTAGTTGGTATGCTGGTACACTAGGTATAATGAGTCTAAATCAAGCAGAATTTTGCGTTACTATTCGCTCTGCATTTATCGAATTAAACCGGGTGCGTATCTTTGCAGGTGCAGGTATTGTGAAGGGATCAATTCCCTCGGATGAATGGCTGGAAATAGAAAGAAAGGCATCAGGATTAATTTCCCTACTTGAACAGAATGAAAACGGAGAAGAAAAAGAATGTCAATAAGCGTTTTTAATCGTTGTTGGTCAAAAATTATTTTAGAAACCTTAGTACGCCAAGGCGTTAAGCATATTTGTATCGCACCTGGCTCACGCTCTACTCCCCTAACGCTAGAAGCCAACCGATTACAAAACAACACACGGGTAGTTTGTCATACTCATTTTGATGAACGAGGGTTAGGTTTTTTCGCCCTCGGATTAGCCAAAAGTACAGAAACCCCAGTCATCATTATCGTAACCTCCGGCACAGCAGCTGCGAATTTATACCCGGCAATTATCGAAGCCCGTCAAACTCATCATAATTTAATCGTACTGACGGCAGATCGCCCTATTGAACTCCTTGAATGTGGTGCCAATCAAGCCATAATACAACAAGGAATGTTTGCTGATTATCCCATTGCTTGCATTAATCTACCTAAACCGAATGAAGATTACTCGGCGAAATGGCTTATTTCAACACTAGAGCAGGCTTGTTTTAAACAACAAAATTATCAAGGCGGCGTTATTCATATTAACGTTCCCTTTGCCGAACCGCTTTATGATGCTCAAACACAGCATATTGACAACCATTCTTGGCTAGTACCAATACAAAGCTGGTTGAACGAAACTACCTCTTGGACAACTCATCAAATTCCTCACCAAGAAGTAATTATGCATAAAAATTGGGATCATTGGCGCACTAAACGAGGAATTATTGTGGTCGGGCAACTGACTGCAGAACAAGCAATGGGCGTCAATGCTTGGGCAAATACGATGGGGTGGATTTTATTAACCGATATTCAATCGGGTGTCGAACCACTCATGCCTTATGCAGATATTTGGCTTGCCAATCAAACTGTTAAACAAAAATTATTACAGGCTGACATTGTGATTCAGCTTGGTTCTCGATTTATCAGTAAACGTATTAACCAATTTCTGAATGAATTCCAAAATGAATATTGGATCGTCGAACAAACTAATAATGCAGTAGATCCATACCATCATTGCCACACTCGTTTTAATGCCAAAGTTCATCATTGGCTACGCGCTCACCCTCCGTTACGTCAAAAGCCGTGGTTATTAGAACCTTTAGCCTTATCAAAATTCTGTGCGTCTTTCATTGAACAGCAAGTTGGTGGAAACCTTAATGAAGCCTCTCTCGCTCATCACATCGAACGGGTTTTACCTTATAACGGAATTTTATTTTTAGGCAATAGCTTATTTGTCCGTTTAGTTGATGCTTTAACTAAACTACCAGAAAGTTATCCTATTTACACGAATCGCGGAGCTAGCGGTATTGACGGATTATTAGCAACTGCTGCCGGTATCGCTATCGGTTCCGAACAGCCTCTTGTCGCAATGATCGGTGATACCTCCACATTTTACGATCTCAATTCACTGGCACTCTTTAAAAATGTGAATCAACCGACAATTATTTTCGTTATTAATAATAATGGAGGAGCAATATTTGATATGTTGCCAGTAGATAGCGAAGTAAAAGAACGCTTTTATCGAATGCCTCATAATAGTGAGTTTTCCCAAATTGCTTCAATGTTCGATCTAAAATATGCCCATCCTTACACATGGGCAGATCTCAGTACCATATTAAAACAGGCTTATACTCGCCGTAAGACTACCCTTATTGAAATTAAAACTAATCCAACTGATGGCAGTACAATTTATAAACGTTTAATTGAACAAATCAGCCATGCAGTAATTGGTGCCTAAAAAGAAAGACATAAAACAATCGGGGGCTTGAATAAACCCCAGCCCCTATTTTAGCGCTTACAATGACAAATCTTATTTTTTTACACGGACTACTCGGTACTCGGTCCGACTGGCAAAAACTTATTGAAATGCTACCGCACTTTCGCTGTATGGCGATTGATTTACCCTACCACGGCAGCGAGAAAAATACACCAATCCAAAATTTTGATGATGTTTCCCAATTTCTTTCCAATAAAATTTACTCTATGGTAGGTAACGAACCCTATTTTTTAATTGGCTATTCGCTCGGTGGAAGATTGGCGCTGCACTACACCCTGAGTGAAAAAGTAAAAAAGCATAATTTACAAGCGGTGGTTTTAGAAGGAGCAAATTTCGGATTACAAAATGAGCAAGAAAAGCAACAACGATGGTTAAATGATCAATATTGGGCAAACCGTTTTATGCAAGAATCGGCACACCATGTACTGAATGCTTGGTATCAGCAATCCGTTTTCAGCCACCTAACAGTAAAACAACGTAATAAACTTATTGAAAAACGTACCCCAAATTGTGGTCGGAATATAGGAAAAATGTTATTGGCGACAAGTCTAGCGAAGCAGCCTGATTTTAGTACAAAAGTGCGGTCAAATTCCTCAATGTTTTTTTATTTCTGCGGCGAATGGGATCATAAATTTCAAACCATGGCCGTTCAGCACCAACTTAATCTAACCTTAATCCCAAATGCTGGACACAATGCACATTTAGAAAATCCGAACGACTTCGCTAAATCTTTAATTGAACTTATTAACAAATATAAATGTGAAAAACGGTAATATTCAATATCACCGTTTTCATCGTTTTCTTTCTTATATTTTAAATAGTCTGCTTAAAATCAACAAAATATAAGTAGTCCGAATACAAACTAATAAATACCAAACAAACTAAATATTCCTATCACAGCCACTGTCGCAACTATCGGCATAATAAATGATGTTACTGCGATCTCAAGATAAGAATCTCTATGAGTCATTCCCGTATTACTTAATAAAGTCAATACTGCACCATTATGAGGCATGGTATCCAAACCGCCGGAAGATAATGAGGCAATACGATGAAAAGCTTCTGGGGAAATATTTGCCTGTTTGGCAATCGCCAAGTATTTTTCACCTAACGCTTCTAACGCAATCCCCATTCCCCCTGAGGCAGAACCAGTTGCACCAGCTAAAATATTAACAGCAACGGATAGTGAAATTAACGGGCTTCCAGGAATATTTAAGATCATCGCAGTTAAATGCTCAAAGCCTGGTGCCATTCTTACTACACTACCAAACCCAACAGCCGCCGCAGTATTGATAATGGCTCCCACAGCACCATTTGCTCCTTTACCGATCGCTGGGATAAAGCGACTACGTTGTTTTAGATTAAGTAAAACAACTAGCCCAATGCCAGCTAATAATGCGAGTACAATATTTTTTGGATCACCATTTTTCAAACCGATCAACGATGGCACAAAATTTAGCACAACAATAACACTCGCTAAGGGTAAAATTGCAAGTAATGGGCTAGGTAACCGTTCTTGCTGTTCCGCTACAATTGAATTTTCAGGTTCAACAAAATACTCTCCGTTACTGGCATATTTTTTACGACGATATTCAAGGTATGCTACACCACCAAAAAATAAAATAGCGGATGCAGTTAAGCCCATTATCGGTGCAGCCATTGCATCTGTACCAAAATATTGAGTAGGTATCAAGTTTTGAATTTGCGGAGAACCGGGTAATGCCGTCATCGTAAAAGTAAATGCGCCACAAGCAATAGTCCCCGGAATTAGACGACGGCTAATATTTGCCTCTTTAAATACAGCTAAAGCAAGCGGGTAAACCGCAAAAACGACTACAAATAAACTCACACCGCCATAGGTCAATAATGCACAGCCTAATACAATAGAAGCGATCGCACTTTTGGATCCCATTACTTTGGTTAACCAAACTGCGATAGATTTTGCTCCACCCGTAACATCCATTAAGTTTCCAAATACCGCACTTAATAAAAAAGCAGGGAACCACGCTTTGACAAAACCAACCAAACCATTCATATAACTGCCTAAATAAGCATCCAAGACATCAAGCCCGCCAGTAAATGCAACAATTGCAGCACACAAAGGCGCAATCCAAACAATTGAATATCCCCTAAAGGCTAAAAACATCAACAAAACTAATCCAACAAAAATACCGATTAGACTGAGCATAAGGTTCTCCTTATTTTCTTTTTATATTGAACGTCAAATATTACCCGTTCGTGATTACAAAAAATTAGGGATAACGCACCATTTGCTAGGGTGCGTTATCTGCGCTTTAGCCAGCTGTCCAGCCTCCATCAATCGGTAAACACGCGCCGGAAATAGAAGATGCCGCCTCAGAACAGAGGAATTTAACAAACTCACCAATTTCCGTCGGCTCAATTAACCGTTTCACCGCTGCTTTTTGCAGCATAATTTTACTGATGACCTCTTGTTCGGAAATTCCATGATGTTTAGCTTGATCGGCAATTTGTTTATCGACCAATGGTGTTCTCACATAAGCCGGGCAAATAGAATTAACGGTAATACCATACTCACCACCTTCTAATGCAGCAGTCTTGGTAAATCCAGATAAACCATGTTTGGCAGAAACATAGGCGGCTTTAAATTCCGAAGCGACCAAACCGTGAATGGAATTTAAGTTAATCACCCGTCCCCAGCCTTTCTTTTGCATATAAGGCCAACTATATTTAGTGAGTAAGAAAGGGGCGGTTAGCATCACATTCATCATAAAATCCCAGCGATCTTCAGGAAAATCCACAATCGGCGAGACGGTTTGAATACCGGCAACATTCACGAGAATATCTATCCCGCCAAACTGCTCAACCGCATAATCTACCACTGCTTTACATTCTGCTCGTTTAGATAAATCAGCCAAAATATACGCCGCTTGTAAGGTTTTGGCTTCCTGTTCTAAAAGCACCCGATTAATATCCACCATAACCACCTTGACACCGGCTTGTACTAAACTTTGACTGACAGCTAAGCCAATACCGCTTGCAGCACCAGTAACAATAGCAATTTTGTTATTTAACATAAATAACTCCTGTTTAAATAAAGATTTAAGGTTTAAAGGCGTTCAATGATCATCGCAATCCCTTGACCGCCACCAATACAAAGGGTTGCCAATCCCAGTTTTTTATTTCTTGCCTGTAACCCATAAAGTAAGGTTACCAAAATTCTTGCACCACTGGCGCCAATCGGATGACCAAGTGCGATTGCCCCACCATTCAGATTAGTTTTGGTTAAATCTAGTTGCAGCGATTTTGCAACACCTAAGGCTTGTGCAGCAAAAGCTTCGTTCGCTTCAATTAAATCAATTTGTTCAAGATTTAATCCCGCTTTCGTTAATGCCTTTTGTACCGCAGGCACTGGACCTAATCCCATCACTTTCGGATCATTACCGGCAGCAGCGTAACTACAAATGCGAGCTAATGGCACTAAACCGAGAGATTTCGCTTTGCTTTCAGTCATTAGTAACAATGCTGCAGCTCCGTCATTTAAACCAGAGGCATTACCAGCTGTTACCGTTCCGTCTTTGATAAATGCCGGACGCAATTTGGCAAGCGTTTCAGCAGTCGTATCAAAAGTTGGATGTTCATCTTGATTAAACAAACTTTCCCCTCTACGGGTTTTCACGCTAACCGGTACAATCTCAGCGGAAAATGCACCAGATTCTATCGCTTGTTTTGCCAAAGTTTGTGAACGAAGCGCAAATTGATCCTGCTCTTCTCGGGTGAGTTGATATTTTTCTGCAATATTTTCTGCAGTAATCCCCATATGGTAATGATTAATAGCACAGGTTAAACCGTCCTCTACCATCGTATCTCTTAGAGTTAAATTACCCATTTTGGCACCAAAGCGAACTTTACTGTCTAACACATAGGGGGATTGACTCATATTCTCCATTCCCCCTACAATAACAATATCCGCATCTCCCGCCGCAATAGCTTGAGCACCAAGGACAACAGCTTTTAAACCGGAGCCACATACTTTATTGATCGTAAAAGATGAAACGTCTTCGCCAACTCCCGCTTTAAGTGCTGCCTGACGAGCAGGATTTTGTCCTAAACCAGCTTGTAAAACATTTCCCATAATAACTTCATCTACCTCAGAAGCATTAAGAGCAGCACGTTTTAACACTTCATCAATCACAATCGCACCTAAATCGACCGCACTTATATTCGCTAAGCCGCCACCAAAGCGACCGATAGCAGTTCTAGCCGCACTGACAATTACAATGTTTTCCATTATTTTCTCCTGTTGATTTATAAGAAATAGAGTCCGATGACAAAAATTGGTGTGGTGAAAATAAGGGCGGTCATACAGTAGCCCATAATATCCCTTACCCCGAGTCCCGCTATGCCGAGAGCGGGCAATGCCCAAAAAGGTTGAGCCATATTCGCCCACATATCACCATAAGCAATCGCCATCACTGATTTACCTAAATCAGCTTCGAGGGAAAGAGCTGCTGGAATCACGAACGGCCCTTGTACGACCCAATGTCCACCACCAGACGGTACAGCAAAATTCACTAAAGCAGAGCTAAAGAACGTTAAAAGTGGAAAAGTCTCTTTATTGGAGATATTGACAAAAAACTCGGTAATCATTCCGCCTAATCCAGAATGTTCCATCATTAATTGCATACCGGCATAAAACGGGAACTGAATTAAAATTCCTGCGGTACTACGCGCAGCATTAGTAATTGCTCTAACATAGGCTGCCGGAGAACCGTGTAATAAAATCCCTGTCATCAAGAAAATCAGGTTGACCGTATTAATCGTCAAACTAAACCCAGTTTTGAAAAAAGATAGTGCCAAATAGCTAAATCCAGCTCCGACAATAACATAAGCTAGTAAACGGCTTTCTTCGATTCGTTCAGCAAAAGTGGCATTGTGATCTAAGGATTTACTAAAATCCGGGTCAGGCTGTAATAATTTTGGATCAACACTACGAATATCCTCGGCTTTAGGATTCATCATGCGAGTGATAAAAGGCAAACAAATCAATAACATCAGAACGATAAAAATGTTATAGCCGGTAAATAAGGTTTGGTTAACCGGCACTATACCGAGGGGATTGTTTTCTGAACTAATAAGGTGGGCAATAGGATTATTTGGCGTGGCGGCTTGTAGAGGCATAGAACCGGAAAAACCTCCCCCCCATGTCATAAAGCCGATATAAGCACAGGCTATTAATAAGGCATAATCCGTCCCTTTAATTCGTCTTGCCACTTCCTTAGCAAACATCGCTCCTACAACTAAACCAAATCCCCAGTTAATCATACAAGCAAGAGCACTCATAAAAGTAACCAGCACAACCCCTTGAGAAGGCGTTTTAGCGATAGAGGCGGTAATACCAAGAAAACGGCGAATTTGTGGTGCAGAGGCTAGCGCATTCCCGGTTACGACGACCATTGCCATTTGCATACTAAATGAGAGCAAATTCCAAAAGCCGTCTCCCCACATATTGACTAATTGAGTAGGAGTGTGCTCGGTAAATCCCCATGCACAAAAAAAGATAACAATACTCAGCAGAACCGCTAATACAAGCGGTTCTGGCATATATCGGCTGACAAGTGTTGTCATACCTCTGGCAATGCGGTTAATCATGGGACAATCCTTTTTGGCTAATCACCATCGGTTTGAAATCATCGGCAACGATAAAATCGGCCTCTGTTTTCGCTCGAATTGTCTCTAAATCCACATTCGGCGCATGTTCTTTTAAAATGAGTTTATCCTGTTCAAATTCAAATACCGCTAATTCGGTAACGATCATTTTGACTTTTTTTACTGCTGTTAGAGGTAAACTACACTGTTTGAGGATTTTTGAACTACCGGATTTAGCGCAATGCTCCATACCTATAATGACTTTTTTCGCCCCAGTAACTAAATCCATTGCACCCCCCATTCCCGGTACCATTTTGCCAGGAACCATCCAATTAGCTAAATTTGCCTGTTGATCGACTTCTAATCCCCCAAGTACACAAGCATCAACATGCCCACCACGGATAAGGGCAAAAGAGAATGCACTATCAAAAAATGCCCCGCCGGCTTTAATTCCACAAGGTTGACCACCGGCATTCACTACATTCGGATTATCGTTTTGTGGATCATGAGCGGTTAACCCTAAAAAACCATTCTCGGATTGCAAGGTAATATCGACATTATCGGGTAGATAATTGGCGACTAAAGTCGGTAAGCCGATTCCCAAATTAACGATATCACCATCTTTAAGTTCCATTGCGATACGGCGGGCAATTAATTCTTTTGCGTTCATAATGTTCTCCTTTAATGACTAGAAACAAGGTAATCAACTAACATTGCAGGAGTCATAATTTGATTTGGATCGAGCGTTCCTGCCTTGACGATTTGGTCAGCTTCAACAATGACGGTTTTCGCCGCCAGAGCCATCAGCGGATTAAAATTACGTGCTGCCCCGTTATAAATCAAATTACCGTCTTCGTCGGCAATATCCGCTTTAAGAATGGCGATATCTGCCTTGAGGGGGCGCTCTAATAAATAAGTCGTGCCGTCAAGATCAATTTTTTGTTTACCCTCTTCTACTACCGTACCAACTCCGGTCGGAGTTAAAAATCCACCTAACCCTGCGCCCCCAGCTCTCACACGCTCAGCAAAGGTTCCCTGAGGGATTAACTCAACCTCAATTTCACCAGAAATCATTTTTTTACCCGTTTCAGGATTAGTACCAATATGAGAAGCAAAAACCTTTTTAACCCGATCATGTACAATTAATGGCCCAACACCATTGTGGACTTGCGCAGTATCGCTACAAATCAGCTGAATATTTTTAACCTCTGCCGCCAAAATAGCGTGAACGATTTTTTCAGGCGTACCAACTCCCATAAAACCGCCTGACATTAACGTCATACCATCAAAGAAATGTTTCTTTAATTCAGTGATAGGAATAATTTTTGACATAGTTTTCTCCAAATTAACGTTTCCAATCAAAAATTTTTATAATAAAAATCTCTTCGTTTAAAATAAAACGAACATCATAAATTTCTATTTAATGAAAGGCATAAATACTGGAAATATGCCTAACTTCAGGTATAAAATAGTAAAAAATTAGTTAAGAGAACGTATTCTCCTGTTATTTACAAAGCTTAAAAAGCAGAATATCAGAATGAATTTAAGAGGAGAAATATAGATTTTTTAGAACCATATAAATTTAATTTATACCAAACTAGGAAAGTTACTTATATTGCCTATAAGTTTTACGGAGAACAGAAAGATGGATATTCGCCACTTGCGCTATTTTGTTGCGATTGTTGAAAATAACTTTAATTTAAGCAAGACAGCTCAAAATTTATACATTTCTCAGCCAGCTCTTAGTATGATGATTTCTGATTTTGAACATAAAGAGGAAATTCAATTATTTAAACGATCAAATGGAAAAATAATGGGGCTAACTTACATCGGTGAGAATTATTATCACGATGCAAAAGCACTCATTACTAAATACAATGAAATGCACCGTAATTTACATAATGAACATACAAAGATAGTCGGTAATATTACTATTGGCATTCCTCCCTTAATCTTATCCGTCGTATTTTCCGATGTCATTCCTTCACTTATATTAAATAATCCTGCAATTAATATTACAGTGAAAGAGCAAGGTGCATTTGCATTAAAAAGTGAATTATTACTAGAACAGATAGATCTCGCTGTTCTGCTGTATCCTGAGGGAATATCTAAGAATATTATTGATTCTTTTGCCATTCATCATTCAGAATTATCTCTATTTTTATCTCCAAACCACCCGTTAGCAAATAAAGAGAACATTGAATGGGAAGACTTAAATAAACAAAAAATGGCAATTTTTGATAAAAATTTTATGATAGCTCATCAATTAAAAGAACGCTTCGAGCGCTATAACATTTATCCAAATATTGTGATTGAATCTGGTTCTTGGGACTTTATGTTAAACGCTGTAAAACTTAATCATGATTTACTAACTATCTTACCCTATCCGATAGCCGAACAATATCAATCCTCAGAATTCGTGTGTCGTAAAATTAACGAGCCAATTCTATGGCGAGTTACGCTATGCCGATTAAAGAAAAACAATTATTCAACAGTAGAAAATTATATTTTTGATCTATTACTGAAATTATTTAAAGTGAAATGAATGGTGCCCTGTCAATAAATACTTCTATGATATCGAAAAGAGCGGTCAAAAAATTGAGTGCCACAGATTAAATTCATCCTCAAACGGAGGAATGAGATACTTATTTCAATTATATTCGGTACTTGCACCGTGCCCTTACAACTTACCGAATATCTATTTTATATAGATATACTACAATAACGAAAAGATTAAAAATTTATAGAAATAACCTCACAGCATAAATTTTTCAGTGCGATATTTGATGAAAAAACATTAAAAAGGCACTTATAGTCTAGTGCCGATTTAATTATTCATCAATTTCCCCTAATAGCGCAGCATATTTGATAGTATTAGGTGAAGATTCCAAAGCAATTTTCAATGCCATCGTTAAAGGTACAGACAGTAGCATTCCAACCGTACCAAGCAACCATCCCCAAAATAGCAAAGAAAGAAAAACTACTAAGGTAGAAAGCCCTAATGTTTTTCCCATCATTTTCGGCTCAAGAATATTGCCAATCACCATATTAATAGCAATAACTCCCGTTGCCGTAGCCATACCTATTGCAAAACCATTTAATAATAAGGTTTGTACAATAATTGGTACAGCGGCAATAATAGAACCGATATTTGGAATATAATTAAACAAAAAGCTCAGCGTTGCCCATAAAATAGCGTACTGCACATCCAGCGATTTTAACAAGATAAATACACATAATCCTGTCAATAAACTTACAACTGTCTTTACCCCAAGATAACCGATTACTCCCTGTAAAATTCTTTCAATATGGCGCTCTTCTTGTTGAATATTTTGCTTATGGTTACTCATCGCTACCGCCAATTTATGTTTAGCAGTCGGCGCTTCCAACAGCATAAATACCACTACTAAAATTAACACGAATACATTCGTTACTACCCCGGAAAAGCTAAATAATAGAGAACTGACAAAATTCATCATTACCGCGGGATCAAAATTTTCCATTATAGTTTCACGAGAAATATCTAGTGGTAACTTAAATTGATAAGCTAGTGCTTGTAGATCATTTACTCGTTGAGAAAGCAAAATTCGATACTGTGGGATTGATTGTGAGAATTCTCTTACCGAGCTATTGATTAATCCTACAAGAAAGAAAAAGATAGCAATAATTAAAACAAACAGTAATGTTATTGCTAACCAATGTGGAATTTTTCGCTTCGTCATAATGGAAACTAACGGAGAGCAAATAATCGCAATAAATAATGCGAGTAAAAAAGGAACAACAATTTCCGCAGCTAACTTTATTCCGGCTAAAATAATCACGATTGCAGCAAGTGTTACCAAAGTGCGGTTTAAATTCGAAACGTTTTGCATCAACTAGATAGCCTCTTCGTTTTCTTCACCGGTACGAATACGGATAACACGTTCTACGTCATAAACAAAAATCTTACCGTCTCCTATTTTGCCTGTTTGTGCGGTGTCAACGATAGCCTCTAAACATTGCTCCAATAACTCATCCGGTATAACAATTTCGATCTTTACTTTTGGTAAAAAATCCACCATATATTCTGCACCTCGGTACAATTCTGTATGTCCTTTTTGCCGTCCAAATCCCCGTACTTCCGTTACCGTCATACCCGCAACACCAATATCTGATAGGTTTTCACGAATATCATCTAATTTAAAAGGTTTAATAATCGCTTCAATTTTTTTCATTGTGCTTTCTCCGTTAAATTAAACTCCGCTGGAATATGAAGATTATGGCCTGTTCGCAACAATTCAGTAATAATCACATTCCGCTTTAGTTCTTCAATACTATCTGCTAATTTTCGTTTTAGTAAAATATCTTTCTCTCCTATAAGGACCATATCGGAACCAAAATGCACACCCATTACTTCTTCAAGTGGGGTACCACATATTATATGCACCATTAATGTTTCAACCGAAAAGCGGGTAGCAATCTCTCTCGGAGCAAAACGAAAGCCTTGTTCTTCTAAAAAACGACGTTTTATCGTTGTGAGAAATGTATCCTCAATATGTGGTGCCGTCGGCTGCCATTGTAAGCTTACTGGATATTGGTCTATAGCCAGGGGAGGCATTACACTCATTGCTAATCCCAGTTCTCTGGAAGCATTTAATAAACGTCGACTACGTAAGCTAAAACCGCCATTTTGTGACTCATACATATTTTCCGGTACGTCTGGGTAATGCTGTAACCAATGCTTTCGGCTATGATGACAAATATATTGGTTATGTTGCACCTCGACAAAAGTCGGCACCGATGCCCCAATATAATCATAATCAAAAAACTCATCCCGCCAATTTTGTCCATTCATTACCCAACCGTCATTTTGTACAATTAAGGCAAAATCCGTTTTAATCAATCGCCCTAAGCTATACAACATAAAAAAATTATATTCAAAATAACTGAAAGGCTTCACTTCTATATGTTCTATATAATCGGGTAACGC
>MLAA01000032.1 GCA_001998905.1 Rodentibacter caecimuris | reverse complement strand
TTGCATTATTCGTAACTTGTAGATCTTTGGTTGAGGTTGTTCCGTTGACGGTTATATTCTTCGCAAAGGTAGCGTTACCTTTAGTAATGCTGTCGCCTTCAACAGTGGAGTTCCCTTTCACTAAGCTATCACAGATAACAGTACTATTACCACCGACAGTTAAATCTTTCGTGATAGTTGCATTATTCGTAACTTGTAGATCTTTGGTTGAGGTTGTTCCGTTGACGGTTATATTCTTCGCAAAGGTAGCGTTACCTTTAGTAATGCTGTCGCCTTCAACAGTGGAGTTACCTTTCACTAAGCTATCACCGATAACAGTACTATTACCACCGACAGTTAAATCTTTCGCGATAGTTGCATTATTCGTAACTTGTAGATCTTTGGTTGAGGTTGTTCCGTTGACCGTTAAATTACCGCCAATTGTTGTATTACCAGTTGCAGTTAAATTACGGAATATTGGATCTTTTGCCATCAAGATCTCAATCTCTCCGGTTGTAGCATTAGCCGCAGTGCGAATATTACTGCTGTCCGCTTCGGCATCTTTCGATAAGTTACCTTTAATTGTTAATGTATCACCTAATTTACGATTTACTACTTCGCCGTTATTTCCGGTAAAGTTCATCCCTTTATCCGTCATATTGTTGAAGTTTTGAATGGTAGTATAGAGTTGTCCACCTGTTACTGCATCTTTACTTCCTTGAGATACATTTCCATCTCCGATATTGCTGATAACATTACCACCCATATCAACTTTTGTGCCGTTTGCGACAGTGAAACTAGTATTTGCACCACCAAGGGTAGTATTACCTTTCACAGTTAAATCTTTACCGATAGTTGCACTATTAGTAACATTTAACTCTTTAGTGGTTGTTGTTCCCACAACCGTAATATCTTTCTCGAAAGTCGCGTTACCTTTAGTTATGCTATTTCCTTCAACAGTAGAGTTACCTTTTACTGTTAAATCCTTACCAATGATTACATTATTAGTAACATTCAAGTCTTTGGTGGTGGTTGTACCATTAACGGTTACATCTTTCTCAAAGGTAGCGTTACCTTTAGTTAAGCTATTTCCGTTTATAGTTGAGTTGCCTTTTATTAGGCTATCACCATTAACAGTCGAATTCCCTTCAACAGTAGAGTTACCTTTTACAGTTAAATCCTTACCAATGGTTGCATTATTGGTAACATTTAAGTTTTTGGTGGTGGTGGTTCCATTAACGGTTACATCTTTCTCAAAGGTGGCGTTACCTTTAGTTAAACTATCTCCGTTTATAGTTGAGTTGCCTTTTATTAAGCTATCGCCATTAACAGTCGAATACCCTTCAACAGTAGAGTTACCTTTTACAGTTAGATCCTTACCAATGGTTGTATTATTAGTAACATTTAAATCTTTGGTGGTGGTGGTTCCATTAACAGTTATGTCTTTCTCAAAGGTGGCGTTACCTTTAGTTAAGCTATCGCCATTAACAGTAGAATTCCCTTCAACAGTAGAGTTACCTTTTACAGTTAAATCCTTACCAATGGTTGCATTATTGGTAACATTTAAATCTTTGGTGGTGGTGCTTCCATTAACAGTTATGTCTTTCTCAAAGGTGGCGTTACCTTTAGTTAAGCTATCGCCATTAACAGTAGAATTCCCTTCAACAGTAGAGTTACCTTTTACAGTTAAATCCTTACCAATGGTTGCATTATTGGTAACATTTAAATCTTTGGTGGTGGTTGTACCATTAACGGTTACGTCTTTCTCAAAGGTGGCGTTACCTTTAGTTAAGCTATCACCATTAACAGTCGAATTCCCTTCAACAATAGAGTTACCTTTAGTTATGCTATTTCCTTCAACAGTAGAGTTACCTTTTACAGTTAAATCCTTACCAATAGTTGCATTATTGGTAACATTTAAGTCTTTGGTGGTGGTTGTTCCGTTAACTGTTAAATTACCACCAATTGTAGTATTACCAGTTGCGGTTAGATTACCGAATGTTGGATCTTTCGCCATTAAGATCTCAATGACTCCGGTTGTAGCATTAGAAACCGTCCGAATATTAGAACTATCTGCTTCAGTAGCGTTATCTAAAGTGCCTTTGACCGTTAATGTTTCACCTAATCTACGATTTACAATTACATTATCATTGCCGGTAAAGTTCATCCCTTTATCGGTCATATTGCTGAAGTTTTGGATTGTCGTATAAAGTTGACCACCGGTTATAGCGTCTTTACTACCCTGAGAAATATTACCTTCACCAATATTAGTAATTGCATTACCACCCATATCAACTTTTGTACCACTAGTTACTGTAAAGTTTTTACCAGCGCCGCCAATTGTTGTATTCCCTTTTGCAAAAAGATCTTTACCGATATTAACATTATCCGTAACGTTCAAATCTTTGGTAGTCGTTGTTCCGTTAACTGTAACGTTGTTAGCGAAAGTAGCATTACCTTTAGTTATGCTATCGCCTTCAACAGTAGCGTTACCTTTAACTAAGCTATTACCATCTACCGTTGAATTTCCTTTGACGGTCAAATCTTTTTCAACATTGGCATTATTGGTTACATTCAGATCTTTAATCGTCGCTTTTTCAGTTACGCTGAGATTATTGGTTGTTGTTGTGCCATTAACGATCAAATCACTGCCAATAGTTACATTTCCTTTTGTTGTCAATGTTTCAAATTCAGGATTATCCGCAATTTGAATTTCAACAGTACCATTAGTTACAACCGTTTTGACATTTTTGGAACTATAGTCGCCTTTTGTCTCCGCTTTACCTGAAATATTCAAGGTTTCGCCCAATTTACGCGTAGTACTACCGTTATTTCCGGTAAAGGTTAACGGATTATTGGCAACAGCATCTAATTGACCTTTATTCACTGCATCGTTTGGATTAGTACCATTTGCCACACCTGAAATGGTATTGTTACCCATATTAACAGTTGTGCCATTGGCAACATTAAAGGTTTTGCCCGCGCCGCCAATTGTTGTATTTCCGGATAATTTTGTCTCACCGTTAGAGACTAATGTAGTATTAAATGTACCGTTATTTGCCGTAATGTTATCGGAACTTAGGTTAGTAATCGTACCGTTGGTAGAATTCAGGTTAGTAATCGTACCATTGGTTGAATT
>MLAA01000031.1 GCA_001998905.1 Rodentibacter caecimuris | reverse complement strand
TTTTTTTGTAATAAGGTGCGGAGGATTTTTTCACTGGGTTGATGTTGAAAAATGCGGCTGTCTGATTGTAATGCCGCTCGGATTAATGCCGGCTCCACTACCATACGATAATAGGTACGAACAGCCCCCGTTTTTTCTTGTGAAAAGCGGCTGACAATGCCGTTGACATAACGCACCGGATTGCCGTCTTGCCAGAACGTGAAGGTTGCCGGTTTATCCATTAAAGCGGAAAAGGCAATCGTCGGCTGAAAACTCGATAACATTAACTCCAACCGGAAGGGTTCACTTAACCCTTCGGTGAGTTTAAAACTGATGACATCAAACTCACCGCCCTCCGAAAGCGCTAGGCTGTAATGGTAGTTGGGGGTCATCGGTTTTCCTCTGATTGAACGATGAATAGGGTAAATAAGAATAATATATCTTGTTTGTAAGTACAACTAGACAGTCAATTTAAATATAAAAACTACAAATCAATAATACGGTTAATAAGACAATATAAGAATATAATAAGCTGTTGGAGATTTACTTTACTAACTGATCTCTACCTTGGCTATGATTGATTTAAATTCTCTTCACTTATTTTTACTCATAAAGATCTATTCTTTAGCTTATCATTAGTCATCGAATAAAACGCTTTGAATATAGCTTAAAGATCACTTTTGATTGTTTTTCAAACTATGTGGAAAGCACCTAAATAAAGGGGTTATGCCCCTTAGTGTTATTGTTATAATTTATTAATTGAGCCAAAAATAGTACGCATAAGTTGCTATTACAAATACACAGACAATATTCAATACAACGCCAGCCCTGACCATTTCACTCTGTTTCACTTCTCCTGTACCGAATACAATAGCATTCGGAGGTGTCGCTACCGGCAACATAAAGGCGCAAGAGGCTCCTAAACCGATAATCAACGCAAGCCCCATTTCCGGCATACCCAATGATTGCGCAATAGAAATAAAGATCGGTACTAATAATGCTGCACTAGCAGTATTTGAAGTAAACTCGGTCAAGAAAATAATAAATGCAGCAACTAATAAGCCAATGAAGTAATAATGTTTGCCTTTCACTAAAAAAACAATACCGTCGGCTAAAACATTACTTGCACCGGAATCCTTCAAAACCGCACTTAAGGTTAAACCACCACCGAATAACATTAATACTCCCCAATCGGTATTTTCTTGAATCTGTTTCCAGGTGCTCGTACCAGTCGCACACATTGCAACGGCGGCCAGAAGAGCAACAACGCTATCAAAGCTAGCAATCTTTTTAGACAATCCTAACAGTTCTGCAAGTAACGGGTTAACATAACTACTAAATACCCAACACAATGCAATTACAATAAAAATAGCCAATGTCAGCCAACGCTGAGAATTCATTTCAATTTTGTCAAAGGATTGTTCAAAACTAGCATTTAATTTAGGCTTAAACACCATATATAAAGTAACAATCATTAATGGTAATAAAATCAGTACTATCGGCAAACCAAACCATAACCAATCAGAAAAACTGAGATGCAAATTCGACGCTACAATAGCATTCGGAGGACTACCAACTAAAGTTCCCATTCCACCGATACTAGCACTATAAGCAATACCTAATAATACAAACACATAAGTATTATGATGTTGATGTTTATCCATTTGGCTTAACACTCCCATTGCTAAAGGAAGCATCATCGCCGCGGTTGCCGTATTACTCATCCACATAGAAAGGAACGCGGTAATCAAGAATAAATAGATAACTGCAATCAATAGGTTTCCACGGGCCAAAGACATAATTTTATTTGCAATCAGTCTATCTAATTTTTGAATATGCAATGCTGTTGCTAATGCAAAACCACCAAAGAATAAAAAAATAGTCGGATCAGCAAAGGCGACCAGTGCCTGTTTGGTGGTAACCAAATCCAATGCAATAGCCAATAACGGCACAAGTAAAGCCGTAATCGTAACGTGTAGGGCTTCAGAAAGCCAAAGTACCGCAATAAATCCCAATAGCGCCAAACCGGCATTTTCTTTTGGTCCAAAAGGTAAAAATTTTAATAAAGCTAAAAACAACACTATATCCAAGAGAAAAATAATGCCATTTTTATGATTTTTTAATGAATTTGCCGAGTTCATAGCCCCTCCCACAGAATAACATTCAATATAAATAGAATGCTAAAACGTTATCAAATTGTTAAAAAAATGCAATCGCCAAATTCTTGATTTGTGATCCACTGCAAATTATTTGAAATAAATAATGCCACTTATTCTAAAAAATAGAATAGGCGGCATTTGGTTATACTCAATTAATTTTTATTATTCTTGCTCAAAATCTTCTAAATCAAGGGGTTCTTGAGACAAAATAATTCCAGTTAAGTCAGCATAAACATAATCTTCTGGGAAGAATGTTACCCCCCCAAAATTCACTGCGACATCACTTTCTCCGTTATCCTTGTCATCAGCCCGAACAGGAACTGGCGCTAAAGCATGAATACCGATTTCAATATTCTCTAATTGCTGAATTTGACGAACGGCACCATACACAATAATCCCTTCCCAACCGTTATCTGCAGCAAGTTGAGCTAGCTCCGCATCAATTAATGCTCGCCGAACCGCACCACCTCCGTCAATCACAAGTACTCTCCCCTCACCGTTTTCTTCTAAAACTTCAGTGATTAATCCATTACTTTCAAAGCATTTAACTGTCGTTACTTTGCCATAAAAATAGGTTAAACCACCAAAACTAGAAAATATCGGTTCAACAACATCTACTTGATCAGCATAAATATCACAGAGCTCTGACGTATCAATATACATAATCTTCTCCTATTAAAATCTACCGTTAATTAGTATATGCCGATTTAACCGATAATCAAGCCTAAACTAAACAACATATTGATAAGTAAAGAAATCATTGACATTTGCGCCAACATTGGACGTAACTCGGCCGGATTCTGTGAACGGTAAACAAACACAGCATGTTTTAATAATAGCGGTAATGCGAATATAAACAAAAACGCCGTCCAACTTTTAAACGTAATCAGCGTAAACAATAAATAGCAAAGACTTGCTAAACCTAATAATAAACAATGATAAACTCTGCCATTTTTTGCACCGAGTCGAACAGCCAAGGTATTTTTACCAGCTTTCGCATCTTGCTCAATATCACGCAAGTTATTAATGTTTAATACTGCCGCCGCTAATAGTCCGGAACCAGATGCAGGTAGAAACACAAGCCAATCAATACTATGGTTTTGCAAATAGTAAGTTCCCCCAACACCAAGCAAGCCAAAAAACAATAAAACGGATACATCACCTAACCCCATATAACCGTAAGGTTTTGAGCCCACTGTATAAGTAATTGCAGCAATAATTGCCAAAATGCCTAAACCTGCAAAAACCAATAAATCCGTTAATTCTCGGTAGGCTATGCCAATTAATAACGCACCCGCAACAAAACTCGCTAATGCAACTAATAGCAACCCTCGTTTTAACTCTACGGCGGAAATTGCACCTTGTTGAATACCTCGTAACGGACCAATACGTTCTTGGGTATCCGAGCCCTTTTGATGGTCGCCGTAATCATTCGCAAAATTAGATAGTATCTGCAATAGTAATGTTGTTAATAGACACAGAAACATCACTAATCCGCTAAATTGCGATTTATCTTCCCAATAGGCTAACGCCGAACCAGTAAAAATAGAAGCTAATGCTAAGGGTAAGGTTTTTGGTCTTGCCGTTTCCAACCACATTTTGAATTTTTGATTTATCATTTTTTTTAACCGCACTTTTAATTAAAATAAGTGCGCTATTCTACACATAAACAAACCACTTATGAATGATTTACCTTTAATATTACAACCTATTGCCACAATCCATACTCCTTATAAAGAGAAATTTTCTGTACCACGCCAACCCGATTTAGTCCAGGATGGCACAGGTATTATTGAGTTACTTCCACCTTATAATGTTGCAGAATGTGTACGAGGGTTAGAACAATTTAGCCACTTATGGCTTATTTTTCAATTTGATAAAGTTCCACAGGGGAAATGGCAACCTACCGTTCGTCCTCCCCGTTTAGGAGGAAATAAAAAAATCGGCGTATTTGCCTCTCGCGCAACCCACCGTCCAAATCCACTTGGCTTATCAAAAGTTGCGTTAAAGAAAATAGAATGTGAAAAGGGAAAAATCCTACTACATTTAGGCTCGGTAGATTTAGTAGACGGCACACCCATTTTTGATATCAAACCTTATATCGCCTATTCTGACAGTGAACCAAACGCGCAATCAGGCTTTGCACAACAAAGACCACAGCCTAAATTACAAGTTGAATTTTCTAGTCAAGCGAAAACAGCACTGCAAAAACTTGTTCAAAATCGACCTTATCTTGATCGCTTTATTACTCAAATCATTGAACAAGATCCCCGTCCTGCTTACCAACAAGGAAAACTTACTAACCGTATTTATGGTATAAGCTTATATGAGTTTAACATCAAATGGCAGATAAAATCAGGCACCACAAATATTGCGGAAGTATTAAAAATAGAAGGTTTTTCTAAATGAATATTAACCCACTTCTCCACCAATTCCTACCGCACAGGCATAAGCTGAGCTCCATGCCCATTGGAAATTATAACCTCCGAGCTGTCCGGAAACATCAAGTACTTCACCAATAAAATATAAATGTGGGATCTTTTCACATTCCATCGTTTTTGAAGAAATTTGCCTTGTATCCACTCCACCTAAGGTAATTTCCGCTGTTCGATAGCCTTCCGTACCGTTTGGTATAAATTGCCAATTATGAATGCAATTCACCAAATTTTGTAAGCTCACTTTACTTAAATTAGCAATAATTTCATCTTGGATAATATTTTTCTCTATCCAAATTTCTACTAGTTTTTTCGGTAAAAAATAATTCAATAGCGTTTTAAGACTTTGTTTTGGTGATTGTCGTTTAGCCTTTTCAACTTCTTGTATTAGATCAATATGGGGTAACCAATCTATCTCAACACTTTCATTTGGGCGCCAATAATTAGAAATTTGTAATACCACCGGGCCAGAGATCCCGCGGTGCGTAAATAATAATGAATTGCTAAATTGCTGCCCAGACTGCGTACGCATTGACACTGGCAAACTAATACCAGAAAGTGCGGTCAAAAACTTATCAGTTTCCCGATAGGTAAAAGGCACTAAACCTGCTCTAGGCGAAATAACCGATAAATTAAATTGTTCCGCCAACAGATAACCAAAAGGCGTAGCGCCTAGCCCTGGCATTGAAAGCCCACCTGTTGCGACCACCAGTGCATGACAATGCCAGCGCTGTGTATTGATTTGTAAACTAAAATTAGCTTCAGTATTATTTTGTATTCTTTCGACTTGCGAAATCTGACTTCGTAAGTGAATATTCACACCATATTTTCTACATTCGGCAGCAAGCATATTTATAATATCTTCCGCACTATTATCACAAAATAATTGCCCGAATTCTTTTTCATGGTAGGCTATACCATATTCTGTAACGAGACTAATAAAATCCCAATTAGTGAAACGAGCTAAGGCGGATTTTACAAAATGCGGATTATGAGAAAGATAATGGGCGGGCGTAATATCTAAATTGGTGAAATTACAAAATCCCCCACCGGACATTAAAATCTTTCGCCCGATTTTTTTACCGTTATCAAACAGGTGAACTTGTTTGCCTCGTTTAGCCAGTTGAGCTGCACAAAACAATCCAGCAGCACCTGCGCCGATAATAATAACATCTGAATACATAAAGTTTTATAGATTGGTTCTATGGGTTGCGATTATGCAAAAATTCTACCATTTTCATGCGTTGAATCACAGCGCGACGATCCACCCCTGCACGTCCACTATCTAAAATTAATTGCCAATAATTTTGCGCCGTTTGATAGTCTTTTTGATTAAAAGCCTCAGCCGCAAGCAAAGATAATGCAGAGACTTCATCGGGTTCCTGCTCCAATGCCTCACTCAATAGCTGCTGCACTTTCGGTGTTATCTTCTGCCCTGCTTGATAATATAATGCCGTTGCCGCTAACCCTAAAATTTGAGGTTGAGGTCCTCGAATTTTTTCTGCATTGGAATAGGCTATGAGTGCATTATCAAACTGATCATTTTGCATATAAGCTTCACCAAGTTGTAACCAGAAATCAGCATTGTTAGGATCTTGGCGTAATTTTTGCTGAATTTGCTCGATCAATGCCTCTTTTTGCCGAGCCAACGGCGTTTCCACTAGCTGATTCGTTTGTCGAACATTTTCTTGCTTTCCCTCCAGAACCTGATTAAAACGTCCAAGCGAAAAATAATAGGCCAAAGAAATGAATAACATTATAGTGAGCAACAAAAATGGCAATTTATATTCAATTTTTATAGGCTTTTTCTTATCCCGCGGAAATACCAACACATTTTGAAGATAAAAGTGCGGTCGTTTTTTGGTCTGTTTTTCGCTTTGAGTATTATCACGAACACCGTAGTAAGAATAACCAACCCAAATGCCAAATAATAACAAGGAGAACGGCGCTAACCACAATAGTGCCGTATTCCACTGAAAAGGAGGCTTATAATTAACAAAATGACCAAAGCGAGAAGTCATTACTTCAATAATCTGTTCGTTTGTTTTTCCCTCATTAACTAATTGATAAACTTCTAAGCGTAAGTCGTAAGCAATGGGAGAATTAGATTCCACTAGATTCTGATTTTGACACTGCGGACAACGTAGCGACTTTGCTAACTCCACAGCTCTACTACGCTCCTGCGGCGTTTTAAAAGCAAAGGTATCTACTATTTCTGCAGACACAAACAAGCTAATCCCAAGTAAAAGTGCGGTTAAAAATTGCTTCATTTTTGTATTAATTGATTAATTTTCGGTATAAAAACCGTTTGCCAAGTATGCTTATCCAGCAACCCTGAATGCCGATAACGAATAACACCGTATTGATCCACTAAATATGTCTCTGGTGCGCCATCAACCCCCAGCTTCAATGCAAACTCCCCTCGGCTATCCTTAATATTCCATAAGTAAGGGTTACCATACCGTTCAAGCATTTCAATCGCAAATTCCGTTTTATCACGATAATTAATACCAATAATAGGAAACTGCTGGCTAATTTGCATAAGCAAAGGATGCTCTTGTTTACAATATTGACACCAACTTCCCCAGACATTCAGTAAAAACGGACGATGAGGAAAATCTTTTGAACTTCTCTGTAAATTTGGTTGATTCAAATCCGCTTGATAAAACTCAGGGATGGGTTTATCAATGAATGCCGATACCAATCTACGAGGATCTTGATTAAGCCCGAGCAATAATAAAAAACAAATCCCTAATACGCCAAGTAAAGGTAAAAAAAATAGTATTTTTTTATTCATTCTTTTTCTTCCTTAACCCCCACACCGCACAAAATGCCCCAAATGCCATTAAAATTCCCCCAATCCATAACCAACGAATCAAAGGCTTATAATGCAATCGGAAAGTAAACTCACCTTTACCTAGCGAGTCGCCCATCACAATATACAAATCACCTAAAAATCCACCAGCTAAGCCGACTTCACTCATTGTCATGGTACGAACATCATAATAACGGCGTTCAGGAAGCAGAATGGCATATTGCCGATTATTTTTTAATACTTCAAAATGTGCCACTTCAGCAGTAAAATTTGCCCCTATTTCATTAGAAAATTGCCGATAATAAAAAACATATCCAGCAAGTTGTTGGCTTTGATTAGGAGCAAGGCGCACACCGATTTCACTACCAAAATAACTGCTCATTACAGCTCCCATAACAGCGATAGCTACTCCGCAATGAGCAAACACACCGCCTATTGTCGTCCAGCCCGTTTTTTTCCAATTTCGCCATAGTGTAGCTAACAATAACCATATTGCTAAGCTCAACAGAAAATAAGCAAATGTGTGAAATCCCAAATTCGGATCATTATGTCGAAAATAGAAAACCACTCCATAAGCGATAAGAGCCGCGGGGATAAACAACCAAACCAGATTCCAACATCGACGTATATCTACTTTCCACCAATATAGCAATAAGGAAAACACCATAACAATTAGCATAAAACTAAATAATGGCAGAAAAATACTATTAAAGTATGGAGCGCCAACTGAAATTGAACCCCACCCTATAGCTTGAAACAACATTGGATAAAACGTACCGAGAAAAGTACTAAAAGTAGCGACGGTTAAGATTAAATTCAGCAACAATACCGTACCGGTCTGAGAAATGAGTGAAAATTTGACCGCACTTTTATTGTGATCCAAAGTCGCTTGTGTATCTGCGCGTAAGGCAAATAGCCCTAGTGAACCAACCGTTAATAAGAAGAATAACAATAAAAGTACACTACCTCGTTGATCATCTACCGCAAAGGCATGAACGGAGGTTAATGCGCCAGAACGAACAATAAATGTGCCTAATACGCTGAATGCAAAAGTAAATAACGAAAATAGCGTTACCCAATAATTAAAAATACCTTGTTTCTCCGCAACCATTAAACTATGTAACAACGCTAGGGCGAGTAGCCAAGGCATAAGCGAAGCATTTTCAACAGGATCCCAAAACCACCATCCCCCCCAACCAAGTTCGTAATATGCCCACCAAGCGCCTAATACAATACCTAAAGTCAGAAACAACCATGAAATCAACAGCCATCTTCGCATAATCAGAGCAATGCTTTGTACAGCACAACGATAAATCAAGCTAGTAACACTTATTGCAAAATTAACGGCAAATCCTACATAACCGAAATACAGTAGCGGAGGATGTAAAATGAGTCCGACGTCTTGCAGCATAGGATTAAGATCTCTTCCTTCTAAAGGAGACGGAAACACACGTCCGAAAGGGTTTGAAAAAAATAAAATAAATACAGCAAACCCAAAACCAATTAATCCTAACAAGGCTAAAGTTTGTACAATAAAAGTACTATCACATTTCCGGTTAAAAATAGCAAACAGCCCGATCCACACACTCAATGAAAAAAGCCAAAACAGCATTGAACCTTCATGCCCTCCCCAGGTTGCAGCAATCTTAAAGAAAATCGGGAGTTGAGAATTGGAGTGGAAAGCAACGTATTTCAAACTAAAATCATCTTGAACAAAACAATATGCAAGAATAGCGATTGAGCTAAAGGTAAAAAAACAAAATGTATAACTCAGCCAGTAGGCTTGACGAGTCAAATAAGACTTACGCAAAACTAATCCTAATTGCGTAATGAAAAATAGCAAGAATGCATTACTTACAGCAAGGAGCAATGCGATAAAACCGAGTTCAGGGATCATAAAATTGATTTTTCATTCAAAATAAAAGGCGTTCACACGCCTTTTATTATAACTGTATTTCAAGCACGTTAAACAACTGTCAACTGACCAGCATACAAAATAAAATAACGCAAACAAAGTACACCGATTAAGTCAAAAATAGAAACAATAATAATAAAATTACGGTTATATTTCCAACGCTCACTTACTGCTAAGTTTGCAAATAACGGAATTAAAATGCCAATGAATAACACGCCAACCCAGAATACCATTCCCCAAAAACCGGACAATGCATTATACAACGCAACGGTTTTTTGACCGCCACCGAAATAAAGCCCGACAAAAAAGCAGACTAATAGCCCTAGCTCGGTAACCATAATCGGCACTTCAAATTTATGAATGAAGTGAGATTCGTGAGAGTCTCCTTTCAATTTACCAACGATCAAAATTAATAAGAAGGTGGCGGCAATACCCGATGAGGTTCCAGAAGCAAGAAATAATGCTGGTAATACTGGATTATTTAACATTGGATAGCTTATTAAAGCGGAAAGCAAAAATCCCGTATAAGCCCCCAATACGGCTGCTAAAATAAAAAGAATGATTTCGATAGAGCCAACCAAACGTTCAGCCAAATTAATCAGTTTTAGTACAAATTTAAGCTTCGGCATAAAGCGATGAATCAATAGACCGATTTCATCTTTGAATATAACGGCACACCAAGCGACCAGAAACAACATATACACTTGAAACAGCATAACCCCCATCGACATCACGGAGTTAAATTGATAATTAAACATCAATTTCCAAAATGTCCAAGGTCGCGCCAAGTGAAAGATCAATAATGTTAAACCAATTAGTGTCGGAACCGTACCCAATATAGCCGCAGAACAAATAATCCAATTTTTACTTGGGTTTTGCAGTTTATGAGTTCGCTTATAAGCGATAGCTAACTGCACAGCACCAGAAGATATACCTAGTAAAAACAAATAGATTGCGATCGTAGAATCCCATACTAAATTCGGTGTATGGAACGGAACAGGATAATCTAACGTCATCTTCGATGCTCCCCTTGTTGGAATGGAATATGATAAAGATTAGGCTGAGTACCAAGTTCCACTTTTGTGCGGTAAACCGGATTTTCTTTCACTTTGCGAACAATTTCACTTGTCGGATCATTCATATCACCAAAGGTCAATGCTTTCGTCGGACAAGCTTCAACACAAGCTGGTTGTTTCCCTTGAGCAAGATTAGTATCTCGACAGAAGTTACATTTATCTGCAGTTAAGTGTTGCGGGTGAATAAAACGAACACGGTACGGACAAACGGCAATGCAATATTGACAACCGACACAAAGATCTTTCTCTACATCAACGATACCTGTTTTTGGATCTATAAACGATGCGCCGGTAGGACATACGGCAACGCAAGGCGCATTTGAGCAATGTTGACAAGATTGACGGAAAAACTCGTATTTTTGATTAGGAAACTCTCCGTAAGGTTCACTACGCAGAATTTCCAAACGTGAAACGCCTTCCGGTACTTGATTGGTTTCACGGCAAGCATCCATACAAGCGGTACAACCAATACAGGCGGTTTCGTCATGTACCATTGCATAGCGTTTGCTTTTCGATGTTTTCTCGTTACTTGCCAAAGAGCTGACTGATGTTCCCGTCATAAGGATTAATGCCCCCATACCGGAAACAAAATTTCGGCGTGAGCAAGCTGTCATTTTTTATCCTCTTGTTTTTGATTTTCGGATTTTTGATTATTCCGTTTTTGTTGTTCCCCATGGCAATCAACACAAAGTTTCACACGTTGTTTCGGTTGAATCCCTTTCATCGGTTCTTCTTTTGGATGCAAAGTATGACAACTTGCACAAGGTAATTTCATTGCGTGTACATCATGCGCCCACAATTTCTCTCGTAATTTTTCCGGTTGATGACAAGAAAAACATACTTGATTTTGTTCTTGTGCACTGTACATCGGCTTTTTATCACCAAAAATGTCCCCTTCAAAACGCATTACGTCTTTCGCTCCGCGACGGTGATCTTCAGAAATATTGCCATGGCAATTAACACAAGTAATCGCTTTACCATTATTAGGGTTCTTTTTCTCTAAATGAGCCCCATGAAATTTACCAAAGTGAAATTGACCACCAGAGCCTACTACGGTTTGCTCATCAGCTTTATCAAATTTATGACATTTTGCGCAATATTGGTTTGGATCCCGTTGATGCTCCAATTCTGGTTCATAGCTTAATTCTGTGGTATTCACGTTACTTTTCGCCTGTGCTGTCATTGATAATGATAAAGCGAACAAAGCAAACAGTACGGCTTTTGTCAGTTTATGTATTAAGGAAATTAAGTTCATAGTTGATTCTCACACTCTCATTAATAGATTATCTATTGCAAACAATTAACACTTCTATGAATTCATTAAAGGTTGCGTTTTTGACCACACGTCATATTTCAAGAACAACACTGAAGAAAAGTGCGGTCATTTTTCAATTATTTTTGAGCTGGAGGATCAATTAATAGACCTTTCGCTTTTGCTTCTTTTTCCCATTGCGGAACCACTGTTTTCAAGAATTCTGCTTTTTCTTTACGCTCTTTCTCAATATCAATACCCATCACTTTCCATGCTTTATCCGCAGTTGAAATATCCGGTACTTTTACCGCTTCAGTTATGCCATGTTTCGCTAAAATACGAACCAATTTTTCGCGCGCATCCGCCACTTTATCAATTCCTGTACCTAATACACGAAGCATAATTTCAGGTGCGTGTATATGCCCACCATGGCTTGCCGCTGCATAATCCCAACGCCATTGCGCGTGGCGAATATCTGTTAACGGCGCATCCATTTCCTCTTTACTTGCTCCTGCATCCCAAGCAGCCTTAGCTTCAAAATGAGCTTTAACTAATTGATCTTCCAAGCGACCCATAACATCTTTCACTTCTTTTTTACGGCTGGTAACAATTTCACGCAATTTTTCTTTACTTTGATCGTGGCAATTTGCACACGTATTGGCAAAATTATCAAACGGGTTACCAATTTGGTGATCGGTATAAACCTTACCGTCAGCACCTTGAACTTTCGGCATATGGCAATCTACACAAGTTACACCATTTTTACCGTGCATACCTTGCGCCCAAATTTCAAAGTCAGGATGTTGTGCCTTTAACATAGGCGCTTTAGAGAGGGAATGAGTCCAGTCGCTAAAACCAATTTCATCATAATATTTCTCAATAGCATCAACATCACGACCTTTATCCCATGGGAAAGTAACCTGTTTTAAATCACCTGCAAAATAATATTCCACATGGCAATTTGCACAAACTGCAGCGCGCTTATCAGTCCGATCGGATTTACCAAATTCCTTACCGATTTTATCTAATGCACGCAGTACATGAGGACGAGCAACTCTTAATGCAGGTTTACCTTCAGCAAAATCTTGAGAAGCCGTATCATGACAATCCGCGCAACCGATAGAATTAACTACTTCACTACCGGCTTTCGCCCATTTGCCAGAAAAATAACCTTCTTCGCCCCACTCGGCAATTAAACGTGCTACATCCGGTCCTTTACAAGTCCAACATGCCATAGGTTGCGGACCACTATTTGCATCCTTCGGCGCCCCCGTACGCAAAATATTGCGAACATCGGTTACCGCATAATAATGCCCTCGAGGTGCATTATATTCTTTCGCGAAAGCATAACCTCCCCACAATACGATTAAACGAGGATCTTCTTCAACGGCATAAATAATATGATCACCTTTAGAGGTTGCCCGCCAAGAATCATATTGTTTAGGATATTTCTCCGCAAATTTCTCATTGACAGATTCTATTTTTAAGTTTGGGTTCGGCGGTTCGATTGGCTGGGGAATCGGTTTATATTCCGCACTAACAGACAAACCGATACAAGCAAAAGATGCTACGGTTAGAAATTTTTTGAACGCATTCACGATAATCACCTCAATCAGAAAAGGTACATAGGTTAAACTTAAACAATGAGAATATTTCTCATTCAAATCAATATGATAGTAATAAAGAATAGTTCTATCTGATGATGAAAGATAACAAAAAGCCGCAATTTTTCTATTGCTATTTTGTCATTGTTTGAGTTGGATCAAATGAGAAATGTAAATTACCACTTAAGGGGTAGTTACAACAAAGAAAGTGCGGTCAGAAAAAAATAGTTTTTTAGCGATCAGATCAAACAAAATATAGAAACCGTTACCGAACTTGTAATGCCACTGACAGTGGAGTTCGCGTAGGTAAAAATTGGGATAATCCCCATTACCTGAAAGCGGCATGATACATCGAATCATTTGTAGTTAAGTGTTCACTGCGGATCGCCCTTAGGAAAGATTGAACATCGCCGAAATAAACAGCATTAGCATTAGTTTATGCTATATAAATGAACATATTATTGACTTACAAAACGAGGATTTTGGTAATTGAAAAGCAGGAAATACTTATCCAATCTCAAAATAGCATTTTAAGATTGAAATACACTATATATTTTTTGCATATAGCGTGATTTGGTAAACAAAAATTAACCAAAGCAAACATTTAAGTTAAATTAATTTGACTTTGCAACCTATTATGACCATACTATACCCTAACAAAAGGAGCAAATAATGAGCGAAGCTTATCAACCTTTATCCACTGATGAAATTGATCAATATATTCTTCAATCCTATTTTCAACTCGCGGATTCTATTGCGCATTTACTAGGAGAATGTTGTGAAGTGGTAGTGCATCAGTTAAGTGAATTAAGTTCGTCTGTGGTGAAAATTGTAAATGGTTTTCATACCGGTCGTTCTGTCGGTGCGCCAATCACAGATAAAGCCTTAAAAATTCTTAAAAATTATCAAAAAGATTCCAAGCAGCTTGAACAAAGCTATTTCTCTACGACGAATTATGGACATTTAGTAAAATCAACAACGCATATTATTTTAGGAAGCTCAGGCAAGCCAATAGGCCTATTTTGTATTAATCTTAATTTATCCTATCCTCTTGATAAGATTATGACAAACCTCTTGCCACAACAAGCTTTTAGCGTTCCCCCAAATGATGAAACCTTTGTAGCTAATCGACAAGATATGATGGATTATGCCTTATCGAAAGCCATTGCTACAACAGAATTACATTTCACACCAAATCAAAAAAACTATAAAAAAGCCATTATTACTCATATGTACGAAAACGGTTTTTTTGAATTGAAAGATGCCGTTATTTTTATCTCTGAGAAATTACAGTTAACTAAATATGCTATTTATAAACACCTACGCGAACTGAAAGGCGAATAACTTTAACTTTTATTTGATGTTTTATTTTTCAATCAAGGAAAGCGACAAGATAAACTTTCTTATTTGGAGAAAACAATGGAAAATGAACTTTCAAAAACAGCGCTTAAAACTGAAATGAAATTTGATTCCACCGATTTTGGTTGGGTCATTATGAGTATTGGAATGGCGATTGGTGCGGGTATTGTTTTTTTACCGGTACAAGTAGGTTTAATGGGAATGTGGGTGTTTTTGCTTTCCTCTGTAATTGGTTATCCTGCAATGTATTTATTTCAACGCCTATTTATTAATACCCTTGCAGAATCGCCCAAATGCCAAGATTATCCAAGCGTGATTTCCGGTTATCTCGGTAAGAATTGGGGGATACTGCTTGGTGCACTCTATTTTGTCATGTTAATTATCTGGATGTTTGTTTATTCTACTGCGATCACAAATGACAGCGCCTCTTATCTTCACACATTTGGTATCACAGAGACCTTACTTTCTGAAAACCCATTTTATGGCTTGGTACTTATTTGTATTTTAGTCGCAATTTCTTCTCGTGGAGAAAAGTTGTTATTTAAACTTTCCAGTTTTATGGTGTTAACTAAATTATTTGTCGTCGCAGCTCTTGGATTTGCAATGATAGGAATGTGGCATTTACACAATATTGATGCTCTTCCTCCTGCCGACCTATTGATTAGAAATGCAATTATTACCTTACCCTTCACGTTAACTTCAATTTTATTCATTCAAACCTTAAGCCCGATGGTAATATCTTATCGTCAAAAAGAAGCTAATCGTGAAATTGCTCGCCACAAAGCCTTACGAGCGATGAATATTGCGTTTTTGATTTTATTTACTGCGGTATTTTTTTATGCCGTATCTTTCACTCTGGCAATGGGACGTGAAGAAGCAGTGAAAGCCTATGAACAAAATATTTCTGCATTAGCGATTGTAGCTCAATTTTTCCCAGGTTCGTGGGCTACTTATGTAGGAATGATTTTAAATATTTTTGCTGTAATGACTGCATTTTTTGGGGTTTACCTTGGTTTCCGTGAAGCAACACAAGGCATTGTGATGAATATATTGGCACGAATGATTCCGGAAGAAAAAATCAATCAAAATTATGTACAAAAAAGCATTATGATTGCCGCCATTTTACTTGCATGGGGAGCAATTGTGTTAAATGCGCCAGTCTTGAGCTTTACCTCAATCTGCAGTCCAATTTTTGGTTTAGTCGGTTGTTTAATTCCAGCGTATTTAGTATATAAAGTCCCGATGCTACACAAATATAAAGGTGTAGCACTCTATGTCATTATTATTACCGGTATTTTATTGTGCATTTCACCTTTTCTCGCATTTTTATAGGAATCTATTATGAACAAAAAATTACAACAATTTAGTGATAAATTAATTGCTATTATTAGAAAAGACGTTATACCAGCATTGGGTTGCACCGAACCTATTTCCCTTGCATTGGCTTCAGCTACGGCGGCGAAATACTTAGGTACAACACCTACTAAAATCAAAGCCAAAGTCTCCCCTAATTTGATGAAAAACGGCTTGGGCGTTGCTGTACCGGGAACGGGAATGGTCGGTTTGCCGATTGCAGCAGCAGTTGGAGCATTAGGTGGCGATCCGAATGGTGGGTTGGAAGTATTAAAATACATCACCCCACAACAGGTTTTAGCAGCCAAAGCAATGCTTGATCAAAAACTTGTAACTGTCGATATTCATCCAACTGATCACATTCTTTATTCCGAGGCGGTACTTTTCGCTGATAATGATTGGGTAAAAGTCGCCATTCAAGATCAACATACGAATGTGATTCTTATTGAAAAAAATAACGAAATCATCTTTGAAAAAACAGAAAATGAATGTGCTGATGGTGATCCCTATGATATTTTTAAGCAGATCTCTGCTCGTGAAATTTTTGAATTTTCCTGTGAGGTCCCATTGGAAAAAATTCGCTTCATCGAGCAATCCGCCGAACTCAACCGAGCCCTTTCTAATGCAGGTTTACAGGAGAATTTCGGATTACATATTGGGCGAACTTTGCGTAAACAAGTTGGTAGCGGTTTAATTTCAGACGATTTACTCAGCAAAATAATAATCGAAACCACAGCGGCCTCCGATGCGAGAATGGGTGGTGCAACATTACCAGCAATGAGTAATTCTGGATCGGGAAATCAAGGGATTGCCGCAACAATGCCTGTCGTAGTGGTTGCCGATTATTTGAAAGCCGATGAAGAAAAACGCCTACGGGCCCTATTTTTATCTCATTTAATGGCAATTTATATCCACAGTAAGTTACCTAAATTATCCGCACTTTGTGCAGTAACTACCGCCTCCATGGGGAGTTGTGCAGGGATTGCTTACTTATTAACGGGTAAGTTTGAAACTGCCAGTATGGGTATTTGCAGTATGATCGGTGATATCAGCGGCATTATTTGTGATGGTGCAGCAAACAGCTGTGCAATGAAAGTCTCCACCAGCGTAGCATCGGGTTACAAATCCGTGCTAATGGCAATGGACGAAACCCACGTTACCGGCAATGAAGGTATCGTTGAACATGATCTCGATAGAACCATCGACAATCTCTGTGCTATCGCCTCAAAAAGTATGCAGCATATTGATCAACAAGTGATTGAAATTATGGTGAATAAATCCTGTTCTTAACTTCTTCATACAATGAAGTGCGGTCAAAAT
>MLAA01000030.1 GCA_001998905.1 Rodentibacter caecimuris | reverse complement strand
AGTGGCCGCTGCTATCGCCCGCGCTAAAGCCAAAAAAGCAGCTATGGCGAAAAATCAAGAAGAGAAAAAATCTGTTGACCAAAAAGAACAGGATATTAATGATGTTTAAGATGATTAGTTCACCTCATTCCCATTCGGGTAAACTGACCGCCCGTATTATGCTATGGGTCATTGCGGCAATGATTCCTGCATTGATTGTACAAATTTATTATTTTGGTTTCGGCGTGCTTATTCAATCTGCATTAGCAATAAGTTTTGCACTTATTCTTGAATTTATCGTAACCAAGTTGCGCAAAAAACCAACCCTATTTTATCTATCGGATTTTAGCGTAACACTCACCGCATTTATTCTAGCTATAGCTATTCCTCCGTATTCTCCCTATTGGGTGATTCTAATTGGAGTATTCTGTGCAGTAATTGTGGGTAAACATATTTACGGTGGACTTGGGCAAAATCTATTCAACCCAGCGATGGTTGGCTATGTCGTTCTACTCATCTCTTTTCCGTTACAAATGACCAGTTGGCTCCCGCCGATTGCTCTGCTTAATGAACCGCCAACATTAAATGACAGTTTGTCTTTAATTTTTTCTGGTGTCACCACTGATGGTTTCAGCTTATATCAACTCATTCATTCTATTGACGGTATTACTCAAGCAACCCCTTTGGATACCGCTAAAATTTTCTACTCCAATGTGGCAAGCTCTTCTCCTAACAGCAGGGACTTAGTTCAGTTACCTATTTTTATCCAAAACGGAACAGATTTCGCACAAGGTTGGTGGCAAATCAATCTTGCTTTTTTATTAGGAGGGATATTTTTAATATTAAAACGAACTATTCATTGGCATATTCCATTTGCAATGTTAACCGTATTCGGTTCAGCCGCGCTATTCCATTCATTTTTTACTACATCGCATTTAACGCCCTACAGCCAGCTATTCAGCGGCGCAATGATGTTCGGTGCATTTTTTATTGCAACGGATCCGGTTACGGTTTCAATCACACCTAAAGGAAAACTAGTATTCGGCGCCTTAATTGGAATCTTGCTATACCTCATCCGTTTTCACGGCAATTATCCTGATGGAATTGCATTTGCTGTGTTACTAGGCAATATTTGTGTTCCATTAATCGATCACTATACCCGCCCAAGAGTCAGTGGTCATAAAGGATAAAATTTATGAAGATAGTTAAAATTGCTTCAAGTTATGGATTTTTACTAGCATTGGTCGCTTTACTCTGCACAACGCTATCTTTTTCCATTTATTTCTTAACCTCAGAGCGCATTGATCTAGCAATTGCCGAGCAACAACAAGCACTGCTCCAAGAAGTTGTACCGACTTCTTACTTTGATAATAATTTGGTAGAAAGCTATGAAATCCCTAAATCCCCCAAATTATCCTCAATTAAGAAAGTATATTTTGCCATTAAAAATAAACAAATTACCGCCTATGCCTATGAAACGGTTGCACCGGACGGTTACTCAGGTAATATCCGTTTATTAATCGGACTAACGCCGAAAGGTGAGATCCTCGGCGTACGCGTTATTGAACACAAAGAAACACCAGGATTAGGAGATAAAATCGAGTTGCGAATTTCAAATTGGATCCTAAGTTTTAATAATCAATTAATTCATTCTAACAACCTATCTCAATGGGCTGTAAAAAAAGACGGTGGAAAGTTTGATCAATTCTCTGGTGCAACAATTACACCTCGAGCAGTAGTTAATCAAGTTAAACGCTCCGCTTTAATTATGTTAGAAAACCAAACATTATTGGAATGTAAACGAGTAATATGTTATGGAAAAGGTTAATTTAAACGTTAATTCCTCACCAAAAGCTGAAAGTAATACCAGTGTGGTCAAAAGTTCACAAGAAAATATACCGAACGATCTTTGGAAAAAGATTTTTCTACAAGGTGTTTGGACAAACAACCCTGCGATCGTTCAGCTACTCGGACTATGCCCTTTACTTGCGGTATCCAGTACGGCAACTAATGCTCTAGGTTTAGGTTTGGCAACAATGTTGGTATTAATTTGTACCAATACCGTCATTTCTATTTTTCGAAAATTCATTCCCTATGATATTCGTATCCCAATTTATGTGATGATTATTGCCACAACCGTTACTATCGTACAATTATTGATGAATGCTTATACTTACAGATTATATCAATCCCTAGGCATTTTTATTCCATTGATTGTTACTAACTGTATCGTTATTGGGAGAGCCGAATCTTTTGCCTCGAAAAATACGCTATTTACCTCTATTTGGGACGGCTTTTCAATGGGACTAGGTATGGCACTAAGTCTCACCTTGCTTGGTGCTATTCGTGAAATCCTCGGGCAAGGCACTTTATTTGAAGGGATAGAAAATTTATTCGGTGAAGGAGCAACATTTTTACACTTCCGCCTCTTTCAAACCGAAAGTAATTTTTTACTCTTTATTTTGCCACCTGGTGCATTTATTGGGTTAGGTTTACTTTTAGCACTCAAAAATACCTTTGAGAAAAAACGCTGATTATTTTGTGCTCAAATATTATGAATAAACAAAAACGTATTGAAATTCTAACAAGATTGCGGGATCAAAATCCCCATCCGACGACAGAATTAAATTATAATTCGCCCTTTGAATTATTAATCGCTGTAATCTTATCCGCACAAGCTACAGATAAAGGCGTAAATAAAGCAACGGATAAACTCTTTCCCATTGCAAATACACCTCAAGATATTCTGGCCCTGGGTGTAGATGGTTTAAAGGAGTACATAAAAACAATCGGTTTGTATAACAGTAAAGCCGAAAATATTATTAAAACTTGCAAAGATTTAATAGATAAACACAATGGCGAAGTACCAGAAGATCGCTACGCACTAGAAGCGCTTGCTGGTGTAGGTCGTAAAACAGCAAATGTTGTTTTAAATACAGCCTTCGGGCATCCGACTATCGCCGTAGATACACATATTTTTCGGGTATGTAATCGGACACAATTTGCACCCGGTAAAGATGTTGTCAAAGTGGAGGAAAAATTATTAAAGGTTGTACCTGATGAATTTAAAATCGATGTACACCATTGGTTAATTTTACACGGCCGCTATACTTGTGTCGCACGCAAACCTCGTTGTGGAGCTTGTATTATCGAAGATCTTTGTGAATATAAAGAAAAAACTGATTATTAAAAGCTAAAAGTGCGGTCAGATTTTTACTATTTTCACAATATGTAGAACGCAAAAAATGGCATAAATTATAAAGGTAAAGAATCTGTTTTATGCTACTACATAACACCAGATACATCTAAAAGTGCCGATAAAAATCAATATATCAAAGGACACTCTTACATATTGAATGTCGTTTTTATACATTTACTGAATATATTAGTTTTCTATCAATAGTGATAAAAATATTTACTTAAACTTTAATTTTAAAATTATCGGAAAATAATTATGACAACACAATCTCACTCAACTCAATCTCGTCAAACTTGGTCAAGCCGCCTAACCTATGTATTAACTGTTGCAGGTGCTACAGTTGGTTTTGGGGCAACCTGGCGCTTTCCTTATTTAGTTGGCGAACACGGCGGTGGTGCCTATGTATTATTATTCTGCATTGCTATGTTGCTCATCGGAATTCCAATGATCTTAGTAGAAAACGTTATCGGGAGACGATTACGAGTTAATTCTATTGATGCGTTTGGAGATAAGTTACAAGATAAGGGCAAAGGGATTTCAAAATATTGGAAAATATTCGGTTATATGGGTCTACTTGGTGCTTTTGGTATTATGGCGTATTATATGGTACTCGGAGGTTGGGTTATGTCCTATATAATTAATTTAGCCGACGGTACTTTAGATATTTCCAACCCTATTACGAAAGAAATCGCTAAAGATTTTTATGATACGCAAATTACAAATAACCCTTTCGCCATCATTTTTTACACTTTCTTATTTGTAGCGGTCAATTATATTATTCTCGCCAAAGGTATTATTGGAGGGATTGAGCGTTCGGTAAAATATCTAATGCCACTCCTATTTATTTTCCTTATCGGTATGGTAATCCGTAATTTAACGCTCCCGGGTGCAATGGAAGGCGTTATTTATTATTTAAAACCGGATTTCTCTAAAATTACGCCACAACTTTTTATTATGGTTCTAGGCCAAGTATTCTTTGCACTTAGCTTAGGCTTCGGTGTACTAATTACACTTTCAAGTTATTTAAATAAAGAAGAAAACTTGGTTCAAACTGCACTTATTACTGGCTTTACGAATACTATTATTGCCGTTTTAGCTGGTTTTATGATCTTCCCGTCATTATTTAGCTTCGGTATTTCACCTAACGCTGGTCCAACATTGGTTTTCCAAAGTTTACCTATTGTATTCTCCCATTTATGGGCAGGGAAATTTTTTGCCGTCATATTCTTTGGCTTACTATTAATTGCAGCATTAACAACATCGTTGACTATTTACGAAGTCATTATTACCGCCTTGCAAGAAAAACTCAAAATGCGCCGTTCAAAGGCTATTTTTATTACGCTAGGAAGTATCTTCTTATTAGGTAATATCCCATCTATTTTAGGCGATAATATGCTTAAAGATATTCAAATTTTTGGAAAAAGTATTTTCGACTTTTTTGATTACGCAAGTGGCAATATTTTATTTATGCTAACAGCTCTAGGCTGTGCGCTTTTTGTTGGATTCGTACTCAAAGACGAGGCAAAAAAAGAACTTTCTCCGAAACCAAACTCTACCTTTACTCGAATTTGGTTCAACTATGTTAAATTTATCGTGCCGATTATTATTCTTATCATTTTTATCAGCAACCTAATTTAACGAATAATGCCCGCTGCTTGAGTCGGGCTTTTTCATATTTTGAAAAAGTGTTTTTACTATTTCAGGCTTTTATTTCTAAAAACATTAGCTAGAATGACTGCTCTTTAACATTAAGGAATATATGAGATGAATTCTATCTTAGTATTAAAATCCAGTATTTTAGGTGAAAATTCACAAACTAACCAATTAGCCGACTACGTCATTCAACAATTAGCAGGAAAGCATATTGTGATTCGAGATCTGGGTCAAAATCCCCTTCCTTATTTTGATGCAGAGGCAGCCATAGCGGTGCGTGGAGAGGCTAAAACAGACTTACAAAAAAATTTACTTACACTCTCAGATCAATTAGTTACAGAAATTAAAAATGCCGATACGATTATTATTGGCGCACCAATGTATAATTTGAGTATTCCTAGCCAGCTCAAATCTTACTTTGATTTTATCTGTCGCCCAAGAGTAACATTCCAATATACGGATAAAGGAGCAGAAGGATTAATGACAGGAAAAAAAGCGATAATATTATGTGCATTCGGTGGTATCTACGATGAAAGTAATCATATAACCCAATACTTAAAATCAATTTTAAGTTTTATCGGTATTCACGATGTACAATTTGTCTATGCTCAAGGTATCGGTTTAGGTACAGAGATGATTTCAGCGGCACAAAATAAAGCCAAAGCAAATATTGATTCAATTATCCATAAATTATAAAAATGGCAATAAAAAAGGATTGAACTCAAATGGCATGGAATCAATTTTTGTTCAATCCTTTCTTTTTCACTATTTTATTATTCGACTAATAAGGTACGACAGGTATTAGTACTACCATTCGATAAATTATCACCTTGAGTTAATAGTACTAAATCGCCAGCAGCTAAGAAGCCTTTTTCTTTTAATAGTTGAACAGCTGCTTTGGCACCCTCTGAGGAGCGGCTTTCTACATCACAGAATACTGGCGTTACACCACGATATAACGCGCAAAGATTCAGCGTTTCTTCCTTACGGGAAAGTGCAAAAATCGGCAACCCAGAACTAATTCTTGACATTAACAATGGTGTACGACCCGAGTTAGTCAATGCAATAATTGCTGTTACACCAGGCATATGATTTGCTGCATACATTGCAGACATTGCAACTGATTCTTCTACATTAGAAAATGTTTTATCCATACGGTGGCGAGAAACATTAATACTTGGCATTTTTTCTGCACCTAAGCAAACTTTTGCCATAGAAGCAACGGTCTCTGCAGGATATTGTCCTGCAGCAGTTTCAGCCGAAAGCATCACCGCATCCGTCCCATCCAATACTGCATTAGCCACATCCATAACTTCCGCACGAGTCGGCATTGGGTTACTAATCATTGACTCCATCATTTGAGTTGCAGTAATAACCGCACGGTTTAATTGACGTGAACGACGAATCAATTTTTTCTGTACACCAACTAATTCTGGATCCCCAATTTCAACCCCTAAATCGCCGCGAGCCACCATAATAACGTCTGAAGCTAAAATAATATCATCCATTGCTTCATCAGTCGCTACTGATTCTGCACGTTCAACTTTAGCAACAATTTTTGCATTCAACCCAGCTTTTTGTGCTAATTCACGAGCATAGTTCAAATCCGCGCTTGAACGAGGGAAAGAAACAGCAAGGAAATCAACTCCAATGCGAGCAGCTGTAATAATGTCTGCTTTATCTTTCTCAGTTAATGCATCAGCAGATAAACCGCCACCTAATTTATTAATTCCTTTATTATTCGAAAGTGGACCACCAACAGTAACTTCGGTAAATACTTTTGCCCCTTCTGTCGATAGCACTTTTAATTGTACTCTACCGTCATCTAATAAAAGAATATCGCCTGGTACAACATCTTGTGGAAGGGTTTTATAGTCTAAGCCAACTGATTCTTGAGTACCTTCCCCTTTCGGTAACTCTGCATCAAGGATAAATTTATCACCAATATTTAAGAAAATTTTACCGTCTTTAAAAGTAGAAACACGAATTTTAGGACCCTGTAAATCACCCAAAATCGCGACGGTTTTACCTAATTTTTTCGCAATGGAACGTACACGTTCCGCACGCTCAATATGATCTTCCGGTGTACCGTGCGAAAAATTCATACGAACAACATTTGCACCTGCAGCAATAATCTTTTCAAGATTATTATCACGATCCGTTGCCGGTCCCATAGTACAAACGATTTTCGTTCTTCTAAGTCTTCTAGACATTATATCTCTCCATCAATAACTAAGATTATAGTAACTGTTACTTAATAAATTTTTATCTGACAAAAATCGGTGCGCATTATACGCCTAAATGACCCTAAAATCGAGAGAACCGAATACAAAATTCTCTTTTTTAAAGGCATTATGACAGCTTTTCTTGGTTGTCCTCAAAGCCTACGTTCAATTTTAGCGATTAAACAAAGAAAGCTGTAAAAGTGCGACGAAATGATACACTCAATATTTTCGCGATGGCTATTCTATATTTTGCCATAATTCGTAGTCGAATAGGTTCAAGAATAGTCTGGTTCTTAATAACGTCCGATAATAGCTTAGCTCAATATAAAGTTAATTCATATTGGAAATAACGGAATCCTATCATGACCTTTATTTGCTCCGCTTGGATAAAACATTCATATTAAGATCAACGCTGCTGATGAATAAAATATTGGAAAGCTAATTTACAATATTGCCTAGGGGAAAACATTCTCTAATGAGTCGATATTACCAATACAGATCATAATCAGTTTCATACACTCTTGAATAGATCTTAATTGTGAAATAATTTTACACAGAATAAAATGCTTTAGTCACTTTCTGTCCGTTTAGCATATAAAACAGAGAATATGGCGCTTTTTAACTATCGTGCTTTTCAGGAATAAAGCTCTCACTCTGCGCCTATAACAAGAAATAAGGACTATAAAGATTTCTAAATAATGGTGAAAGTAATCGTTCATTCAAAATTTCGAAAAATTCACCACCTTATATTACAAACCAACAAAAACTAAAATTTGTAACAGGTGAAAACGCTACATCTCATTCATATGAATCCAGAATTTATGCCATTTCTGACTGAACGTCAACGTTAAGGTTCATCAATCACATAATCAAACCAAGAAATCACATCTTTTTCATGAATACCTTGTTGAATTAAACGATGATGTTTTGCTGCGCTATTCGGATCTCCAGTTAGTAAAGGATGCCATTGAGGTAGAGGTTTTTCTTCATAAAGTAAACGATAAGCACAGGTCTTTGGTAACCAATTGAACTGAGTCAAATTTTTCTTAGTCAGTTTAGTGCAATCCGGTTCCAGCTGAAAACGCTGAGAATAATGACCGCACTTTCCGGTTTCTATATTCAGCAAATTGCAGGCTATACGGGTGTAATAGAGTTTCTGCCGTTTCCCACGCCCTTCAACATATTTCCGATAACAGCATTTTCCGCAGCCATCGCATAAGGCCTCCCATTCACCCTCATTCATTTCCAATAAGGTTTTTTGTTTCCAAAATTCCGGAAGAGTTTGCGTTGTCATAAATAATAATAAAAAAACAATAAAAAACGACACCATTATAAAGGAGGCTTTCTCTGGAAACAATTCTTGTCAGTCAAATCAAAAAGAGATCCGGATCACAATGTTAATTTCTCCATATTGAATACCTACATCAAGGTGCTAAAATACGAAAATTTGTTCAAATACTGCAATAAAGGAGAAAATTAAATGAAGAAAAATTTTGTATTCGGATTAATTCTAAGCTTTGGACTATCGGTTAGCGCCACACAAGGTGTTGAAAAATTAAATGTAAATGTAGCCTTGCTTGATCCTATCGGCGGGAATCAAGCGGTAGGTACAGTTGAAATCAGCGAATCTCCCTATGGTTTGGTATTTACACCTCATTTAAATAAGCTTACACCAGGATTGCATGGTTTTCACATTCATCAAAATCCAAGCTGCGAGGCAAAAGAGAAAGACGGTAAACTCACTGCTGGATTGGGTGCAGGCGGACATTATGACCCTTATAATAGTGGTAAACATGGTTTTGCTTGGTCTGATGACTCTCACCTCGGCGACCTACCCGCTTTATTTGTCGATACAGAAGGTAATGCAAACTATCCGGTTTTAGCACCACGCTTAAAAACTTTATCACAAATAAAAAACCGTGCATTAATGATTCATCAAGGGGGGGATAATCATGCTGATCATCCTAAAGCTCTAGGTGGAGGCGGCGCTAGAATGGCTTGCGGTTTAATTAAATAACTTTTTTGAAAACATTATGTTCACAAAATACAATATGAAAAAGGCGCCAAACATGGCGCCTTGTCAGCTATAATGCAGTTAATTTTAACAACTAAAACCCTTCTTTTAAACTTACTGTTAAATTAAATACTAAATTATCCACACGACCATCTTTACTATCTAAGCAATAGTAACCTTCACGCTCAAATTGATAAGCGAATTCCACTTTGGCATTAGATAAGCTTTTTTCAACAAAACCATGTTTGATAACTAAAGAGTTCGGATTAATCACATCTTCAATATTATCCGCTGCACCAGGATTCGGTACAGTAAATAAACGATCGTAAAGACGAAACTCAGCTGAATGATTATGTACTGCCGATACCCAATGAATCACACCTTTGACTTTACGTCCGTCAGCCGGATTTTTACCTAAAGTATCCGGATCATAACTACAAAAAATTGTAGTAACTTCACCATTCTCATCTTTTTCCACTCGTTCTGCTTTGATCACATAAGCATTCCGTAAACGCACTTCTTTGCCAAGTACAAGGCGTTTGTATTGCTTATTGGCTTCTTCACGAAAATCAGCACGGTCAATATAGATTTCTTTAGTGAAAGATAATTGACGCTCGCCTAATTCCAGGCGATTTGGATGATTTGGTGCCGTCAACATTTCTTCACCTTCAAAATTTTCAATCACTACTTTTAGCGGGTCAATCACCGCCATTGCACGGCAAGCGTTTTGGTTAAGATCATCACGAATACAAGATTCTAATGCACTATACTCTACGATATTATCTTGTTTTGTTACCCCAATACGGCGACAAAATTCACGAATTGACTCTGGTGTATAACCACGACGACGTAATCCTGAAATCGTCGGCATACGCGGATCATTCCAACCATCAACAATTCTATCTTCCACCAATTTCAACAATTTTCGCTTAGAGGTTAAGGTGTATTCCAAATTCAAACGAGAAAATTCATACTGATGCGGTAACGGGCGTTCAATTGAAATATTATCCAACACCCAATCGTATAAACGGCGGTTATCCTGAAACTCTAAAGTACATAAAGAATGAGTAATCCGTTCGATTGCATCAGAAATACAGTGAGTAAAATCATACATTGGGTAAATGCACCATTTATCACCAGTTTGATGATGGCTAGCAAATTTTATGCGATATAAAACAGGATCTCTCATAACCATAAATGGCGATGCCATATCAATTTTCGCTCTTAAACTAGCTTTCCCTTCAGCAAATTCACCATTTTTCATTTTCTCAAATAAAACTAAATTTTCTTCGACAGTACGATTACGATAAGGACTATTTTTGCCCGCCTCAGTCAATGTACCGCGATATTCTCGCATTTCTTCAGGAGAAAGTTCATCAACATACGCTAATCCTTTTTTAACTAGTTCGATAGCATAACCGTAAAGTTGATCAAAATAATCGGAAGCATAACGAGGGGCACCTTGCCATTTAAAACCTAACCATTCCACATCTTGTTTAATCGAATCTACATATTCCACATCTTCTTTTACCGGATTAGTATCATCAAACCGCAAGTTACACAACCCTTGGTAATCTTTTGCAAGACCAAAATTTAAACAAATGGATTTAGCATGTCCAATATGTAAATAACCGTTTGGTTCAGGTGGGAAACGGGTATAAACATTATTATGTTTTCCCTCGGCAAAATCGCTATCAATAATATGGGTAATAAAATTTTCAGGTACATTATGATGTTCATAATGATTAGATATATCGGTTTTGTTCTCTGTCGTCATAATTTTCTCATTTAAACGATAAAATAATCGGGCTATTTTACACGATAGCCGATGTTTGTAAAACGCCTTGAAAATCAACCGCACTTTGTTTATCCAGTTAAATTTAATAACTGAACTTTTATCCATTTCTTTGTCTAACTTTCGCATTTTTTCGTGCATTTTTATTGACTTATCGCTAAAATACAAAAATGAACGATTGTTCATTATTTTCGGATTTAAAATATTATGAAAAAAAAGATCATTATTGTATCTATATTATTTTTGGCTATTACAGCCGTAACCTACTTTTTTATCATTCAGCATAACAGTCAGCCTGACTATCTAACAGAATCAGTGCACCGAGGCAATCTAGAACAAAACGTCATTGCTTCCGGTTCCATTGAAAGCATCAATGAAGTCGATGTCGGTGCGCAAGTTTCAGGCAAAATAACTAAGCTCTATGTAACATTGGGGCAAAATGTCAAAAAAGGCGATATGATTGCGTCGATTGACTCGACGACTCAAATCAACAATTTAAATAGCAAAAAAGCCCAATTATCCAGTTACCAAGCTCAATTAAATGCTAAACAAACAGCATTGAATGTCGCACAATCCTCGTTTAACCGCTTAAACAAACTATATCAGCAAAAAGCGACATCTTTTGATGAACTGAATAATGCTAAAAATACCCTAGAATCAGCTCGTTCAGAGGTGTTATCATTACAAGAATCCATTAAACAAGCAGAAATTGAGGTAGATACGGCTCAAACTAATGTTGATTACACAAAAATCACTTCGCCCATTGACGGTACCGTTATTTCAACACCAATTTCCGAGGGGCAAACCGTCAACTCTGCACAAACAACGCCTACTATCGTCAAAGTAGCAGATCTAACCAGAATGCGTATCAAGCCTGAAATTTCCGAAGGGGATATAACCAAAGTCAAAGCCGGACAGGCTGTTAGCTTTAGTATTTTATCGGACAATAATACCCAATATCAGGCAATCATTAATTCCGTCGATCCTGCAACAACCACAATCAGTGATAATACATCTACCAGTTCAAGCACATCTTCAAGTACAACCTCAGCAGTGTATTACTATGCCAATATTATTGTTGACAACCCTGATCTTACTTTACGAATCGGAATGACGACGGAAAATAAAATTAAAATTGCCGAAGTCAAAGATGTATTATTAATCTCTACTTTAGCCTTACAAAAACAACAAGATAAAACTTTTGTGGATGTATTAAACGGCAATAAAAAGGAACGTAGAGAAGTTGAAGTCGGAATACAAAATGATTTTCAAACAGAAATCAAATCAGGTCTCAACGAAGGCGATAAAGTCATCATTTCACAAGTCGAATCCAATGAAAAAGTTGGTAACAGCAATCGTGGTCCTAGAATATTTTAAAAGTGCGGTCGGTTTTTAAGATGAATATTATTGACATAAAAAATTTAAATCGTTATTTTGGCGAAAATGAAAATCGTGTTCACATTCTAAAAAATATTAATCTGACGATTGAGAAAGGTGATTTTGTCGCAATAATCGGACAATCTGGTTCGGGTAAATCGACATTAATGAATATTATCGGTTGTCTGGATAGTGCAACAAGCGGTTCTTACAAAATAGACGGTCAAGAAACTACCGCCCTTTCGATAGATCAACTGTCTGATTTACGCAGTCAAAAATTCGGTTTTATCTTTCAGCGCTATAATTTACTTTCCAGTCTTAACGCGGCAGAAAATGTTGCATTACCAGCCATTTACGCCGGTATAGCACAAAACGAACGTATGGCACGAGCCAAACAACTTTTGCATAAACTCGGCTTAAGCGATAAATGGCAAAATAGACCGTCCCAACTTTCAGGTGGTCAACAACAACGTGTCAGCATCGCTCGAGCCCTAATGAACGGCGGTGAAATTATTTTAGCTGATGAACCTACCGGAGCATTAGACTCTCAAAGCGGGCAAAACGTAATGGAAATTCTGCGCCAACTCCATGCGGAAGGGCACACTGTTATTATGGTTACTCATGATAGAGAAATTGCCGATAGTGCCAATCGTGTCATTGAAATCAAGGATGGTAAAATTATCGGGGACAAACAAAAACAACCCATACAGAATGCCTTCAAACATCACACTAAAAACCTACATCGGTTTGGACTAAGCAAAGATCAATTAATCGAAGCTTTTCGAATGTCTGTTAGCGCTATTATTGCCCATAAAATGCGTTCTCTATTGACGATGCTCGGTATTATTATCGGCATTACCTCCGTGGTTTCAGTCGTCGCATTGGGTAACGGTTCTCAACAAAAAATCTTAGAAAATATTCGGGGAATCGGTACGAATACGATGACTATATTCAATGGTACGGGATTTGGCGACCGCCGAGCGGATCAAATGCAAAATTTGACAGTGAGCGACGCGAATGCGCTTTTGCAACAAAATTATGTACAAAGTGTTACACCGAATAGTTCTTCTTCTGGCACACTAGTTTATTCCAACCAATCTTTTTCCAGCACCAGCTTACGCGGAATCGGAGAACAATATTTTGATGTAGAAGGCCTAAAATTAGTCAGCGGCCGTCGATTATCGAGTGAAGATATAGTAAGCGGTCGTTCGGTAGTATTAATTGATGAAAGTGCGCAAAAAGCTATTTTTCAGCATACCCCCCCTATTGGCCAAATATTAATGTTTGATAAACGTCCGCTACAGGTTATTGGAGTGGTTACTGACCGTCAAATGGGAGGAGCGAGTAGCTCATTAAATATTTATGCCCCTTATACAACAGTAATGAATAAGATTACCGGCGGTACAAAAATTAATTCAATTACAGTAAAAATCAGTGATGATATCAATTCAAATGCTGCTGAAAAAAGTTTAACTGCCTTATTAGAGTCTCGCCATGGAAAAAAAGATTTTTTCATTATGAACAGCGATACAATTAAACAAACAATCGAAAGCACAACTGGTACGATGAAGCTGCTAATTTCTTCAATCGCTTTTATCTCCCTAATTGTTGGAGGAATCGGAGTAATGAATATTATGTTGGTATCTGTTACAGAGAGAACCAGAGAAATCGGAGTACGAATGGCTATAGGCGCTAGACAAAGTAATATTTTGCAACAATTTTTGATCGAAGCCATACTTATTTGTTTAATCGGCGGCGTTACTGGAATTTTACTATCAGGAGTAATCGGACTGTTATTTAACACTTTTATGAGCGATTTCACGATGGCATTCTCACCCTTTTCGATTATTGCCGCCGTTACATTTTCTACCTTAATCGGTATCGTTTTCGGCTATATACCAGCGAAAAAAGCAGCACAATTAGACCCGATCTCAGCATTGGCATTTGAATAGCCGAAAAGTTGTAAAATCAAAAAATCCCGTTAAAATGGCGCACAAAAAGCAAGTTTATTAACGGTTTATCATTTTAATATTGAACGGCAGAAACAGCCCCGTTTCTGACCGCACTTTTGAGGAAAAACTATGTTAAAAATAAAAAATTTCACCTTGGCAATACTCGCTTCTGCGGTCTTAGCAGGCTGTGCTAATATCAATGATTCTTATCAAACCTCCATAGAGGATTACAAACAATACGAAGAAATCACAAAACAATATAACATCAAAGAAAATTGGTGGGCTTTATACAATGATCCGCAACTTAACCGCCTAGTAGAGCAAGCCTTATTAAATAATAAAGATATGGCATTAGCCACAGTAGCAGTCAATCGTGCACTCTATAATGCCAACCTAGTCGGGGCTAATTTAGTACCGTCTTTTAATGGCTCAACCAGCTCTAAAGCAAGTAAAAATATTGACATCGGAGGTAATTCAACTATAAGCCATAGCGGTGCATTAAATGTTACCTATACTCTCGATCTATGGCGTCGTTTGGCTGATACAGCCTCTGCCGCCGAGTGGATCCATGCCGCCACAGCACAGGATTTAGAAGCAACACGCCTTTCTTTAATTAACTCGATTATTACCACTTATTATCAACTTGCTTACCTTAATGATGCTATCAGCGCCACCAATGATAGTATCAAATATTACTCGGATATCAGTGCCATTATGAGCCGCCGTTTAAATCAAGGCGTCGCCGATGCGGCAAGCGTAGATCAAGCGCAACAAGCGGTTTTAACCGCACGGAATAATTTATTAACGCTACAAACGCAACAAAAAACTGCTCAACAAACATTACGCAACCTATTAAATTTAAAACCAGAAGAAAATCTGAATCTCAACTTACCGCATATTCTTAATGTTAAAAATATCGGTGTTAACCTCAACGTGCCAATTTCTGTTATTGCTAATCGCCCAGATGTTAAAGGCTATCAATTCCGTTTAAGTAGTGCCTTTAAGAACGCCAAAGCCACTCAAAAAAGCTGGTTCCCGGAGATTACCTTAGGTGGAAGTTTAAGTTCTAGTGGTACTCAAGTAGGCAATGCATTACATAATCCTATCGCGGCAGGTACCGTTGGGATTAGCCTGCCATTCCTAAGTTGGAACACTGTGAAATGGAATGTAAAAATTTCCGAAGCAGATTATGAATCGGCCCGTTTAAACTATGAGAAAAGTATTACGACCGCACTTAATGATGTAGATACACGTTATTTTACTTTTACGCAGGCACAACAAAATCTGAATAATATTCAACAAACCCACAACTATAATATAAAAATCACTCAATATTACCGTAACCGCTATAACGCCGGCGTATCAGAATTACGTGAATGGTTAACTGCGGCCAATACGGAAAAAAGCTCTCAAATTGCTATTTTAAATGCAAAATACAATCTCATTCAGAGCGAAAATGCAGTCTATGGTGCAATGGCCGGCTACTACTCACGCTAATATTTCTTCGAAAAATTAAGAATTTGGCAGCTTCGGCTGCCTTAATTTAATCAGGTACAGTTATGCAAAAACAACTGACATTTTACTTTATTCGCCACGGTAGAACCAAATGGAACGAACAAGGATTAATACAAGGCAGCGGAAACTCCCCACTTACCAAGCAAGGCATCATAGATGCACAAAAAGCAGGTATGGCACTACAACATATTCCCTTCATCGCCGCTTATTCCAGTATATTACAACGAACGATTGACACAGCCCAACATATTATTGGACAACGTAACATTCCTCTATTCCAACATATCGGCTTAAATGAACAACATTTCGGCAGTTGGGAAGGAAAACACATTGACGAACTACGTCATCTTAACGAGTTTCAGCAAATGCAAGCCGATCCAGCTAGCTATAAAGCACTTTCTAATAACGGCGAAACCTATCAATCTCTTGCCGAACGTATCTCCCAGGCATTACAAGACATTATAGCCATCCATCAGCAGGGAAATATTCTCATTGTTTCGCATGGACATACATTACGTTTATTACTTGCTTTATTAAATGGCGCAAATTGGCATAATCATCGCGAAAGCAACCGTTCAGTTTCATTGTTAAATACAGCAATTAGTATTGTGCACTATGTAGAAAATGTACAAGGAAAAAATTTTATTATCGAGAAAATCAATGATACACAGCATTTGAATGAATAAAACATTGAATTTTTTGACCGCACTTTATGACTTCTTTCGCACTAGCTCAAAAACACCGAAAAATCATCCATATTGATATGGATTGTTTCTATGCTTCTGTTGAAATTCGAGAAAATCCAACTCTAAAAGGTAGGCCCGTTGCTGTTGGAGGCCCCTCCAATCGAAGAGGGGTTTTAGCAACTTGTAATTACGAAGCTCGAAAATTCGGTTTACATAGTGCGATGCCCACAGCACAAGCAATAAAAAAATGCCCTAATTTAATCTTAATTACGCCTAATATGTCGCGCTATAAAGCCGTATCAAAGCAAATTCACCACATTTTTCAACGTTATACAACTCTAATTGAACCCCTCTCTTTAGACGAAGCCTATTTAGATGTTACCAACTGTCAAAAATGTTCGGGATCAGCGACTTGGATTGCACAAGAGATTCGTGCAGCAATTTTCGATGAACTACAACTGACAGCCTCAGCCGGCATTGCTCCGCTAAAATTTTTAGCAAAAATTGCTTCCGATTACCATAAGCCTAACGGACAATTTGTTATTCACCCTAATGAAGTCGAGGAATTCATCAAGAAACTACCGTTGAAAAAAATTCCCGGTGTCGGAAAAGTAACGATGCAACAATTATTACAAATGGGGTTAAATACCTGCTTTGACATTCAACAACAAACGCCACATTTATTAATTAAACAATTTGGAAAAATTGGGAAACGTATTTGGGATTTTAGCCACGGTATAGACAATCGCGAAGTTCAAGCTCATAGAGAAAGAAAATCTATAGGAGTAGAACGCACATTACCTGAAAACATTGAAGATTTCAGTCAAGCTGTGCAAATTCTTACACAACTTTATCCTCTTTTATCGGAGAGAATCAAACAGGCAAATATTCCTGTCTCTTTTTCCGAGCTACAAAAAATCGGCATAAAACTAAAATTTGCGGATTTCCAAACCACCACATTGGAAAAAAGCGGGATGCCTCCGACTTTAGAACATTTTTTACAATTATTGACACAAATTTGGCTACGTCGAGAAGGTCGAGCCGTCCGTTTAATCGGGCTTCATATTAATCTTCCGCAAGCACAGCCACAACAGCAAATGAGTTTATGGTAGTTCTCACTACACCTCGATCAGGATTAAAATCGCCGCATCACCTCCCCATTCTTTAGGTGCTTGATGAAGAGCTCGAACTTTAGGGTGCTGCACCAACCAACGGGGGATTTGTCGTTTTAACGTATAGCTACCATAACCGGTCATAATTGAAGCACAATCCAATCGCTCTTTTTCACAGACCTGCAATAGACTTGCTAACTCAAGCTTGGCTTGTTCACGGGTTAAACCATGTAAATCCAAAAATAACTCAGGGGAAAAGTCTCCACGACGTAAACGTTTCAATAAATGAGCCTCTTCACCCTCTCTTAAATATTTCACCACACCGTCATTTTCGTTTAACAAAGGCTCATACTCATCAGAGAAATAAAACAAGGTATCTTCTTGTTCTCGATATTCCTTAATCGCGCTTTTTCTGATTCGAGATTGAGGCTGAAGAAAAAATCGATCTTGTTTTAATGGCTTAACCCCTAAGATTTCCTCTTTAAATAAATTACTATCTTGATTCGTCATTTCTTATCAGCTTTAAAAAATTTTAATGAATGATAGCATAATTCTATGATATAACGGGGCGTAAATTTCTATAGGGAAAAACCATGACAACTTATAATCAAGAATTAGCTTCAACCATTTTATCTGAGCAAGTGCTTAATGAACTACTAACTATTAAAGATTTTTTACGATTCTCTTATAGTACTTTTAACCGTTCCGATATTTACTATGGACAAGGTTATGACAACGCATGGGACGAAAGCCTTCAATTGATCCTTGGCGGACTTCAATTACCGCTCGATCTACCAACAGAACTGTTTGATTGTCGCTTAACTAGTACAGAAAAATCCCAATTACTCAAACTTATCCTAACTCGTATACAACAACGGATCCCCGTCGCCTATTTAACCAATAGTGCATGGTTTTGCGGTTTGGAATTTTATGTTGATGAACGCACAATTATTCCTCGCTCACCAATCAGTGCATTGATTGAATCCGGTTTTAGCGGGCTTCTTCCTACCTCCCCGCAAAGAATCCTTGATCTCTGTACCGGTAGTGGGTGCATCGCAATTGCCTGTGCAGATCACTTTCCGGAAGCAGAAGTTGATGCCGTTGATTTATCGTTCGATGCACTTAATGTAGCGGAAATCAATATAACGAAACATAACCTAGAACACCGAGTTTTCCCGCTACAATCAGATCTATTCAGCAATTTAATCGGACAAAAATATGATCTAATCGTTACCAATCCGCCTTATGTGGATGCCGAAGATTTAGCGGATATGCCACAAGAATTTCATTTTGAACCGGAATTAGCATTAGGATCCGGCTGCGACGGATTAGATATTACTAAACAGATTCTCAAACAAGCCGCTGACTATTTAACTGAAAACGGCGTATTAGTATGTGAAGTAGGCAATAGTATGTTAAGTTTAATTGAGCAGTATCCAGATATTCCATTTGATTGGTTAGAACTTAAAAATGGCGGTATCGGTGTTTTTGCATTAACCAGAAATAAATTAATCCAGTATCACCATTATTTCTAATCTTACTTGTTGAGCGACTAGAATATTTTATAATTCGCTAAACTTTCTAACCGCACTTTTACGATAAAGTACGGTTAGTTTTTTGATCATACAGTTAAAAGACATAAAAAATCCCCCAAACAGAAGGTTTGGAGGATTTGATTAAGAAATATCAGTAAATAATTAAATAATACCTACACCCTGTTGGATATATACTTCTTCATTATTTACTTCACCGGTTGCACTATAGTAAGTATATTTATCATACACTACGCCATCTTTGACAATATCTGATCCGGTTTTTTGCCATACATTCCAATTTTTTGAAAGTGCTCCGCCACTATCTTTGAATTCGATAAGACCATTTGAGCCAGTACGAGCTAAATTATCAGTGCCATTACCACCATTATTACCGAAGTCAACAGTATCACCAGCATCACCCTTAATATAAAGTTGTGTAATGGAATCGCCGTTGCGTTGAAGATCGGCTAACGTTAAGGCAACTTTTTGGTTGCCCATACCACCAGTTATCGCACGCATATCAATAGTTTCAACATTCAATACTTGTCTCATATCTAATGAAAGATCTGCACCATGTAAGAAAATAGTATCATTACCATCGCCACCATTGATCGCACCATTACCGGTATTAATACGAGTTCCGGTAATAGTTATAGAATCATTACCTTCTCCCATATCAATTTTAACGTTATCAGCGGCTGATTTCGCAATAGTTCCGACCGTTAAACTATCATCTCCGGCGCCAAAGGTAAATGTACCGCCTTTCAAAGTCCCTTTAATATTTACGGTATCTACACCACTACCAAAAGTAAATGAACCATCAGTATCAACGCTTCCCCCAACTTCAACAAAGTTATCACCATCTCCTAACTTAAAGGTTTGAGTTTGTCCAGCAATCGTACTAATATCCCCTTTTACAGAAATACTATCATCGCCAGAACCTGAAGTGAATGAGATTTTCTTAACAAGATCATCACCACCCGATGTCCCATAACCAACTCGTAATTCATTGTTACCTTCACCTAGGTCAACGGTTTTATTACCATCGAAGGTGCCATCAATACGAATGCTATCATTACCTGCTCCACCATATATATTAATCTCTGCAGCATTAACCGTATCACCACCAATATAGAGGATATTCGTATTACCAGAGACATCCTCTACTTGACCTAAATCAAAAGTATATTTACCAATAAGTAAACCATTAGCAATAGCAATTCGGTCATTACCGGCCCCCATTGCAATTTTAGAATCATACATTGATTGTAATGTACCACGGAACTGAACACTGTCATCGCCGGCACCAGCATCAAAGCCACGGATCATTTTACTATTTGTTCCACCATAAGTACCGTTATAGACCCCAAAGCTACCAAACTTGTTGAAATCTAAACCCAAAAGTACCGTATCGTTACCATTTGTAGTAACAAATGCACCATTGCCTGCCGTCGTAGTTGGTTGAACAGGAATTGTAATTGCAGCATCATCCATTGAGCCGTTACCATAAGTAATAGGTGCTCCAATAGTACTTCCTGCAGGCGCTGGATCCGGTCCCTCTTCAGTATTCATGACAGAAGTTAAATTGCGCAATACACTTACTTTACTTTCTGAGACATTACCCGCCGCATCAGTAATACGTAATTCAAGCGCTCCTGGTACCTTACGATTAAAGTTATTTAATTGCAGGCTGTATTTACCATCTGCACCCACAGTTGCCGGATTCCAGTCACTTTTACCCGTACCAGTTGTATAACAATACTCAATGGTTGCACCTACCTCGGATAAGCCAGTAGGAGCAAATACAACTTCACCAGTGGTAATATCAAATTTTTCTACGGACATTTGTTCTACTAAGGTATCAAGGTGGAAATTGAATGTGCCTTTAGTACCAGTAGAAAGATCATCACCGTTTTTATCTGTTACTACAACTTCATAACGATAATTCTGGCCGTAGGTATCACTTAGTACGTTCTCTCCTTTTGGAGTGAGGGTATAAGTCAATCCATCAGTCGAAACCATATCACCGGTTACTTCTGTTTTGCTGTGAGAGGTATACGGATTACTTGCATCAGCACTTTCGGATAAAGTATAGCGATACACTTTCACTTCTTGACCAGCTGTTGGTGCTTTATCAAGCGTAAACTCCAATACAGCGGCTTTATCATTGGTTAATCCTGTAGCTAAACTATTTGTAGCAGATAAATTATCGGCATTTGCCACATCACCAACATATTTCTCATCACCGTCCGTGTAAAAATTAGTGTATTGGTAAGTTCCATCGACAAGTGGTTCATCCGTTAAATTATCTTTCAATTTAATGGAAGTGACTTGCGGACTAGAAGCCGTTAAATCAATATCCTCAACTGATACGCCATTGCTAGATGACCCCGCGGCTTTCACTTCATATTCTTTCGTCGCTTCATATCCAGTTAATGAATTGGCTCTAATATTTGCGCTCCAAGTACCATCTGCTGCAGGTGTTACCGTTTGGGTTACAATCGCTGTACCACCTTTCTCAGCAATAGTTACTGTAATATCGCCGGAAATATCTTTACTTGTACCACTAATCAAGAAACCACCTGCTGCTTCAGCTGGACTAATTTGTGCATAAACATCACCTGAATTTGAGCCATCATCCACAAAATTACTCGCTTGGGTATCTCCTGCAATTTCAGTAATATCAATTCGAGCTTGTTGTGGAGCTAAAGACGTATCATTCACAGTCACTTCATTACCTGCAACACCACCTACAGTAAATTGACCCGTTTCTGTACCTTCGGTTGTAGTATCTTCTTTTGCTTTGGTAGTGATAGTAAATTCTTTCACCCCAACAGGAATAGTCAAGGTACCGCTTGTAGTATCGTAAGTTACACCATTACTGAATGTCGGAACCTCAAAGTCATCACTATTAAATTTACCTGATTCAGTTCCACCAATCACTAATGGTAAAGTACCTCCGTTATTATTGGTTAATTTCACCGTTGTTACAATCTCTTCACCTTCATTTACCGTTGCAGGTGCACTAACCACACCATCATTATTGGTGTTATCCACTTCAGGTGCTGCAATATCGGATTTGGTTATATCTTGGCCGGTTTCTGTATTGTTTTCGCTATCTGTTCCCGTTGCCGTCACTTCTTGATTATCTTTAATCGCTTCCGGCTCAATCGTGATTTGACCTGTTGCAGCATTAACCGTTACACCTTTTGGAGCAGTACCTTCTACAGACCATTCACCAGTTTTCGGATCTTTAGTAATAGTAACGGTTTGTTTCTGACCATCCTCATCTTCAAACGGTACTACCACTTTTGTATTATCTGCACCCGGTGTTACAGTTAATCCCCCATTATCTTGTGCTGTAACTGTTGGCTTATCAGCCGTGTTATTCGGTACATTTGGATCAGCAGAGGTGTCATTTACCGTTACCGCATTACCTTCTACATCCCCGACTTTAACCTTACCAGTTTCCGCACCTTCCGTTGTATTATCCGCTTTTGCCGTATGCTCGACTTTCAGCTCGCTTACGCCTGCTGGTACATTATAGGTACCGT
>MLAA01000003.1 GCA_001998905.1 Rodentibacter caecimuris | reverse complement strand
TGTTTATGCTAATCAAGAAGATAAAAGTGGTAGAGATTACCAGCATGAAATCTCAAGTAACGCAAAATTAAAAATCGGTCAAGAAGCAAATTTTCATAGTAAATTCTCAACTGTCGAAGCAGAAAATAAAGTGAGAATTGCAGGTCCGGCCGGCACGTTCATTATCGATAGAGATGGTATTACATTAAAAGGAAAAACCACCGTAAAAGGACAACTCATTACCACTGGCGGTTCACCAGAGAAAATTCAATCCATTTCATTTTTAGCCAATGATGAGGAAGAAGTATGTAAAGTTTGCAAAGCAATGCAAAATACCAAAAAAGAAGTGGCTTAATATAAGATTCACGTACGCAATAAATCGAATAAAGTGTAGTCTATTTTCAAAAACAATACAAAAACCGACCGCACTTTATTATAAATATCCTAAAGCTAATATACATAACAATAGAAAAAAAGAAACTATAACGAAAACTGAAATTCAGCTGGGTCAATATTAATTATTATTTACCATGCCGCTGAATAATTTCATTCCATTCTAAATTCTGATAATGCCAATATAAATGCCTAAATCGCATAGGAAAGTTAGGTAACCAAGGTTTCGCTTGACTATTATAATGAACAATTAGTGGAATATCTTGACCTATATCTTCAATTAATTCAGGCTGATAATGGTTTACAAAATCACGACCTAACTGATAATTAGCATAGGAATGCAGGGGTTGCCAGCGAGAACGACACAACGCATTTAAAACATACTGATCTCCGCCATCTTTAATGGCATCAGTGTGATTTTGGTGATATTCAAGAGCCTACTTTGTTATGTTTTCCTTTTTCCAAAGTCGATTATTGACAAGGAGTACGCCTGCATTAAATTCGACCGGATAAATAAAGTCAGTGACTGCGCCAACAAGGTTTTCTTGTAGTTCGACATTATAAAAAGCATTTAACTGTCCATTTACAATAAGATCTCAGTCTAAATACAAGGTAATATCGTCATCTAAAAATTGTGGAATAAAATAACGGAAAAAAGTCGAATCAGATGAAATATGATGAAGTGTTTTATATTGCTTAATTTCATCACAATTTATTTTTATATCAAATATATGACCATCTATTCTATTAAGATAACGGTTTATATATTCAAACCATTCTGTCGCGAAATCGCGATTTAATAAATAAATTCTTAGATCTTTATTATGATAAAAAATTGATTTGATTGTTGTAATTAATTGGCTTTCAAAGCGGCTATCTGCTGCTAAAATGATGCTCTGTCTGTCTGCCATACTTTTCTCCTTATTCACACTTTTATATATAAACAAAAGTACAATTATTAGCTTAATATTTATTATAAACGATGCACCTCAAATTCCCGGGTAACATTTATTTTTGCAAAAGTCTCTATAAAAATACTAAGATTTCGACCGCACTTTTATCTACTTTGAGGCTAGTGAAATTAATTGGAATATTGCGCAATAGCAGCACTGATTTCCTGATCTTGATAAATACTTGTTGTAATATCTTTTAGCGTTTCACCTAACACTTTATGAATTTCATCGTTATTTGCACTAAAAGCCCCGCTTTGAGTACGAGAAGCATTAAAGTTTTTAGTAAACTGCCCTTTTGTTCCTTGAACAACAACTTCAACTTGGATTTGGCTTTCAATACTGTAGCGTAAATTACCTTGCCCGACTTTAGCGTAAAATTGTTTTATATTAACAGTTATACCTGTGTTGGAATTATTGACTTGTCCAATACGGAAACCTTTACTAATGAGGTTTTGCTGCATAATTTGTTGAAATAATTGGCTTGGACTAGGCGATGAAGTCAATTTGATCAATTCTTTCGATTTTGTATAACTTGCTATTTCTGCTTGATTTCGATTGTCATTGGTCATGACATAAACAACTGCTGTTTGATTAATATTCATTGAAGCATTTGGCACGATCGGCGTAAAATTTAAGCTATTGGAGGGGGTTTGACAACCAGAAAGGAAAATAGTGGTTACCACTAAACTAATACCAGAAAGTTGTTTAAATTTTTCGATTGCGTTCATAATTTCCTCAAATATTAAAATTAAAATCAAGTTATTCTTGCAAAATCAGCTTGGAATGTATAGCCTTTCAATAGTTTTATTTAGGATAATGTATTTTATGTCAAAACAACAGGAATTAACAGAACGTTTACAAACAGTATTTCAGCCAAGCTTTTTACTTGTAGAAAATGAAAGCCATATGCATAGTTCAGGGAAAGGCGCGAATTCTCATTTTAAATGTGTAGTAGTAAGTGAAAAATTTGATAATTTACATAAAGTTCGGCGTCATCAATTAGTTTATCAGCTATTCGCAGAAGAGCTAAAAAACGGTATTCACGCTTTGGCATTACATCTTTATAGTCCGAGCGAATGGTCTATGTTAAACCAACAATTTCCAAATTCTCCTCGATGTATCGGTATCGGACAGTAATCCCCTATTTGGGGTATTCTGCAATATTCTTTACAAAATTCACTAAATTTTAACTTTCAAAGTGGCGTATAAAACGGAATTTCGATAGAATAAGACGCTTTTATTTTTATAATCCAACTTAGACATTTTGCAGAAGTTTGCTTGATGTCAAAATGAAAACAGAATTTGAGTTTTTTTATGTGTAAACTTTATCATTCATTTTGAATGATGATTTTTCACACTCAAACACGAGATTATTCTTACTTTAGAATAATTATTTTTTTAACCCAGAAAAGTAGTGCAAAAGTATGATTACAATTAAAAAAGGCTTGGATCTTCCAATTGCGGGAAAACCGGCACAAGTAATCCACAGTGCAAATGCTGTGAACGAGATTGCTATTCTTGGTGAAGAGTATGTGGGGATGCGTCCTTCTATGAGAGTACGCGAAGGCGATGTTGTGAAAAAAGGCCAAATCCTTTTTGAAGACAAAAAAAACGCCGGTGTAGTATTCACAGCCCCTGCAAGTGGTACTGTTACAGCAATTCACCGTGGCGATAAACGCGTATTACAATCTGTAGTAATTAAGTTAGAAGGTAATGAACAAATTACTTTTGAAAAATATGACGCAGAGCAACTTAATACCCTTTCCTCCGAACAAGTCAAACAAAATCTTGTCGAGTCTGGTTTATGGACGGCTTTCCGTACCCGTCCATTCAGTAAAATACCTGCTTTAGATACGGTGCCATCATCAATTTTTATCAATGCGATGGATACCAATCCGTTAGCAGCCAACCCAGAAGTGGTACTAAACGAATTTAGCCAGGATTTTACAAATGGCTTAACCGTATTGAGCAGATTGTTTATAGAGAAGAAATTACATCTTTGTAAAGCTGGGAATACGACTATTCCAATGGTTGAACTACCAAATTTGTCTGTTCATAATTTTGGTGGAGCACATCCAGCTGGTTTGGTAGGTACACATATTCACTTTATTGATCCGGTAAGTATTAATAAATCGGTATGGCATATCAATTATCAAGATGTAATTGCTATCGGAAAACTATTTACAACAGGAGAACTTTACAACGGTCGAGTAATTTCATTGGCCGGTCCGCAAGTTAAAAATCCTCGTCTGATTAATACTATTATAGGTGCAAATCTTTCTCAATTGACAGAAAACGAACTAAATTCAGGTGAAAACCGAGTAATTTCTGGTTCTGTTCTTTGCGGAAAAATCGCAAAAGGTCCACACGATTATTTAGGGCGCTACGCTTTACAAGTTTCTGTAATATTAGAAGGACGTGATAAAGAGTTTTTTGGTTGGATTAGTCCTCAACCGAATAAATATTCCATTACCCGTACCGTACTAGGCCATTTCAGCAAAAAACTATTTAGTTTTACCTCTGCAGAAAACGGAGGAGAACGTGCAATGGTTCCAATCGGTAGCTATGAACGAGTGATGCCATTAGATATTTTACCGACAATGCTATTACGCGATTTGATTGCGGGAGATACCGATAGCGCACAAGCTTTAGGGTGTCTTGAATTAGATGAAGAAGATTTGGCACTTTGTTCATTTGTATGTCCAGGTAAGTATGAATATGGTTCAATCTTGCGTACAGCGTTGGATAAGATTGAGAAGGAGGGTTAAAAATGGGTTTAAAACATCTTTTAGAAAAAATGGAACCTGCATTTTTACCCGGTGGCAAGTACAGTAAACTGTATCCGATTTTTGAATCAATTTATACCTTGCTATACACTCCGGGTACAGTAACACACAAAAATACACATGTTCGCGATGCGTTAGATTCAAAACGTATGATGATCACCGTATTTTTAGCTTTGTTTCCCGCTATTTTTTACGGCATTTATAATGTTGGAAATCAAGCTATCCCTGCATTAAATCAATTAAACAATTTAGAATATCTAATTGCTACCGACTGGCATTATGCACTAGCAAATTCTCTAGGTATTGATTTAAGCAATAATGCGGGAATTGGTTCCAAAATGGCTCTAGGCGCAATTTTCTTTTTACCTATCTATCTTGTTGTTTTTGGTGTTACAACTGCTTGGGAACTTTTATTTTCCGTAGTACGTGGACACGAAGTTAACGAAGGTATGTTTGTTTCTACGATTCTATTCGCTTTAATCGTTCCACCAACATTACCTTTATGGCAAGCAGCACTAGGTATTAGCTTCGGTATCGTTGTCGCAAAAGAAATTTTCGGTGGCGTAGGTCGAAATTTTATGAACCCAGCATTAGCCGGTCGTGCATTTCTATTCTTCGCTTACCCTGCACAAATTTCCGGCGATTTAGTCTGGACTGCAACGGATGGATTTTCAGGCGCTACTGCTCTTGCACAATGGTCTCAGGGTGGTCAAGCTGCACTACAACATACGGTAACAGGCTCGCCAATTAGTTGGATGGATGCTTTTATTGGAAATCTTCCTGGGTCAATGGGTGAGGTTTCTACTCTAGCAATTTTACTGGGTGGAGCTATTATTCTATTTACTCGTATTGCTTCTTGGAGAATTATGGCTGGAGTAATGCTCGGAATGATCGCGACTTCAACACTATTCAATCTAATTGATTCAGACTCAAACCAAATGTTCTCAATGCCTTGGTATTGGCATTTCGTACTAGGTGGTTTTGCATTAGGTATGGTCTTTATGGCAACAGATCCTGTCTCCGCTTCATTTACTGATAAGGGTAAATGGTGGTACGGCGCGTTAATTGGAGTTATGGCAGTATTAATTAGAACTGTCAATCCGGCTTACCCAGAAGGTATGATGTTAGCGATTTTATTTGCAAATCTATTTGCACCGATTTTCGACTACATCGTTGTTCAAGCAAATATCAAACGTCGGAGAGCAAGAACAAATGGCTAAATTTAACAAAGACAGCGTAGGCGGCACAGTCTTAGTCGTCTTCCTACTCAGTTTAGTTTGTTCTATTATTGTTGCTGGTTCTGCGGTGGCATTAAAACCAGCACAAGAAGAACAGAAACAATTAGATAAACAAAAAAATATCTTAAATGTAGCAGGCCTTTTACAAGAAAAAAGTAATGTAAAAGATATTTATGCGAAATTTATTGAATCTCGTTTTGTAAATTTAGATACTGGCGAATATGTTGCCAACGAAGATAATTCACAACAAGCCATTGCTTCGGATCAAGATAAAGCTCGTATTCGTAGCCGAGCTAAAACTGCAGAAGTTTATCTAGTCAAAGATGTACAAGGTCAAATTCAACAAGTAATTTTACCTATTTACGGTACCGGATTATGGTCTGTAATGTACGGACTTGTATCCGTTCAACCTGATGGAAATACTATTAATGGCATCACATATTACCAACATGGTGAAACACCGGGACTTGGTGGTGAAATTGAAAATCCAAATTGGCAAAAAGTGTTTAAAAACAAAAAACTGTTTAATTCTGAAAATCAGCCGGCAATAAAAATCGTAAAAGGTCAAGCACCAGCAGACGAGCATAGTGTTGACGGATTATCTGGCGCTACCTTAACTGCGAACGGTGTACAAGGAACGTTTGATTACTGGTTCGGTAGTAACGGTTTCAGTAAATATCTTGAAAAACTGCAAGCGGGGGCAAACTAATGTCAGCAGCAAAAAGTAATTTAAAAGATTTATTGCTATCGCCAATTGCAAAAAATAATCCTATTGCTTTACAGATTTTAGGGATTTGTTCTGCTCTTGCGGTAACAACAAAATTAGAAACTGCGATAGTAATGATGGTTGCGGTAACTTTAGTAACCGGGTTTTCAAACTTGTTTGTTTCTTTAATCCGTAATTATATTCCAAACAGTATCCGTATTATTGTGCAACTTGCTATTATTGCCTCTCTAGTAATAGTGGTTGACCAAGTGTTAAAAGCTTATGCTTACGGTTTATCAAAACAACTTTCCGTATTTGTTGGCTTAATTATCACTAACTGTATAGTAATGGGACGAGCAGAAGCTTTTGCAATGAAATCTCCTCCACTAGAAAGTTTCGTCGATGGTATCGGAAATGGATTGGGGTACGGAGCAATGCTATTAATCGTTGCATTTTTTCGTGAGCTTATTGGTTCTGGTAAATTATTTGGCGTAACTGTATTTGAAACGATCCAAAATGGTGGCTGGTATCAAGCAAATGGCTTATTCCTACTTGCACCAAGCGCGTTTTTTATTATTGGCTTCGTTATTTGGGCCTTAAGAACTTGGAAACCGGAGCAACAGGAGAAATAATATGGAACATTATATAAGCCTATTGGTGAAATCTATTTTCATCGAAAATATGGCTCTTTCTTTCTTCTTGGGTATGTGTACTTTCCTTGCGGTTTCCAAAAAAGTATCTACGGCATTTGGTTTAGGTATCGCAGTTACTTTCGTATTAGGAATTGCAGTACCTGTAAACCAACTTATTTATGCCAACGTACTCAAAGAAAGCGCATTAGTTGAGGGAGTAGACTTATCCTTTCTTAACTTCATCACTTTCATTGGTGTAATTGCCGGATTAGTACAAATTCTAGAAATGGTATTAGATAAATTTATGCCATCACTTTATAACGCACTAGGTATTTTCTTACCTCTTATTGCGGTAAACTGTGCGATTTTTGGTGGGGTATCTTTTATGGTACAACGTGATTATAACTTTACAGAATCTGTGGTTTACGGTTTTGGTTCTGGTTTAGGCTGGATGTTGGCAATCGTAGCATTAGCAGGTTTAACTGAGAAAATGAAATATGCTGATATCCCGGCAGGTTTAAAAGGTTTAGGAATTACCTTTATTACTGTCGGATTAATGGCTCTAGGCTTTATGTCATTTTCCGGTATTCAATTATAGGAGTGTAAAAAATGAATGATTCTACAATTCTTGCACTCGGTATTGCCGCATTTACCGTTATCGTTTTGGTACTGGTTGCAATTATTTTGTTTGCTAAGTCAAAACTTGTGGATTCCGGTGATATTACAATTGGTATTAACGATGACCCAAGTAAAGCGATTACTCTTCCGGCAGGTGGTAAATTACTGGGTGCATTAGCAAGCCAAGGAATTTTCGTTTCATCCGCTTGTGGTGGAGGTGGGTCTTGCGGCCAATGTATCGTTAAAGTAAAAAACGGTGGAGGTGAAATTCTTCCTACTGAACTTTCTCACATAAATAAACGTGAAGCAAAAGAAGGCTATCGTTTAGCTTGTCAAGTTAATGTGAAAGGCAATATGGAAGTAGAATTACCAGAAGAAATTTTCGGCGTAAAGAAATGGGAATGTACCGTTATTTCTAATGATAATAAAGCAACTTTTATTAAAGAATTGAAACTAGCGATTCCTGAAGGAGAGGAAGTTCCATTCCGTGCCGGAGGATATATTCAAATCGAAGCTGAACCGCATACCGTTTACTATAAGGATTTTGATATTCCTGAAGAATACCACGAAGACTGGAATAAATTTGACCTATGGCGCTATGTGTCTAAAGTGGACGAACATATCATACGCGCTTACTCAATGGCATCTTATCCGGAAGAAAAAGGTATCATTATGCTGAATGTGCGTATTGCTACTCCTCCACCGCGTAACCCTGATGTACCGCCAGGTCAAATGTCCTCTTACATTTGGTCATTAAAAGCGGGTGATAAAGTTACTATTTCCGGTCCATTTGGTGAATTCTTTGCTAAAGAGACCGACGCAGAAATGGTCTTTATTGGTGGAGGAGCCGGTATGGCACCAATGCGTTCCCATATATTTGATCAACTCAAGCGTTTAAAATCAAAACGTAAAATGAGTTTCTGGTATGGCGCACGTTCTAAACGTGAAATGTTCTATGTCGAAGACTTTGACGGCTTACAAGCTGAAAATGATAATTTCGTATGGCATGTTGCGCTTTCTGATCCTCTACCGGAGGATAATTGGGATGGCTACACTGGCTTTATTCACAATGTGCTTTATGAAAACTATCTAAAAGATCATGAGGCACCAGAAGACTGTGAATATTATATGTGCGGACCACCAGTAATGAATGCTGCAGTCATTAAAATGTTGAAAGACCTCGGCGTTGAAGATGAAAATATTTTACTTGATGATTTTGGCGGTTAATCCGGTAAAAATTCAGTAAAATCAGGCCGCACTTTAATTCAAAGTGCGGTCAAAATTTAAATAGAATTTAACTTTTTATTATCGTATAAAACATCCAGTAGCTAATTCAATTAAACTTTTAGAATTAAATAATATTCTCAGTATGACAATGAAAAAATTTACATTTCTTCCTCGATTAATTCTAGCAACTATCATTTTTCTACTTACAGCCTGCGAACAATCAATAGAAATGATATCGCTCACAGGCAGAACAATGGGAACCAGCTACCATATAAAATATATTGATGACGGTAAAATATCACAAAATCCCGAGCAAACTCATCAACAAATTCAATCGCTCTTAAAAAAAATAAACGCTCAAATGTCTACCTACCAAAAAGATTCGGAAATTAGTCGCTTTAATCAGAATAGAGAAATTGATACTCCAATACCAATTTCATCTGAATTCGCTACCGTGTTGGAAGAAGCGATTCGTTTAAATCAACTCACAGAAGGCGCATTAGACATAACCATTGGACCTATCGTTAACCTCTGGGGATTTGGACCGGAAAAGAGAGCTGAAACCCAACCAACGGAAGAACAACTGCTCGAGAGAAAAGCTTGGATCGGTCTAGATAAAATTACCCTTGATAAAAACAAAAATAGCGCAACATTAACAAAGCATATACCACAAGTCTATATCGATTTATCCTCTATTGCTAAAGGCTTTGGTGTTGATCAAGTAGCCGAATTACTAGAAAACCTTAATATTAAAAATTATATGGTAGAAATCGGCGGAGAAATCCGAGCTAAAGGTAATAATATCGAAGGCTCGCCTTGGAGAATTGCAATAGAAAAACCGATTGATGGTGGGCAAAGAGCAGTTGAAAATGTCATTAAATTAGAAAACCTTGCAATGGCTACTTCTGGCAATTATCGTATTTATTTTGAAGAAAACGGAAAACGTTTTTCACACGAAATTAATCCCAAAACAGGTTATCCTATTGAACATCATTTAGCCTCAATTACTGTTTTGGCTCCGAGTTCAATGACAGCGGACGGGTTATCGACAGGTCTATTTGTACTGGGCGAGGAAAAAGCATTAGATATAGCAGAAAAATATAATATCCCTGTTTATCTTATTATTAAGGATAAAGCAGGATTTATAGTGAAAATGTCATCTGCATTTAAGCAACTTACTGAAAAATAAGGAATTATTATGCAAACTTTATTCTTTACTTTAATAGCCTTTGTCGCAATTATTTTATTGATGTCTATCGGTTTTATTATCAAAAAGCAAAGTTTAAAAGGAAGTTGTGGAGGCATTTCTACGCTAGGAATGAAAAAAGTCTGTGACTGTGAAGAACCTTGCGATAACTTGAAATCCAAAATAGCTAATGGTACGGCAACCCCAGACGAAATCTCTCGTTTTTCCAAAGACTCACAATTTTATGAAGTAAAATAAATATCATTAAGGAGAAATAAGCAATATTGGTCTCCGAGATCCAATGAATGTTCATTCGGATTTATTTGCGATAGAACTAACAACGGCAGTTTCAACTACACATGGACGAATAGGGACCAGCTATAATGTTGTGAGTAGAGTCTTTTATGATCATATTTTGGTACCTTATGATCAGAAAGACTTAGCGCTAAAAACATTAATTGCTTTGCACCAAAATAGTAAAAATCAGACAATAATAACTAAGAGTATTATAAAAAATGAAATCAATGACCTACCACAAAAACTTCCCGACTTTAACTGCAAAACAACTTGCCGAAAATAGTAAGAAAAAAGTAATTTGTGGAATGTCGGGCGGTGTAGATTCATCCGTTTCCGCTTTTATTCTTCAACAACAAGGCTACCAAGTGGAAGGTTTGTTTATGAAAAACTGGGAAGAAGATGATGATACCGACTATTGTACTGCAGCAACAGACTTAGCCGATGCTCAAGCCGTCTGTGATAAGCTAGGAATTAAACTACATAAAATTAATTTCGCAGCGGAATATTGGGATAATGTATTTGAGCATTTTTTAGCAGAATACAAAGCAGGACGGACACCTAATCCGGATATTTTATGTAATAAAGAGATTAAATTTAAAGCCTTTCTAGAATATGCAGCTGAAGATTTAGGTGCAGATTATATTGCTACGGGTCATTACGTCCGCCGCACTTCAATTAATCAATCACCTAAATTACTACGAGGTTTGGATACTAATAAAGATCAAAGCTATTTTCTCTACACCTTGAGCGAACAACAAATTGCGCAGAGCTTATTCCCTGTGGGTGAATTAGAAAAACCGATTGTAAGAGCGATTGCAGAAGATCTCGAATTGGTAACGGCAAAGAAAAAAGACTCGACTGGCATTTGCTTTATTGGAGAACGCAAATTCAAAGATTTTTTAGCTCGCTATCTACCTGCCCAATCCGGTGAAATTAAAACAATAGATGGGAAAGTTATCGGTCGCCACGACGGTTTGATGTACCATACTCTCGGTCAACGTAAAGGCTTAGGTATTGGTGGAATTAAAGGAGCTACCGAAAATGCATGGTATGTAGTCGAGAAAGATGTCAAAAACAATGTATTAGTTGTCGCACAAGGAAAGGATAATTCAGCATTGCTTTCCAAAGGCCTAATAGCAGGACAACTACACTGGGTTGATCGTCAGCCGATCCGTCAAAATCTACGTTGCACTGTCAAAACCCGCTACCGCCAAACAGATATTGACTGTGAGATTCAACCAATTGATGATAAAACTATCCACGTTATTTTTGATGATCCACAAATCGCAGTTACACCCGGTCAGTCAGCCGTATTCTACCAAGGTGAAGTATGCCTCGGTGGAGGTATAATTGAGCGACCTTTAAAATAAAAAGCTCTCCGCCCAAAAAAAGACACAGCAAGTCTTCTCTAGTTGGCTAAACTTTTTTAAGTTTAACTCCCCCCTATCCGGACCATCAAAACTGCCTTCTATAAGGAGGTAGTTTTTGTTGTTCCTTCGAGTATAACTGCCCAAGGAAAAATATTATTCTCTATATAAATAGACTTCTGTCAATCTACAACAATGTTTGGAAACTCATGACAATAGCATACAAAAAACCTTTAAAATAATAATCCTAATTATCTATCGAATTACGAACTCACAATGCTACAACCACTTTTCGATTTACTCCGAGAGTCCACTAATATACTGGCAAATAACTAAAAGGGTAAACATTGCCATACCTTATATAACAGTGTATTTGCAAAATAAAATGTACTATCGTATTGAACAACTATTCGATACATACAATCAATTCTAAAAATAGTCAAAGTTGGAGAAAACGCCAAAATATGTCCGATATTCTCGAACAAGGATTAATTACAAATTTACTATATGATGAACATATTAGCTTTTTTGTAAATATTGGCTTATATGCCCGCTGAAAAAACACTTAGAAAATTAACCGCACTTTTATATAAGATGAATAACACCCTTGTTCCATTCATTGATATTTATCTATCAAGTAAAAACCTAGTTTTATAGAAGGTGGATTGAATGAATCCTTACAAGGGAACAACGAAACATTAAATTCTTAGCGCCTAAATTTTTAACCTAATAGCTTTAACTGCCTATCTTCCAATTTGTTTTTCCCCTAATATTCCATATTTCCCGATATTTCTACATTGGACACCTACACTACCAATACACGGTTCTTCCTCCAAAGCGGCCATACTTTCTTAAATATGGAAAGTTGTTAAACAATCTTAGCGCTTTTCGAGCTTTTAAACGCTCTACTTATATGTTTGTTATAAAATAACTTTATAGGGAAATTCTCTATCCAATCCATTCCTCTTTTAAGACAATGACCACCTTCTATTAAGATGTTTTTAATCAAAAAAATAAGAAGGACTGATTCGAATTTTATCAGAATCAGTCCCTACAGTTAGTAAAGTGAACTATTGAATATCTTTAATGTTCCCTAGTTTTGAAGAAATCAACTTCGGGATAACGCTCCTGAGCAAGGTTTAAATTCACCATAGTTGGAGCAATATAAGTTAAATTATCTCCTCCATCCAGCGCCAAGTTTTGTTCATTTTTACGTTTAAAATCCTCAAATTTTTTCACATCGGTACATTCAATCCAACGAGCAGTTGCCACATTAACAGTTTCATAAATAGCTTCCACGTTGTATTCGGTTTTTAAGCGAGAAACAACAACATCAAATTGAAGCACACCTACTGCACCAACAATTAGATCATTGTTATTTATCGGTCGGAATACTTGCACTGCACCTTCTTCCGATAACTGTACTAAACCTTTTAGTAATTGCTTTTGTTTTAACGGATCCTTTAATCGAATCCGGCGAAATAGCTCCGGAGCGAAATTTGGAATACCGGTAAATTTAAGATTCTCTCCTTGAGTAAAAGTATCACCAATTTGAATCGTACCATGATTGTGTAACCCGATAATATCTCCGGCATAAGCTTCCTCAGCATGAGAACGATCACCAGCCATAAAGGTTAACGCATCAGAAATCACGACTTCTTTGCCAATACGTACATGTTTCAGCTTCATCCCTTTTTCATATTTACCCGATACTACTCGTAGAAAAGCGACCCGATCTCGATGCTTAGGATCCATATTCGCTTGGATTTTAAACACAAACCCACTAAATTTTTCTTCTTTAGCTTCTACCGTACGAACATCAGCTTGACGGGATTGAGGTGCTGGAGCCCATTCAGTTAAACCGTCCAAAAAGTGATTAACACCGAAATTTCCTAATGCAGTGCCAAAAAATACCGGCGTCAACTCACCTTTTAAAAAGGCTGTCAAATCAAATTCATTACTCGCACCTTGAACTAATTCTAGCTCCTCGCGTAATTGCTGAGCTAAATCTTCACCCACTGACAGATCTAATTCAGGATTAGCTAATCCCTTTATCACACGAACCTCTTGGATAGTATGGCCCTGGCCAGTTTGGTATAAATAGGTTTCATCTTTAGCAAGATGGTACACGCCTTTAAACAACTTCCCACAACCAATCGGCCAAGTAATAGGTGCACAACGGATTTTTAAAACACTTTCCACTTCGTCTAATAATTCCATCGGATCACGAATATCTCGATCAAGTTTATTCATAAAAGTGAGTATTGGTGTATCGCGTAGGCGAGTTACCTCCATTAACTTTATCGTGCGCTCTTCCACCCCTTTTGCCGAGTCAATCACCATTAAGCAACTGTCCACAGCAGTTAAAGTACGGTAAGTATCTTCTGAAAAATCTTCATGTCCGGGTGTATCCAACAAATTGACTAAGCATTCATTATAAGGAAATTGCATTACTGAAGTGGTAATGGATATTCCCCGTTGCTTTTCCATCTCCATCCAGTCAGATTTAGCATGGGCAGTCGAACCTTTACCTTTTACCGAACCTGCTTTTTGAATTGCATTGCCATAGAGTAATACTTTTTCTGTAATAGTAGTTTTACCTGCATCAGGATGGGAAATAATAGCAAAGGTGCGTCTCTTTTGTATTTGTTCTAAGGGATAATATGTCATGTCGTTTTCTTTCTTCTTAATAAAAAATCAAGCTATTGTCTCTGATTTTGGAATTCAGCTCAAATTAAATTGCTTATTCCGTTAGAAATAGATTTACTCTATCGGTAAACACGATTCTAGTGTTCAAAAAACAACCTTAACTTAATTGATTTATTCTATTTATATACTTTCTAAAAATAAACCAAATGGGTTTTAATCAATAGACTATAAAAATAGCAAACGTTTGCTTAAAAAGTAAGGTACAATAAGTGCCTATTCTTTCTCTTCATTATGACTAAGGCATTTTCCAATGACACAACTCAGTTTAAAAAAAATCTATTCTGGCAAAGTACGCGATCTGTATGAAATTGACGACAAACGTATGTTAATGGTTGCTACAGATCGGCTATCTGCATTTGATGTAATTTTAGATGATCCGATCCCTCTTAAAGGTGAAATCCTCACGCAAATTTCCAATTTTTGGTTTAATCGATTAGCCCATATTATGCCGAATCACTTTACTGGAGATTCGGTTTATGACGTATTACCTAAAATCGAAGCCGATTTAGTAAAAGAACGAGCGGTTGTCTGTAAACGCTTAGCTCCGATTAAAATTGAATCTATCGTACGCGGCTATTTAACTGGAAGTGGTTTGAAAGATTATCAGAAAAGCGGAACTATTTGCGGCTTAGCATTGCCACAAGGCTTAGTAGAAGCAAGTAAATTACCCGAGCCTATTTTTACACCATCAAGTAAAGCCGATGTAGGAGATCATGATATTAACATCAGCTATGAGCAATGCGAACAGCTAATTGGCGTAGAACTTGCCGCTCAAGTAAAAGAAAAAGCTATTGCACTTTACAAAGAGGCGACAGAATATGCACTGAGTAAAGGCATTATTATTTGCGACACCAAATTTGAATTTGGTTTAGATGAAAATGGTGTTCTAACCCTAATGGATGAGGTTTTAACGCCGGATTCCAGTCGTTTTTGGTCCGTAGAAACTTATCAAGAAGGTATTAATCCTCCATCTTTTGATAAACAATTTGTACGCGATTGGTTGGAAAATAGCGGTTGGAATAAACAAGCTCCAGCGCCAAAAATACCAACTGAAGTTATTATTAAAACAGTGAAGAAATATCAAGAAGCGCTTGATCTACTTACTAAATAATTTATAAAAGTGCGGTCGTTTTTGACTGCATTTTTGTTACAATACATCATCATTTAAATAAACAAAGGTCTTTTTATGTCAAATACAATTTTACAACACCTTCCGGTTGGTCAAAAAGTCGGCATTGCTTTTTCCGGGGGGTTAGATACTAGTGCCGCATTGTTATGGATGCGCCAAAAAGGCGCCATACCCTATGCTTACACAGCAAACTTAGGCCAACCTGATGAAGAGGACTACAATGCTATTCCTCGTAAGGCAATGGAATATGGTGCAGAAAATGCCCGTTTAATTGACTGCCGTGCTCAACTAGCTCACGAGGGGATCGCAGCAATTCAATGTGGAGCATTCCACATTTCAACCGGTGGTATTACCTATTTTAATACAACGCCTTTAGGACGTGCAGTTACGGGAACAATGTTAGTCGCAGCAATGAAAGAAGACGATGTTAATATTTGGGGAGATGGCTCGACCTTCAAAGGCAATGATATTGAACGTTTCTACCGTTACGGCTTATTAACAAACCCTAATTTAAAAATTTATAAACCTTGGCTAGATGATCAATTTATTCAGGAATTAGGCGGACGTTTTGAAATGTCGCAATTCTTAATTGCTAACGGCTTTGATTATAAAATGTCAGTTGAAAAAGCCTACTCCACAGACTCCAATATGTTAGGTGCAACCCACGAAGCTAAAGATCTGGAAGAATTAAGTACAGGCATCAAAATTGTTAAACCAATCATGGGAGTTGCATTTTGGGATGAAAACATTGAAGTAAAACCGGAAGTCGTAACCGTTCGTTTTGAAGAAGGTGTACCGGTAGCGCTAAACGGGAAAACTTTTAATGAGTCAGTTTCTCTTTTCTTAGAAGCAAACAAAATTGGCGGTCGCCATGGTTTAGGAATGTCCGATCAAATTGAAAATCGTATCATTGAAGCAAAATCCCGTGGTATTTATGAAGCACCGGGAATGGCATTATTACATATTGCCTATGAACGTTTGGTAACAGGCATTCATAATGAAGATACTATTGAACAGTATCGTATCAATGGTTTACGGTTAGGACGCTTATTATATCAAGGTCGTTGGTTTGATCCTCAATCCTTGATGTTGCGTGAAACAGCCCAACGCTGGGTTGCTCGTGCAGTAACCGGCGAAGTAACACTAGAATTACGTCGTGGTAATGATTATTCGATTTTAAATACCGAATCGCCAAATCTAACTTATGCAGCCGAACGTTTGAGTATGGAAAAAGTAGAAAATGCCCCATTCGATCCTATTGACCGAATCGGTCAATTAACTATGCGTAATCTAGACGTTGCAGATACTCGAGATAAATTAGGTATTTATGCTCAAAGTGGTTTACTAACGGTTAATAAAGATTCGGTACTACCTCAATTAGGTAAAAAATAATTTTGAGATACTAATCTAAATAGGAAACTTAAAAAAGTTAAAAGGCTGAATTGATTCAGCCTTTTTTGTACCGATGTTACAATTTATTTAGCGTTCTATAACCAACTACTCAACAAAGAAACTACACAGCCAGACAATGTATTCTTAAGAATACTGAAAATAGTTCCTTCATAGTAAGTTTTATCTCCAAAATAACAACGCTAAGTATTGCCCTTTACTTTCCACTATATGTCTTATTTTTCACAGAAAATGCAGAATCTCAATCAATAAGACTCTGCATTCATACTTCAATTAAAATTAGCTACTGTATATCTCAGACTACCCTAACGCCACTCTTGCATTTCTAAACAACCTCATCCAAGCACCGTCTTCTCCCCAATTTTCCGGGTGCCAAGAATTGCTGACTGTGCGGAATACCCGTTCAGGGTGTGGCATCATAATTGCAACACGTCCATCTACATTAGAGATTGCAGTAATACCCTGTACTGAACCATTCGGATTAGCCGGATACACTTCTGTTGGTTGTAGGTTGTTGTCAATATATTGAGCAATCACTAAGTTCTGTTTTTGTAGCTTCTCAAGCTGATCTGAGTGTTTGAATTCTACCCGTCCTTCACCGTGAGAAACAGCAATTGGCATATGCGAGCCAGCCATTTCTGTAAACCAGTGAGAATGGGTATTGTTGATTTTCACTAAGCTAACACGAGCTTCAAAACGTTCCGATTTGTTACGAACAAAGCGAGGCCAGTTTTCTGTGCCTGGAATAATTTCTGCTAAGTTAGACACCATTTGACAACCGTTACACACACCGAGGGAAAGAGTATTTAGGTTGGCAAAAAATTGACTGAATTGATCACGCAACATTGGGTTGAATAGAATGGATTTCGCCCAACCGCCGCCCGCACCTAATACATCGCCGTAAGAAAAGCCACCACACGCCACCAACGCATTGAAATCATTGAGATTTCTTCTACCTGCGATTAAATCACTCATATGCACATCAATCGCATTAAAGCCAGCACGGTCGAAGGCGGCCGCCATTTCATAATGGCTGTTTACGCCTTGTTCACGCAAAATCGCAATAGTTGGTTTTACGCCTTTATTGATGAATGGTGCAGCAATATCTTCATTGATATCGTAGCTTAAGTATGTAGATAACCCTTTATTATTCGGATCTTTTTTAGTTTCAAATTCTTGATCGGCACATTCTGGATTATCACGTAGACGCTGCATTTGGTAAGTCAGTTCCGCCCAAATACCACGCAATTCGGAACGTTTTTCACTAAGCAATCGGCGAGTACCACGCATAATATCAAAGCGATCTTCGCTCACGACTGAACCTAGTTCTTTGGTTAATGCCAATAGGTTGTGAGCTTGTAAAATCTCACGCACAGCAGTTAATTCTCTGTCAGCAACTTGGATGACCGCCCCCAATTCTTCATTAAATAGCACTCCTAAATCATCATCACCTAAACCACTAATATCTACTTCTACACCACAATGTCCCGCAAATGCCATTTCGGCTAAAGTTGTGATTAAACCACCGTCCGAGCGGTCGTGATAGGCAAGTAATTTAGCTTGTGAAACAAGAGCTTGCATTGCGTTAAAAAAGTTTTTCAAACTTTCTACACTCACCACATCAGCTGGTTTATCACCAAGCTGTTTATAAACTTGAGCCAGAGCGGTCGCTCCTAAGCGATTTTTTCCCTCACCTAAATCAATTAGTAACAGGCGACTTGCTCCTTTGTCGGTGCGAAGTTGTGGTGTTATAGTTTTGCGTACATCTTCTACACGAGCAAAAGCACTAATCACGAGGGAAAGCGGGGCAGTAACGGTTTTCTGTTCGCCATTTTCTTGCCATGTGGTCTTCATCGACATTGAGTCTTTACCAACAGGAATAGTAATGCCTAATGCAGGACAGAGTTCTTCACCTACAGCTTTCACTGCTTCATAAAGCCCTGCATCTTCACCGCAATGCCCTGCTGCTGACATCCAGTTAGCAGAGAGTTTAATCCGCTTAATATCGCCAATCTCTGTTCCCGCAATATTAGTAATCGCCTCTGCTACTGCTAGACGGGCAGATGCGCCAAAATCGAGTAAGGCAACTGGAGCACGTTCGCCCATTGACATTGCCTCACCATAATAACTATCAAGGCTGGCTGTGGTAACACCACAATCCGCTACCGGAATTTGCCACGGGCCCACCATCTGATCTCGAGCTACCATACCTGTTACAGAACGGTCACCAATGGTAATCAGGAAGGTTTTTTCTGCCACCACAGGCAGACGTAATACACGATAGAAGGCTTCTTTGAGGTTGATTTGATCCGTTACAAACGGTGGATTTTTCACGTGCTTTGACGACACTTCACGGTGCATTCTCGGGGTTTTACCAAGTAATACATTCATTGGTAAATCAATCGGATTGTTGTCAAAATGATTGTCATGTAAGGTAAGATGTTTCTCTTTGGTAGTTTCTCCGATCACTGCAAAACAGGCGCGCTCACGCTCACAAATTTCAGTAAAGAGTGGAAGTTTTTCCGGAGAAATCGCCAATACATAACGCTCTTGAGATTCGTTACACCAAATTTCGAGTGGCGACATTCCCTTTTCATCACACAAAATATCACGCAGCTCAAATTTACCGCCACGCTCGCCATCATGAACAAGTTCTGGCATTGCGTTCGATAAACCGCCCGCCCCCACATCATGAATAAACAGAATCGGGTTCTCTTCACCCATTTGCCAGCAGCGGTCTATCACCTCTTGACAACGACGTTCCATTTCCGGATTTTCACGTTGAACAGAGGCAAAATCCAAATCTTCTTTCGATTTACCTGAAGCCATTGAGGACGCTGCCCCACCGCCTAAGCCAATATTCATTGCGGGTCCACCAAGCACAATAAGTTTCGCGCCGACCGGAATTTCACCCTTTTGAACATGTTCGGCACGGATATTACCGATACCGCCAGCAAGCATAATCGGCTTATGATAACCACGCACTTCCTCACCGCCAAAACTGTTCACTTTTTCTTCATAAGTACGGAAGTAACCGAGCAATGCAGGACGACCAAATTCATTATTAAACGCTGCGCCACCGAGAGGCCCCTCAATCATAATATCCAAAGCAGAAGCAATACGGTTTGGCTTACTCATTGGGTTTTCCCATGGTTGTTCAAAATTCGGTACAAGCAGGTTGGATACCGAGAAGCCCGTTAAGCCTGCTTTTGGTTTTGCCCCACGTCCTGTCGCCCCTTCATCACGAATTTCACCGCCTGAACCAGTTGCTGCTCCCGGAAACGGGGAAATCGCAGTCGGGTGATTGTGGGTTTCCACTTTCATCAAAATATGAGCGTCCTCATTGTGATAACGATATTGCCCATCTTGATCGGGGAAGAAACGTCCTATCGTTGATCCTTCCATGACCGCTGCATTATCTTTATAAGCAGAAAGTACATAGTCGGGGGTTTTCTCAAAGGTATTTTTAATCATTTTGAACAGGGATTTATCCTGTTTTTTACCGTCAATTGTCCAGTCTGCATTGAAGATTTTATGGCGACAGTGTTCCGAGTTGGCTTGAGCGAACATATATAGCTCGATATCGTGCGGATTACGCTCCAAAGCGGTAAAATTTTCCACCAAATAATCAATTTCATCTTCAGCAAGTGCCAAGCCCAATTCAATATTGGCAATCTCTAATGCTTTACGTCCCCCCTCCAGAATATCTACGCTGATGAACGGTTTAGGTTCTTGTTGGGCGAAAAGTGCGGTCGCTTTTTCAGGACTTTCCAACACGGTTTCCAACATTCTATCGTGCAGTAAAGCTTTCAATGCCTCAAGCTGTTCGACATTCGGCTCATAACTAAATTCAAAATAATAGGCTAAACCACGCTCAATTCTCTCAACCGCACTCAATCCACAGTTATGAGCAATATCGGTCGCTTTAGACGACCACGAAGAAATCGTGCCAATGCGAGGAGTAACGATCAAACAAAAACCACTAGGTTCGTGTTCTTCAAGGGTCGGACCATAATGCAGAAGTTCTTGAATTTTAATACTTTCCTCTTCTGTAAGTGCTTGGTGTAACGCTACAAAATGTAAATATTCCGCATAGACCGATTTAATCGGTAACTGCTGTTGCTGAAATTTTTGTGAAAGTTGAGTTAGACGAAATTCGGAAAGAGCAGGCGAGCCGCGGAAAATTTGAAACATAAGTTTACCTTTGGAATTCAATTAAAGGGAAAAATCGACGACATTATAAAAGAAAAAGAGAGAAAAAGGAAAACGATTGCGTGAAAAACCTTACAATAAAAATGCCGATTGATTCATAGGTATTTGGACATCATTCGGCACTACTAGACTATTGCTTATTGGTAGGTTTCAAACCACTTGGCTTGCGACGTTTACCAATATTTTTGCTGTCTCTATGGCGGATTTTGATTTTTTTCTTCTCCGATTTTTGCTTTTCTTCACGTTTTTGTTTCATTCGTGTTTTTTGCTTTTTACTGACAGATTTTATTTCACCATCTTTTGGTGCTTTAGTACGAGGTTCCAACCCTTCCAAAACCCGAGGTTTAAGCAACTCTTGCGTATAACGTTTAATTTTTCCTAATAACCCATAATCATGGGCCTCAACAAGAGAAATCGCGATTCCTTTTTTACCGGCTCTAGCAGTTCGCCCGATACGATGTAAATAAGTATCGGCACTATAAGGTAAGTCAAAATTAACAACATGGCTGATATCATCAATATCAATGCCACGCGCAGCAACATCTGTCGCAACAAGTACAGTTACTATACCTGATTTAAGTTTATCAATGGCATTATTACGTTGCGTCTGCGCCATTTCGCCTTCTAAATAAGTAGAACGAATTCCTCGTTTGCGTAGCGTTTCCGAAAGTTCACGAGCAGTTTCTCGACGACGAACAAAAATAACACCACGACTAACCTGTTCAGTATCAATAAATCGAGCTAATAATTTCACTTTATGTTCGTAATTGTCAGCATGATAATACCATTGATTTATTTTCTTACGCTCTCGACGGCTCGGTTCTGCATCAATTTGAATAGGTTCATTTAAAAGCCGTTGCGCAAAATCAACTAATAATTCGCCTTCTAACGTTGCGGAAAAAAGTAAGGTTTGCTTACGCCAACGCGTTTCTGCTGCAATTTTCTCGGCATCTTGTCCAAACCCCATTTGTAACATTCTATCCGCTTCATCAAAAATCAGTATTTCAACCGCGCGACAATCAAAATTTTCTTCTTTAATATATTGTAAGAGCCGACCTGGCGTGGCAATCACAATATCTTGATTATGATTAAAAATTTCTCCATGATTTTGATAAGCTACACCACCGGTAATCGTAGCAATGCTTAAGTGTGTAAATTGGGCTAATGCTTTCGCCTGCTCCGATACCTGCATAGCCAATTCACGGGTCGGTGTTAAAATTAAAATACGGGGAGCCCCCGGTTTTTTGCGAGGATAATCCAGTAAATGCTGAAGAGCAGGAAGTAAAAAAGCGGCAGTCTTTCCCGTTCCGGTTGGCGCAGAACCTAATATATCATGGCTTTCCATTGCAGCAGGAATAGCTTGTTGCTGGATAGTCGTTGGGCGCTTATAGCCTTTTTTATGTATTGCTTTTAATAATTCGGGGGAAAGTTCAAATTGTTCAAATGAGGGAGAATGCATTATTTATCTTATTTCTGTTAAAATTAGCGAATTATAGCCGACAGCTAATATTCTCGCAATGAAACCTGCATTATTCTACTAAAGTGCGGTCAATAACAATGAGAATTTTCGGTAAATTTAGACATAATCCATTCTACATATACGACAAAATAATAAGAGATTTAGAGAATAATTAATGGGCGGATTTACTTTCAAACAATTCCATATCAATCAAGAAAATTGTGCGATGAAAGTAGGAACAGACGGCATTCTATTAGGCGCTTGGACCACGATAAATCAAGCAAAACATATATTAGATATGGGAACGGGAACAGGATTAATTGCATTAATGTTGGCACAGAGAAGTACTTCAAATTGCCGTATCCAAGCTATTGAATTAGATCCTGCAGCAGCACGTCAAGCTAAGCAAAATGTTCAGAATTCCAAGTGGAAAGAAAAAATTCAAGTTATCCAGCAAGACATATACCAATTTAGTCTTCGATGCAGAACAAAATTTGATTTAATTGTGGCAAATCCCCCTTATTTTCAACAAGGCATTCCTTGTTCACACGAAGAACGAAATCAAGCTAGATATATGAGGCAATGTCATTCAAAATGGCTTGAATGGGCAGCAAGCTGTCTAAATGAGGAGGGAATCATCAGTTTTATTCTGCCCATTGAGGCAGCCAAAACACTACAAAAATCGACCGCACTTTATTGTGTAAAACAAACGGAAGTCATTACTAAATTAGGTAAAGCGCCACAAAGAATGCTACTCAGCTTTAGTCAAAAGCCAAGCGAAATACAACAAGACCAGTTAATTATTTACGATGAGAAAAACTGCTATCACGCTGACTTCATCCATTTAACAAAAGCTTTTTACTTAAAGTTCTAAATAAATATTATGCATATATTTTGTAAAAAACAAGACTAGTCAAAAAAAGAGATTATCGCTAAAATTACACCTGATTGGAATTTGGAGGAAAATAATGAATGCTTGGATTTTATTAGCAATTTCTATTTGCTGTGAAATCATTGGTACAACAGGATTGAAATATAGTGATGGATTTACTAAACCCCTACCAACAATCTTGGCTTTATGTTTTTTTGGCATAGCCTTTTACCTTGTTTCTATTGTATTTCGCACTTTACCTGTCGGCATTGTTTACGCAGTTTGGTCCGGTGTTGGTATCGTCTTAACGGCACTTGTTGCATTTTTAATATTCGGTCAAAAACCAGATTTAGCCGGCGTTATTGGTATGGCGATGATTATTGGGGGCGTAGTAGTTATTAATTTATTTTCATCCCCTTCTGCACACTAATTCTACTCTTAATTTAGGGGGAAAATAAAATTCCCCTGCCTTTTTCTTCGTAAAAATCCGGAAATTCCTTAAAAAATTCTGTTATCAGCGCCGATTTTTTGATACATTTAGCGCAATTTTTGCAAATCTAAAACGGCATTACGCTTCACTCAATCTATTAACGGAATTGTTATGTTATTCAAAAAAATTCGTGGTTTATTCTCAAACGATCTTTCTATTGATCTCGGTACGGCTAACACGCTAATTTATGTTAAAGGACAAGGTATTGTGTTAGATGAACCGTCAGTTGTCGCGATTCGTCAAGATCGTACCGGCTCACTAAAAAGTATCGCAGCAGTCGGTAAAGACGCTAAATTAATGTTAGGACGCACACCTAAAAGCATTATTGCTATTCGCCCGATGAAAGACGGTGTGATCGCTGATTTTTCTGTTACGGAAAAAATGCTGCAGTATTTTATTAAACAAGTACATAGCGGCAATTTTATGCGTCCAAGCCCTAGAGTCCTAGTTTGTGTACCAGCCGGGGCAACTCAAGTAGAACGTCGTGCTATTAGAGAATCCGCACTAGGTGCTGGTGCGCGTGAGGTTTATCTTATTGAAGAACCGATGGCTGCGGCTATCGGCGCTAATTTACCAGTTTCTACTGCAGTCGGTTCAATGGTAATTGATATCGGTGGTGGGACAACGGAAGTAGCCGTCATATCTTTAAACGGTATCGTTTATTCCTCATCTGTGCGTATTGGTGGTGATCGTTTTGACGAATCTATTATTTCTTATGTTCGCCGTACTTTCGGTTCAGTGATTGGGGAACCAACAGCAGAACGCATTAAACAAGAAATAGGAACAGCGTATATTCAAGAAAATGATGAAATTTTAGAAATGGAAGTTCATGGACATAATCTCGCAGAAGGGGCGCCGCGTTCGTTTAAATTAACCTCTCGCGATGTTTTAGAAGCCATTCAACAGCCATTAACGGGTATTGTTACAGCTGTCAGAACCGCACTTGAAGAATGTCAACCAGAACACGCCGCCGATATTTTTGAGCGTGGCATGGTATTAACCGGCGGTGGCGCATTATTGCGCAATATTGACGTATTACTTTCCAAAGAAACCGGAGTTCCTGTTATTGTAGCGGAAGATCCGTTAACTTGTGTAGCTCGTGGTGGTGGCGAAGCACTTGGAATGATTGATATGCACGGCGGCGATATCTTCAGTGATGAAATTTAATTTATTGTTGCTATGCAATTACTGCACCAAACAATACTGTAAGTCGTCAAAAGTGCGGTTAAAATTGACCGCACTTTTCTATTAGGAATATTAATGAAACCAATTTTCGGAAAAGCCCCTCCTCTAGGTATTAGATTATTACTGACAACGGTCATTTCCATTACATTGATTTTTTTAGACGGCCAGTCCAACTCCATGGTTAAAGTCCGTAGTTTAATGGAAACCGCTGTCGGTGGGTTGTATTATCTTGCCAATAGTCCGAGAACCGTATTAGATTCAGTTTCCGATAACTTTGTCGATACCGGCAAGTTACAAATAGAAAATAAAGTATTACGCGAACAATTGCGTGAAAAAAATGCGGATTTATTGTTACTCGATCAATTAAAAGTAGAGAATCAACGTTTACGTTTATTATTAAACTCTCCTTTACGCACTGATGAATACAAAAAAATTGGTGAAGTTTTAACAGCAGAAACGGACGTATATCGCCAACAAATTGTTATCAACTTAGGAGAAAACGATGGTGCCTATATCGGACAACCAGTTATTGATGAAAAAGGTGTCATAGGACAAATTATTTCTGTTGGTGCAGAAAGCAGCAGAGTATTGCTATTAACAGATGTCAGCCACGCCATTCCTGTACAAGTATTACGTACTGATGTCAGAGTTATTGCTAGCGGAACAGGGCATTCTGATGAACTCACATTGGATAATGTCCCCCGTTCCGTAGATATTGAAAAGGGCGATCTATTAGTAACATCTGGATTAGGCGGTCGCTTTCCCGAAGGCTATCCAGTGGCTGTAGTAGATTCTGTTTCGAGAGATGGTTCACGCTATTTTGCAACAATTAAAGCCCGCCCTTTAGCTTCTATTGAACGATTGCGTTATGTACTGCTATTGTGGCCTAGTAATGCCGATCTTTCCAAGATTAAGGCTAGATCTCCGGAAGAGGTTCGCCAAATGGTAGAACAACGTTTAGCGGGACAAGCAGATAAAACACGTTCTAAAATGCCAGTTATACCGGAAGATAAATCTTCTTACGACACAAATAAGGATAAAGAGGAAGAGCGAGAAATCCCACCAGAGATGTCTCAGCAAGAAGAACCGGTATCTTTAGAACAACAAGAACATAGGGAAGAAGATTAATGCAAGGGAAAATACTATTTCAATGGTTAGCTATTTTTTGTTTTTTTATCATTGCATTAGTCATGGAACTCGCTCCATGGCCAACCAATTTTCAAGATTTTAAACCCTCTTGGCTCGTTTTGGTGTTGCTTTATTGGGTACTAGCTATTCCAAATAAAGTAAGTATCGGCTGGGCATTTATATTAGGTTTAGTTTGGGATCTTGTATTAGGATCGATTTTAGGGATCCATTCCCTTGTCCTTGCTATTGCTTTTTACTTTATTGCGAAAAATTACTTAATACTACGTAATCTTTCCTTATGGTTTCAAAGTGTGCTAGTCGTTTTCTTTATTTTTAGCATTCGTTTGATGATTTTTCTCATTGAGTTTCTTATTAATAATGCCTATTTTAATTGGCAAGAAATTTGGGGTGCATTAGCCTCTGGAATTTTATGGCCTTGGGTATTTTTATTTATGCGTAAAATCAGACGAAAAGTCGGTTTACATTAGACTTTTCTTCCTTATTTCTACGAAGAATAAATTCTTATTTGTCAATCTAAAAAAGTGTATTCTTTATACAAATTTTACTTTGCAAATACAGCAAAAATGCGTATCATAGCACGCCTTGCCGATTGCAGGGCGAAATCAAGATAGTGAGTCCCCAAAGGGGTAAATATAATGCGAATAGGTTCTTACCAATTAAAAAATCGTATTCTACTAGCCCCGATGGCGGGTATTACTGATCTTCCTTTTCGTAAACGTTGTGCTTATTACGGTGCCGGACTAACATTTTCGGAAATGATGTCAACTAATCCACAAGTTTGGCATACTGAAAAATCTAGGCTTCGTTTGGCATATCAACAAGAAATCGGCATTAATGCTGTACAAATTGCTGGTTCCGATCCGTTAGAAATGGCACAAGCTGCTGCGGTAAATGTAGAGTACGGAGCACAACTTATTGATATTAATATGGGGTGCCCGGCCAAAAAGGTTAATCGTAAATCAGCGGGTTCCGCTTTGTTACAAGACCCCGATTTAATACAAAAAATTTTAACCGAAGTGGTAAGGGCTGTTGATGTGCCGGTAACGCTAAAAATTCGGACAGGCTGGAATAAAGCTAACCGAAATTGCGTACAGATCGGTAAAATTGCTGAACAATGTGGTATTCAAGCACTGACTATTCATGGGCGAACCCGTGAATGCTTATTTGAAGGAAGAGCTGAATATGACAGTATTCGAGCAGTCAAACGTGAAATTTCAATTCCGGTGATTGCAAACGGCGATATTACCAATGTTCAACAAGCAAAATATGTGTTGGATTATACAGGAGCTGATGCCGTTATGATTGGGCGAGCGGCGTTAGGTCGACCTTGGTTATTTCAGCAGTTAGATGCTTATCTTGAACATAATATGACAATTCAACCGCCAAGCTTAACGGAAAAGTGCGGTCAAATTTTAAGTCATATTCGTGAATTACACGACTTTTATGGCGAGCAGAAAGGATATCGTATCGCACGCAAACACGTTGCTTGGTATTTACAGGGAATTCAACCCAATTCCGTTTTTAGACAGACTTTTAATGCAATCAGCGAGGCTGAAGCACAACTTATTGCATTGAAAGATTTTTTTAATTTAATTTTGGATAAAGAACAATGTTAGAACAACGTAGTCCAGCTGAAGCATTAACAGTTTCAGTTTTAAACTCTCAATCACAAGTAACCAACAAACCATTACGCGATTCTGTCAAGCAAGCATTACGTAATTATTTGTCTCAATTGGACGGTCAAGACGTGAATGATCTTTACGAATTAGTATTAGCGGAGGTTGAGCATCCAATGTTAGATATGGTGATGCAATATACTCGTGGAAATCAAACCCGAGCAGCAAATATGCTAGGCATCAATCGTGGCACCTTACGCAAGAAATTAAAAAAATACGGTATGGGTTAATTAAAGCAAATTTTGGAAGGCTTTAGCATTTTATGCTTTTTAGAACCGAATTGTCTTGTGCGATTCGGTTCTTTTCTTTCTCAGAACCAAGCCAGTAAAAATCCAAGAGCCTACTTCCAGAGTGGCTAAAAATCGGGTTTGATACGAATTTTACCCGATTTTTAACCGCACGTTGAGATAAGCTATCTCAAACTTTATTTGCCTTTATACAATAACTTAGGCGGCTGATTATCTACGACGGTTTCTTTCTCTATCACTACTTTTTCGAGATTATCAAGAGAAGGAAGATCATACATCGTATCCAACAACAAGGATTCGACAATAGAACGTAACCCGCGAGCCCCAGTTTTACGTTCCATAGCTTTACCCGCAATAGAAGTTAACGCATCCTGTGTAAATTCCAGTTCAACATTTTCCAATCCGAATAGCGCTTGATATTGCTTAATCAGCGCATTTTTAGGCTCAGTCAAAATTTTAATTAGTGCAACTTCATCTAATTCGCTTAACGGTGCAATAACAGGTAAACGACCAATAAATTCCGGAATCAAACCAAATTTCATCAAATCATCAGGTTCGACTTGGCGGAATAATTCAGACAAGGACTCTTTTTCATTCTCTTTTTCGACCTGCGCATTAAAGCCAATACCCGTATTAGTCTGTGTTCTTTTCTCAATAATTTTATCTAAACCGGAAAATGCACCTCCACAAATAAACAGGATTTTTGAAGTATCCACTTTGGTCATTTCTTGCTGTGGGTGTTTACGCCCCCCTTGCGGCGGCACGGATGCAACTGTACCTTCAATGAGTTTTAACAAGGCTTGTTGCACACCCTCACCAGATACGTCTCTTGTAATAGAAGCCCCTTCAGAGCGACGGCTGATTTTATCGATTTCATCAATATAAATAATCCCCTGCTCCGCTTTTTCCGTATTGTATTCGCAGTTTTGAAGCAGCTTAACAATGACATTTTCTACATCTTCTCCTACATAGCCAGCCTCGGTTAATGTAGTAGCATCGGCGATAGCAAAAGGCACATTCAATCTGCGAGCTAACGTTTGAGCAAGTAACGTTTTTCCGCTACCAGTTGGACCAATAAGTAAAATGTTACTTTTACCCAATTCCACATCCTGATTTTCCTGCGTCGTACGCAAACGCTTATAGTGATTATAAACAGCAACCGCCAATACTTTCTTTGCATAATCTTGTCCGATGACATAATCATCTAAATGAGCACGAATCTCGTGGGGCGTCGGTAATTTTTCCGATTCTAGCGCAGGTTTATCATGTTCTTGTCGACTATCTTGCTGCTCTTTGGCATTTTGTTCTAACATATTATGACAAAGCTCAATACATTCATTACAAATATAACCTTCAGTACCTGCAATTAATTTATCGACTTCTTGCTTTGCTTTGCCACAAAATGAACAATGTAATTCGTTATTTTCTGTTGTCATTTTTTGTCCTATCGTTTAATGATGACTTCATCGACCAATCCGTAAGATTTAGCTTCCTCCGCCGACATAAAATTATCCCGATCTGTATCTTTTTCAATTTGCTCTAAGGTTTGACCTGTGTGGAAGGCTAATCTTTCATTTAAGGTTTGCTTAATTTTCAAAATCTCTTGAGCATGAATTTGAATATCAGAAGCTTGACCACGAAAACCACCCAATGGCTGGTGAATCATAACACGGGAATGGGGCAATACGGCCCGTTTACCTTTAGTACCGCCGGATAGTAAAAATGCCCCCATAGAACAGGCTTGCCCAATACAGAGCGTACGAACATCAGGCTTAATAAACTGCATTGTGTCATAAATCGCCATACCGGCAGTTACCGAACCGCCTGGTGAGTTAATATAGATATTGATATCTTTATCTGGATCTTCTGATTCAAGGAACAATAGTTGTGCCACAATCAAATTAGCCATACGGTCTTCGACTTCACCGCTCAAAAAAATCACCCGGTCTTTCAATAAACGGGAATAAATATCGTAAGCTCTTTCACCTCGTGATGTTTGCTCTACGACCATAGGGATAACACTCATATTTTCTCCTAAATTAAATGAATACGGGTTAACGTGGGGAACGCTTGTAAATTTCAATCTAGTCTAGCTATGTATAGATTAGACTACCAAAATCACAAAACTGCATGAATATGAACCGCACTTTAGAATTTTCCCCAACAATAAAAAAGGCAGACATCCGTCTGCCCGATAAAAATTCATTAAGCTTGCGGATTCATCACTTCATCAAAAGAAGACGCTTTCTCACTTACCTGCGCTTTTGCTAATACCGCATCCACCGCCTGCTCTTCTAATACTACATTACGAATATTATTCATTAATTGCTCGTTTTTACTGTAATATTCCACGACCTCAGAGGGCTGCTCATACGCAGAAGCTAACTCTTCTATCATGGATTTCACCCGCGCCTCATCCACTTTTAGCTCGTTTGACGCAATTACCTCTGAGAATAATAATCCCACCTGTACGCGACGTTTCGCATCTGCTTCAAATAATTCGCGTGGTAATTGTGCCGCCTGTTGAGTTTTAGAACCAAAACGTTGTGCCGCCTGATTGCGTAACACTTCAATCTCTTGCTCCACCGCCGCATTCGGCACGTCAATCTCATTTTGTTCAATCAGCCCTGCTATCACTTGATTTTTCACCCGTGATACCAATGCATTCTTTAATTCACGCTCCATATTCTTACGGATTTCTACCCGTAAATCTTCAACCGTTTTCGTATTCGGCCCGAATTTCGCTACAAATTCATCGCTTAATTCCGGTAATACCATCACCTCTACTTTTTTCAATGTAATCGCAAATTTCGCCGCTTTCCCTTTTAGATTTTCTGCATGATATTCTTCCGGGAAGCTCACTTCTATATCGAATTGCTCACCCGCTTTATGGCCCACTATACCTTCTTCAAAACCCGGAATCATTCGACCTTGACCCATTAATAACACAAAATCCGAGGCTTTTCCCCCCTCAAATTCTTCACCTTCAATCGAACCGCTGAAATCAAGGGTTACTCGGTCATCCGCTTTCGCCACCTCTTGAGATTCCGCCCAGCTCGCTTGCTGTTTGCGCAATACCTCAACCATTTTATCTACGTCGGCTTCGGTGATTTCAACAACCGGCTTTTCTACCTTGATATTTTCTAGCCCTTGTAATTTTACTTCTGGGTATACTTCAAAGGTTGCACTAAAGGTTAAGTCTTTACCTTCTTCAAATTGCTCTATGGCAAAGGTCGGACGACCTGCAATATTAATGTTTTCCGCTAATACCGCATCAAAGAAGTGGCGTGGTAATAGCTCGTTTAATACATCCTGACGAATTGACGCGCC
>MLAA01000029.1 GCA_001998905.1 Rodentibacter caecimuris | reverse complement strand
TCCGCAAGCGGTTTTCATTAGAGGAAATAATAAAGTGGTTTTCACTTGTTTTATTCTTCCTTCAAAAATTTTAAGTATTACTTCTGCAATAAAACCTCATTACTCTGGTTAATCGCATATATGGACAGGCTACAAAGAATAGTATCTGCTGTATAAACTCAACATTTGCAATCAAACATAATATTTCCACCGTATATTGATTTTTCATTTTAAAGTGCGGTCAATATTTGAAGTGTTTTGATCACCAACGGTGAGTGAATATCATCGGCTTCAATAATTTCAAGATGAATAGCAAGCCATTGTTGAATTTTAGCTTCGGTTTTCTTTTCGTTATAACCCAGGTTGGGAATTAGGTCTAAAATCAACGTGTATGAAAAAATACTCTGATAAGTTATCTAATTTCGGGTATTTTAGAGTTAATATCCCTTGTGTAAAGATGACTTTTCTTCCCCTATTCATTATCATTATATTAAGATAAATTTATTCGTAGAAATATTGCTTTAACAGAGTTTTTATTTTAAATGACGCTTAAAATTTATTCTATCTGTTGATAATACCTTCACATTAGTAAAGCCGTTTTCCTGCAAATAGAGAGCTTGTAATTTACTCATCACGCCCCGTTCACAGTACAATAAATAATGTTTACTTTGATCTAACGCCGCAAATTGAGAAGATAATTTATAAAAAGGTATCAAGATTATCTGTTGATTATCTATCTCTAACGGATTTTCGTCAGTTTCTTCCGGGCTACGAATGTCAATAATAATATCATTACCGGATGGGGAGACCGTTTCAACCGAAATTACAGCTTTTTCACTTTCTTCTGCAATTTGGCGAATATCTAAATATTGTGCATTTTCAATCGCTTGCTCCAAAACTGAGAAATTAAACTTTTGTTCTTCCGTTAAAATTTTATCTTTAATTGCTTTCACTGTTGGATTTTTAGAGATCACGCCACAAAATTCGGGCATCGATTTTGCAATATCATCTGTACCAATAGCTTTTGCCATAGCGATGATTTGCTCTTTATCGTGAGTAATCAGTGGGCGTAAAACTAAACGTTCGGCAGCTTCATCGATTAAACGGAGATTCGTTAATGTCTGGCTAGAAACTTGTCCTAACGCTTCTCCAGTAACAATAGCTTGAATATCAAAACGGGCAGCAACACGGCTTGCGGCACGGACCATCATACGTTTCAAAATCACGCCCATTTGTCCGTTATCCACTTTTTCTAAGATTTCACCAACTACTTGTTCAAAATTAACCCCAACAAACCTAACTTTATGTGAACTCCCATAACGATTCCAAATATGATAAGCCATTTGTTTTACGCCGATTTCGTGGGTTGCACCACCTAAATTAAAAAAGCAATAATGAACTCGTGAACCACGTCGCATTAACATATAACTCGATACACCAGAATCAAAACCGCCAGAAATTAACGACAACACATCCTCTTGTGTACCAATAGGATAACCACCTAACCCAGAATGGCGTGCTTTTACCAACATCATTTTGTTGTCTTCTATATCAATTCGAACAGTTACATCTGGATTTTTTAACCGGACTTTTGCAGTTTCAATTCGTTGATTTATCCCCCCTCCGATATAGCGTTCTGCTTCAATCGAACTAAACTCATGTTTTCCTTTACGTTTAACTCTTACGCAGAAAGTTTTATTTTCAAGCTGTGATGCAATTTCTGCTAAAGTTAATTCAAAAATATGATGTAAATCATTGAAAGCCTTTTCTTCCACCTGTAAAAAATGGTGAATACCGGGAATACGCTGTAACAATTCAATCAATACTTGCATGTTTTCATCATTTTTTGACCGCACTTCTATGTAGTCCCAGTGTCGAATAACGGCAATATTTTCATCATATTTGTGTAAAATATTACGAATATTAGAGGTTAGAATTTTTGCAAAGCGTTTACGTACGCTTTCACTCTTAATCATAATTTCAGGAAAAAGTTTAATAATAAATTTCATAATCGATGAATTTCTATCTTCTTAAAAATGGCGCGTATTGTACCTTATAAGCTTTATTCAATAAACTATGTTGAATTTGAAATAAATTTTTAACATAGTTAAAAAAATAAAGTACAATACCGCGCGTTTTCCTAATATAACTAAAGGAGTATCAATGGCACGCAAAACAAAATCGGAACCGATGGATTTTGAAACGACATTAAGTCAACTGGAAACCATTGTTTCCCGTTTGGAAAACGGTGATCTCCCTCTAGAAGATGCATTACAAGAATTTGAAAAAGGCATCAAGCTAGCTCAACTTGGTCAAGAACGTCTACAACAAGCTGAACAAAAGATTCAAATCTTATTACAGAAGAACACCACTGCGCCCTTAGATGATTACCGAGGAAATGAATAATTAATGAATGGTAAATTTGCACAGCGTCTTAACGAAGTTCAATTACGCATTAACGATTTTTTAAGTCATCGTCTTCAAAAAATTGAAAGCAATCAAACAGTTTTGTGGGAAGCGATGAGATACGGTTTGTTACTGGGAGGGAAACGCATTCGTCCTTTTTTAGTCTATGCGACGGGAAGAATGTTGGGAGCACCGACAAAAGTCTTAGATTATGCCGCTGCCGCAGTCGAGTCTATTCATGCCTATTCTCTGATTCACGATGATCTTCCTGCAATGGATGATGATAATCTACGCCGCGGTCAACCTACTTGTCATGTTGCATTTGACGAAGCTACTGCGATTTTAGCTGGTGATGCGTTGCAAACTTTAGCTTTTGAAATATTAACGGAAATACCCGATATTTCAGACGCTCAAAAACTCCAATTAATCCGAACGTTAGCTCAAGCCTCTGGTGCAAACGGAATGTGTCTAGGACAAAGTTTAGACTTGATTTCGGAACATAAATCAATCAATTTAACCGAATTAGAATTAATTCATCGCAATAAAACCGGTGCTTTATTGACCTCAGCACTACAACTTGGCTTTATTTGTTCCCCTCATTTTTCTGATCATCAATTACAAAAACAGTTAACAAACTATGCCATGGTAATAGGCTTAGCCTTCCAAGTACAAGACGATATTTTAGATATTGAAGGCGAAAGTGCTGTGATTGGCAAAACTATCGGTGCTGATTTGGAGCGGAATAAAAGTACTTATCCTAAATTATTAGGGCTTGAGGGGGCTAAACAAAAAGCTCAAGAACTTTACCAAAACGCACTTGCCACACTGGATTTAATCCCTTTTGATACGGCTGAATTAAGAGCATTAGCCGAATTTATTGTCAATCGAAAAAGTTAAAGTGCGGTCAAAAAAATGAATATTTTAGACACTAATTTCTTTTATAAAAACAATATTATTTGTTATTCAAAAATTATTTAGGACTAACCGTAAGATGAACAAATATCCTCTTTTATCTTTAATTAATTCCCCTGAAGACTTACGCTGTCTAGATAAAAATCAATTAGTTAAATTAAGTCAAGAATTGCGTAATTATCTTTTGGAGTCGGTTAGTCAAACAAGTGGACATCTAGCTTCTGGGTTAGGCACTGTAGAACTAACTATCGCCTTACATTATGTTTTTAAAACCCCTTTTGATCAATTAATTTGGGATGTGGGACATCAAGCATATCCGCATAAAATATTAACTGGTCGACGGGATCAAATGTCCACCATTCGCCAAAAAAATGGACTTCACCCTTTTCCTTGGCGTGAAGAAAGCGAGTTTGATGTACTCAGTGTGGGACATTCTTCCACTTCAATCAGTGCCGGGCTAGGTCTTGCAGTTGCGGCAGAAAGAGAAAATGCAGGGAGGAAAATCATTTGTGTTATCGGAGATGGTGCAATTACTGCAGGAATGGCATTTGAAGCCCTAAATCATGCAGGTTCTGTACATACAGATATGCTAGTTATTTTAAATGATAACGAAATGTCTATCTCAGAAAATGTTGGAGCATTAAATAATCATTTGGCCCGTATCTTTTCAGGATCAATTTATTCAACAATTCGAGATGGTAGTAAGAAAATCCTTTCGAATATGCCACCTATAAAAAATTTTATGAAAAAAACCGAAGAACATATGAAAGGGGTTATTTCACCCATTAGTACTTTATTTGAAGAACTCGGTTTTAATTATATTGGTCCGATTGACGGGCATAATATTGATGAATTAATTGCAACTCTCAGCAATATGAGAGAACTGAAAGGGCCTCAATTTCTTCATATTAAAACGAAAAAAGGCAAAGGTTATGAGCCGGCAGAAAAAGACCCTATTGGCTTCCACGGCGTACCAAAATTTGATCCTGCTGTTGGTGAATTACCAAAAACGAATAATACTCCTACTTATTCTAAAATTTTTGGGGACTGGCTATGTGAAATGGCAGAGCAAGATTCAAAGCTAATCGGTATTACTCCTGCAATGCGAGAAGGTTCAGGAATGGTTGAATTCTCCAATCGCTTCCCTCAGCAATATTTTGATGTTGCTATCGCAGAACAGCACGCTGTCACTTTTGCAGCAGGCCTGGCAATCAGTGGTTATAAACCAGTTGTTGCTATTTATTCTACTTTTTTACAACGAGCTTATGACCAATTAATTCATGATATCGCTATTCAAAATTTACCTGTTCTATTTGCGATTGATCGTGCTGGTGTTGTCGGTGCCGATGGGCAAACACATCAGGGTGCATTTGATTTAAGCTTTATGCGCTGTATTCCTAATATCATCATTATGACTCCCAGCGATGAAAACGAATGCCGTCAAATGCTCTATACAGGTTACTTATGTGGGAAACCGACAGCCGTCCGTTACCCACGAGGCAACGCTATTGGTGTAGAATTACAACCTTTAAAGGAATTGCAAATCGGAAAATCTCGCCTAATACGAGAAGGCAAAAACATTGCGATTTTGGTCTTTGGAACTCTTCTACATGAAGCACGATTGGTAGCTGAAAAATTAAATACAACTCTAGTTGATATGCGATTTGTAAAGCCAATTGATGAACAGTGTATTAAACAAATCAGCGAAACTCATTCGATTATTGTTAGCATAGAAGAAAATGCGATTAAAGGCGGTGCAGGTGATGCGATTTCGGAAGTATTGAATAAGATAAAAAGTGATTGCAAGTTACTTCAGTTAGGACTACCCGATTATTTTATTCCTCAAGGGACACAACAAGAAATCTTAGCAGATTTACAACTAGATGCAAAAGGCATTGAAATTCAAATTATGTCTTTTTTACAATAAAAACTGGTTAATGATACAAATGTTCTAGGCGCTTACATAAAATAGTTTCAATAAATCAATATTTTTATAAAAAACACAAAGAAAATTGAACTCTTTGTTAAGCCGTCTGTCTTAGATAACGCTAGTGTACTGCATGTGCAGTGTTTTTTATTTAGTTTCTTTATTTTAAGACCTCCACCGCTATTTCAATTATTTTTAAATAGCGGTTTTTTATTTGGCTCTACAAATGTAAATTAACTACGATCCCCAAAAAGTGATGAAATTTAATGCAACTGATTAACAAATTTAATTTTATTCTTGCAAGATAGTCATATCCCAGTATAATACGCGCCATTCAGTAAGTACTGATTCTACACTAGCCAGTGTGACGAAATTGGTAGACGTAGCGGATTCAAAATCCGCCGCCCTTAAAAGCGTGTCGGTTCGAGTCCGACCACTGGCACCATCTATCCAGCACTGCCCATAAGTTTCATTATTCCTATTCAATAATTAAGTTTTAAAAGCCTGTTTATCATAAAGAATCTTCTTATCTATTTGTTGTAGTCCAAATAGCCGGAGTTGACAAAATACCACTTTCTTTCCTCTTATAATTTGTATAAATATTTGAAGGAGGAATCGAATGAAAACTATTTCAGTGGAAGCTAAAAAGATAAAACGAGGATATATCAAATCAAGATTTTAAAATCTAATAGCCAAATTTATACTGTTATCGTACCGAATACGCTATCAATTACACTACTCCTAATTATTCGGGAAAGGTAGTACCTATTACCTCGGTGTCTATAGAAATCACGAACCACTTGGTATGAGCGAATTCAGTCATTTTTGCATAAAAATAAAATCACAAATAAAATTGAGATTTTTGGAAGTAAGCTAAATGCTATTTACACAAGTTTAACAGTATTTAAAAATGTATTTTAATTACAATAACTAAAAAAAATAATTGGTTAATATAGTTTATTTCAATTAACTAAAACAGTTTGTACTATTTTAGTTATTTTAAAAGGATTAAAATGAAAAGCATAATAAAAAATAGTTTAAATCATATTTAATATTATTAATTAATATACATATATCTTATTGGTATTTTGGTATTAGGTTATTTTCTTACAAGGTTAACAATAACTTCTAAAAAATAAATGAACTTAATGATTTATCTTTAGTATTTTAGTGATTCACTATTAAAATAGCAGGAGCTGTGGCTGGCGACATCATCAACTGTATATTACAAATTCTATTTATATTCACTGGATAAACCTGGAAAGTGGGAATCAGTTATCGATTTATGAGAATATACTCTTACATACTTAATTCAAAATCCGTATTCCTTAAAAGTGTGTAGGTCCGATCCTGCTATTGAATTTCTGTTTTCTAATCTATAAAAATGAAATAATATTAATTGTAGAAACATTAACTGTAAAATAATTAATATTGGTATTTTTTATAGAGAAACACCAATAAGCTAAACCACTTCATAGTATTTTCGGTACAAAATTGCTTAATTCTTCCAAATAACGTGGCATTCTGGCTCATCTTGGTTATAAGAAATTAAAAATTTTGCAAAAATATCATCCATTTGATCTTGTTCATTAAGCAATCCAACCCAAACTTCAGCATATTCATTAGGATCAATCAAAACACCGATTTGTTGTTCCCAATCTCCCGATGTTTCCACTAACTCTACTGCTCCACGCTCTTCAAATTGCAAATTGAACAAAATGATATCTGCGGGTTCAAGATGATCACTTGCCATTTCTAGGAAAGTTTCATAAGCTAAATCAATAAGTGCATCAGGATCTACATTTCTCGATTCCATATATTCCTCAAAACTATATTTTTATTACAAATAAATGTGTAATCAAATAACCATATTATTGACCGCACTTTTACAAAAATAGAAAAGGCACTATATGTGCCCTTTTATATTATTTCTTAGTTGACAAACTACCTAAGTCTTTATCAATTAAGAATAAACCTTTACCGTCTTCACCAAGAAGATTTAATTTATCTAAAATACCACTGAATAATTTCTCTTCTTCATGTTGCTCCGCCACATACCACTGCAAGAAATTAAATGCGGAATAATCTTTTTCTTCAAACGTTTTACCGACTAATTCATTAATTTTTTCTGTAATGAGCTTCTCATGATGATAAGTCATTTCAAGTACTTCTTTAAGAGAAGAGAACTCATGCGGAGGTGCTTTAATTTCTTCAATTACAGCTAATGCACCAGTTTCATTTAAATATGTAAATAATTTACGCATATGTTGCATTTCTTCAGCTGCATGTGCACATAAGAATTTTGCCGTACCTTCAAAGCCTTTCTGTTCACACCAAGCACTCATTTGAAGATATAAATTGGAAGAATAAAATTCCAAGTTCATTTGATCATTTAATAACTTAATTACATTTGCCGATAACATAATTTTTTCTCCTATTCTAATGTAGCTAAATCACGATCGATAAAATAAAGAGAACGACCGTCTTCTCCAAGTAAATTAAATTTATCGATAATGCTACTAAATAGCTTTTCTTCTTCGTGTTGCTCTGCAACGTACCATTGTAGGAAATTAAAGGTAGAATAATCTTTATCTGCAAACGTTACTTCAACCAATTCATTAATCTTTGCTGTTACGAGTTTTTCATGCTCTAATGTAATTTCAAAGACTTCTTTCAAAGATTTATAATCATTTTTTGGCGCTTCAATTTTTCCTAATAGAGGCATTCCGCTGGTTTCATTCACGTATTGGAATAACTTTTGCATATGTTCCATTTCTTCATCTGCATGACGAAGTAAAAATGCAGCCGCACCTTCGTAGCCATGTCTAGAGCACCAAGCACTCATTTGTAAATAAACATTAGATGAATAAAATTCTAAGTTAATTTGTTCATTTAACTTAGCTGTAATCGCTTTACTTAACATAACTAAACCCCTCTTTATAAATAAGACTCAGGTAGGCATTTTACCAGCCAAATGAGAATTAGCAATGTTTTTTATATTTATTTTTCATGTAAGTAATTAATAAAAAAGGATTTTATTAATATAAACTATTCTCATTTAATAATTTAATTAACCATTTTTTAACTATTCTAAATTAATACTCTTTGTTAAAAAATCTGAAAAAATATGAAGTTACTAGAATAAATTCAATTATAATTTGAAAATAATCATTTCAGGAGAAATAAGATGGAACATCAATTAGATGATATTATTCAAATTTTTAACCAATGTTTTGAAAAAGAGTTTAATACTAAATTAGTAAGAGGAGGCGAAGAACCTATTTATCTACCGGCAAATGAACAAGTCCCTTATAATGCTATTTATTTTGCCAGAGGATTTTATAGTAGCGCATTGCATGAAATTGCCCATTGGCTTGTCGCTGGTAAAGAACGACGTAAATTAGAAGATTTCGGCTACTGGTACGAACCTGATGGACGTTCTACCGAGCGACAACGAGAATTTGAAAAAGTCGAAATTAAACCCCAAGCAATTGAATGGATCCTAGCTACTGCCGCAGGTTTCCGCTATTTTGCCAGTGCTGATAATCTAGACGGAGATCCAGGTAATACTCAGCCATTTAAACAAGCAGTTTATGAGCAAGTAAAACTTTATGCGGAAAAAGGTTTACCTAAACGAGCAGAAACGCTACGCCAAGCATTAGCTCATTTTTACCATACCCCTAACTATATTGACTTAAATTTATTCGATGTAACAAAAATTTAATCGCTACCGCACGAAAGTGCGGGTCTGTTTTAGTAAGGGTTTCCCAACGCTACTCATTTCTTCTAAAATCAGCTAAAATACACCGATTTTTATTTCCAATTTCACACACAAGGTAAGTTATGAAAGCCTCTATTATTAGTAAATTAGAAAGTTTAAAAGAACGCCATGAAGAACTGGAAGCCTTACTAGGCGATCCCTCAGTAATTAGCGACCAAGATAAATTCCGCGCCTACTCAAAAGAATATGCTCAACTCGAAGATGTTGTAAAATGTTTCAATCGCTGGAATCAGCTCAATAACAATATTGAAGAAGCCGAATTTTTACTTGATGATCCGAGCATGAAAGAAATGGCACAAGAAGAAATTGAAACATCGAGATCTGAATTAGAACAAGTTGAACAACAATTACAAATTCTTTTGTTACCAAAAGATCCAAACGATGAATATAACTGCTATTTAGAAATTCGAGCAGGAACTGGGGGAGATGAAGCTGGTATTTTTGCTGGAGATTTATTCCGGATGTACAGCCGTTATGCAGAAAGTAAACGATGGCGCATAGAAATGCTAAGTGCAAATGAAAGCGAACAAGGAGGCTATAAAGAAGTCATCGTAAAAATCAGTGGTGAGGGAGTTTATGGACAACTAAAATTCGAGTCTGGCGGTCATCGAGTACAGCGTGTACCAAAAACAGAATCACAAGGACGAATCCATACTTCGGCTTGTACGGTTGCGGTAATGCCCGAATTACCTGAAAGCGAAATGCCGGAAATCAATCCTAGCGATTTAAAAATCGATACTTACCGTTCCTCCGGAGCGGGTGGACAACACGTTAATACTACCGATTCCGCTGTACGAATTACCCATTTACCGACAGGTATCGTAGTAGAATGTCAAGACGAGCGCTCACAACACAAAAATAAAGCTAAAGCGATGTCAGTTTTAGCTTCGCGTATTATTCAAGCAGAACAAGAAAAGCAAGCTCAAGAGCAAGCGGATACTCGCCGTAACCTATTAGGTTCAGGGGATAGATCCGATAAAATCCGTACCTATAACTATCCACAAGGACGCGTAACCGATCATCGTATTAATTTAACACTTTATCGTCTTGACGAAGTAATGAATGGAAAAATTGATGAATTAATTCAACCTATCATTACAGAATATCAAGCAGATCAATTGGCAGCACTATCTGAACAGAATTAACGTCAAACATTCAACATTAATAATGTGAAGGAAAATATAATGATAGTTGAAAAACCACATGAACAAAAGACGGTAAATCAGATATATCCATCCCCTCCTCTTATACTTGCAAGCCGATTTAAACGTTGGCTTGCATCAATAATAAATGCGATGTTACTCTATCTAATAATTCTTATCGGAGTACAATTGGGAAAATTAAGTTCTATCATTCTTATATTTATTTACCTAGCTTGGCAGCTCTATTTCATAAAAAAATATAGACAAACCTTAGCAAAGCGCTGGCTATCCCTAAAGGTTGTGGATTATCAAACCCGAAATTCAATTTCACTAACAAAATATATTTTAAGAGAGCTACTGGATTATACTTTCTCTTTGTTTGGAGTGATGATCATAATTAGCGCTATTGCTGCTTTTGTAAACAATGAAAAACGTTCCCTAACTGATATTATTATGTCTACAATTGTCGTCAATGAGTCAATGAAATGAACTATAAACAGTGGCTTGATTCTAGCGCGATGTTGTTAATCAAAAAATTACATCATAATAATCCCTATGTTGATGTTAAACAGGAAACAAAGCAGCTATTACAATCAGTCATAGGGAAATCAACAGCTCATATTCTTGCTTTTTCAGAAACTGAATTAACGCAAAACGAATTAATTCAACTAGATAAGAAATTGCAAAGGCGAGCAAAAGGCGAACCTATTGCCTATATTCTCGGTGAAAAATCATTTTGGTCATTAGATTTATCAGTATCATCAGATACTTTGATTCCCCGGCCTGATACTGAAATATTGGTAGAAATCGCATTAGAAAAAGCAAAATCACGATTAAATTCGACATACTTTTTCCCTTCTTTCGATGGAGAATTAGCGATTTTAGATCTTGGTACAGGAACTGGTGCCATAGCGCTATCATTAGCTGTCGAGTTACAGCCTTTAATCGAAAAATCTGGCGGAAAATTAACAATACTGGGTGTAGATAAAATTGAAGGTGCCGTAGAATTGGCGAAAATAAACGCCAAACGTAATCAAGTTCTCAATGCACAATTTCTACAAAGCAACTGGTTTGATCATTTACCTAGTCAGAAATTTGATCTCATTGTTGCTAACCCGCCTTATATTGATCCGCTGGATGAACACTTACAATTAGGCGATGTACGTTTTGAACCGCTCTCTGCTTTAATCGCAGAAGAACAAGGTTATGCTGATTTACGTTTGATTATCGAGCAAGCAAAAAACTATTTAAAACCACAAGGTTGGCTAATTGTAGAACATGGCTGGCAACAAGGTGAAAAAGTGCGGTCAATTTTTCAAAAAAATTTATGGCAAAAAATTGAAACCTTTTGTGATTATGGTAACAATGAACGCGTTACGTTAGGTTGTCGGAAGGAATAATGAAAAACGAAAATAAAACACTATATTATGAATTAGAGTCATTTTATTTAATATGCGACAGTGAAGGCAACGAGTTGTATCGTATCCGTGGCTTAATGGGAAGTTTAGTCAGAAAAGCACGCAAACAAATCTCATCGGAAATACCAGAAGCCAAAAAAATTCAACGACTCTTTCAATTAGTCTATGAAGATTGGAAATTTCATTGTGATCCGGAAAACTATTTTTGCTTGAGAAATCTATATCTCCCTTATTTACTGGAAACTCATAGTGGTTCACCAATGAGCTTAGGCGCTATTGTTTTATATTTAGCGGAAAGCTTAGGACTACCTATTTATCCTGTTGATTTTCCTGCTCAATTTATACTTAGAGCAGAAATAAACAGAGAAACTGTATTTATTGATCCCTGGAATGGAAAACCCATTAGTCTGGAAAAATTATACAAATTGCACGAGGGAGTATTAGGTTTTGGAGCAAAAATACAAGCTGCGGATCTAGCAAAAGCGGAAACACCGCTCTTAGTTAGCCGATTACGACAGCTCATTAAAAATACTCTAATCAGAGAAGACAAGAATGAGCTTGCCCTGGAATATATCAACCGCTTAATGATTCATACAGACAACGTTCCCCCTGAACATTTCCGAGATCGTGGTTTTGCCTTGGCCCAAATGGGTGCCTTTCAAGCAGCCATCGAAGATTTTGAATATTTCATCAAACAATCTCCAGACGATCCTACTGCCGTATTACTAAAATTTGAATTGGTTAATATGAAACAAGAGTTAACTCAAGAAGCTATTCACTAAAGGAAATATTATGCAAAATAAAATTGTAAAAATTGATCATATCGAAGTCGCAAATGACAAACCTTTCGTCTTATTTGGCGGAATGAACGTTTTAGAAAGCCGTGATATGGCAATGCAGGTATGCGAAGCTTATGTCAATGTAACCAATAAACTTGGAGTACCTTATGTCTTCAAGGCCTCTTTTGATAAAGCTAACCGCTCTTCCATTCATTCTTATAGAGGTCCAGGAATGGATGAAGGACTTAAAATTTTCCAAGAATTAAAAGAAACTTTCGATGTAAAAATTATTACTGATATCCATGAAATTTATCAATGCCAGCCTGTCTCGGAAGTTGTTGATGTCATTCAACTACCCGCATTTTTAGCGCGCCAGACCGACTTAGTAGAAGCAATGGCTCGCACTGGTGCAGTTATCAATGTGAAAAAGCCTCAATTCCTTAGCCCAGGTCAAATGGGAAATATTGTTGAAAAAATTGCCGAATGCGGCAATGATCAAGTGATACTTTGCGATCGTGGAACAAACTTTGGGTACGACAATCTTGTCGTAGATATGCTTGGCTTTAATGTAATGAAGAAAGTTTCAAAAGGTAGTCCGGTTATCTTTGATGTTACTCATTCTTTACAATGCCGCGATCCGTTTGGTGCCGCATCTGGAGGTCGTAGAGACCAAGTTACCGAGCTTGCTAGAGCCGGTATGGCAATCGGCATTGCTGGATTATTTTTAGAGGCTCATCCTAACCCGAATGATGCGAAATGCGATGGTCCTTCCGCCTTACCGTTATCTAAATTAGAAGCATTTGTTAGCCAAATCAAAGCCATAGACGATTTAGTAAAATCCTTTGAGGAAATCAATACCGCCTCTTAAAAGTGCGGTCAAAAAGAATCACATTTTTGAAAAATCTGGCTTTACTTATCTTAAAATAATCTGCACTTTAGTTAGACTAACCTTCGACTAAAGTGCAGTTTTTTCACCCATTTTTCCTCTTTATAAAAAGGGATGATTGATTATTTTGCTCAGATCAAAATCGGTTATTTTAATGATTCTCTATGAAGCACAAACTGGCTATCGAATAGTTAATTTAATGTTTTCAAATAATTTTTTCGACACATTATGATCGGTTGTTATTTCTACTTTTTCAACTAACTCACGAGTTAAATGTGGAGAGAAATATTGAATAAAATCATACATATAGTTTCTTAAAAAAGTACTACGTCTAAAGGCAATTTGTGTCATACTTGAACTAAATAAATGCCTTGCATCCAGAGCAACGAGATCAGTATCTTCTTTTGTATGTGCCATTGATGCCATAATACCAACACCTAATCCTAAACGGACATAGGTTTTGATTACATCTGCATCAGTTGCAGTAAATACAATATTAGGCAAAATACCGGCACTATTAAAAGCAGAATCCAAATCTGATATGCCGGTAAATCCAAATGTATAAGTTACCAAAGGATATTTTCCTAATTCTTCAATAGTTAAGTGCCTTACTTTCGCCAAAGGATGCTCTGGTTTGACAATAACCGAACGATTCCATAAGTAACAAGGTAACTGGATAAGTCCATCAAATAAATGTGGAGCTTCCGTAATAATTGCCAAATCAACTTCCCCAAGCGCTAAAGCCGAATGAATTTGAGTCGGTGAGCCTTGATGAATATGCAAGCTGACATCAGGGTATTGTTTCGAGAAACGTTCAATCACTGGTGGCAACATATAACGAGCTTGCGTATTAGTGGTTGCAATACGTAATACTCCATGATCAGGCTGTGTATATTCAGCTGCGAGTGCTTTAATACTCTGTACTTTGACTAATAACTCTCTAGCAATTGCAACAATCTTTTTACCTGCTGGAGTAAGGGATTTTATATGTTTACCATTACGCTCAAAAATTTCCAAACCTAATTCGTCCTCTAATAAACGAACTTGTTTGCTTACTCCTGGCTGAGAAGTAAAAAGGGCGTTTGCGGCCTCTGTAATATTTAAATTTTGATTGACAATTTCAACAATATAGCGAAGTTGCTGCATTTTCATCTAATAGGCTACCTCTTATAACGTTTATTTAGATCAGAGTAGCGTTTTACCGCTTTCCTAATCTGTCCTGTTTTTGGTCGTCTTTTTTGTTTCGCTACATCTAACTTTGATTCTGTCTCAGGCGGTAAACCAACTAATTCTCGTAAATAATTGACATTCTGCAGATCCATTTCTTCCCATCCACCACGAGGTAGACTTTTCATTAACTTAATATTGCCATAACGGATACGGATTAAGCGACTAACTTGAATACCTTGTGATTCCCACAAACGACGAACTTCACGATTACGCCCCTCCATTAAAGTAACATCAAACCATTGGTTCATTCCAACACCGCCAACAAATTTAATCTCTTTAAAATTAGCTGGACCATCTTCAAGCTGTACCCCTTTACGCAAACGGTTAAGCATCCCTTGATCTACTTGCCCAAAGATTCTCACGGAATATTCACGTTCAACTTCTCGGCTCGGGTGCATTAAACGATTTGCTAATTCTCCATCTGTTGTAAATAGCAATAAACCCGATGTATTAATATCTAAACGCCCAACAGCAATCCATCTTGACCCGGTTAAACGCGGCAGACGATCAAATACCGTTGCTCTCCCCTCCGGATCATGACGGGTGCAAAGTTCGCCTTCTGGCTTATAATACATTAACACTCTGCATAACTCTTTTTGAGCCTGAGATAAATTAATAATGTTTCCGTCAATCCGAATCTTTAATGCTGAACTAATCTCGACCCGATCTCCTAGCGTCGCAACTTTACCATTAACACTCACTCTTCCCTGTTCAATCATTTTTTCTATTTCTCGACGAGATCCCTGCCCTGCTCTGGCTAAGACCTTCTGCAATTTTTCACCCTTGGTATGAGTAGCCTGAGACGCTTTTGTCAATAATCTAGATTTGGCTGCTAAATCAGCTGTTCCTTTAGCAGGAAGATGCAGTCTATTTTTTAATTGTTTTTGTGTTTGTTTCATTGTCATCCTTATTAATTGGAAAATGCCGCTTTCTCAAGCGTCTGGCATAACGTTAAACAAAAGGTGCGATAGAACCGCTACCTTCGCGTAAAATCATAGGTGAATCCTCGGTCAAATCTACCACTGTTGTCGGTTCGGGTCCTAAATATCCACCATGAATAATCAAATCCACTTGATGTTCTAAACACTCACGAATTTCTTCTGGATCAGATTGAGTCAAATGTTCATTGTTTGGTAGCATTAAAGAGCAAGATAAAATCGGCTGTCCTAGTGCTTTTAGTAAATCTAATGCAATTTGGTTGTCTGGAACGCGTAATCCAATAGTTTTACGTTTTGAAGTCATTAAACGTCGAGGAAGCTCTTTAGTTGCAGTTAAAATAAATGTATAGCGTCCCGGCGTATTATTTTTAATTAAACGATAAGCGGGATTTGTTACTAAAGCATAATTAGATAATTCAGAAAGATCACTGCAAATTAAGGTGAAATTATGGCCCTCAGGTAAACAACGAATAGCAACGATACGATCCATTGCATGTTTATCTCCAATCATACAACCAAGTGCATAGCCTGAATCCGTAGGGTAAACGATCACACCGCCACTACGCAAAATTTCTACAGCTTGATTAATTAAACGAACTTGGGGATTTTCGGGATGAATATAAAAAAATTGGCTCATTATGCAGTCCTCACAAAGTGAATTGATTATACACATTTAAACTCAAAGATAAAGGTAAGATAATTCCAAGATTTCACCGAAAAATAAATAAATTTACGCTATAATTCATAATTATTTTTGTTCTCTTTTAATATGAAAATTCATTTAATTAAACGTCAATTAACCTTGCAATATCAAAATCAAATACCTTTATTAGATTTCCTGCTCCAACAAGGTATCCCTCACGAATATCAATGTCGTGCCGGATATTGTGGTTCCTGTCGGGTAAAATTAAGAAAAGGCAAAGTATCTTATAAAGAAGCTCCCCTTGCCTTTCTACAACCTGATGAAATTTTATTATGTTGCTGTCAAGTAGAAAGCGATTTAGAAATCGAACTATAAATTATTCAAATCCAATACGTCAGTCATATCAAATAACCCGTTTGGTTTATCTGTTAACCATTTAGCCGCACGCACTGCACCGTTAGCAAAGGTCATTCGGCTTGATGCTTTATGCGAAATTTCTACTCGCTCGCCGATATCAGCAAACCAAACGGAATGTTCACCAACAACATCAGAAGCACGAATGGTGGAAAAACCGATTTCATCTCGTTTACGTTCGCCCGTAATACCTTCACGACTAAATATGCCATGCGTTTTCAGATCACGTCCTAATGTTTTTGCAATATGTTCGCCCATTGATAGTGCCGTACCTGAGGGTGCATCAACTTTATGCCGATGATGAGCTTCGATAATTTCAATATCGCAATAATCGCCCATTACTTTGGCGGTTTTTTCTAAGAGTTTAAAAACTAAATTGACTCCAACGCTAAAATTTGAAGCAAAAACAATTGCAGTCTCTTTGGCTGCCTGAGCAATAAAAGCTTTACCTTCTTCATTAAATCCGGTAGTACCGATAATCATCTTTTTATGGTGCTCGACACAGAATTTGATATGTGCCAATGTACCCTCTGGACGAGTAAAATCAATTAAGAGATCAAATTTTTCTCGCTGCGTAAACAAATTATCCGAAACGAAAATACCTAATTTTCCGATACCAGCTAACTCACCCGCGTCCACACCGATTAACGATGACCCTGGCCGCACAAAAGCTGCGCCTAGCTCAACGCCTTCGGTTAAATGCGCCGCTTGAATTAGTTGACGCCCCATACGGCCACCAGCCCCTGCAATAGCAATTTTTAATGTCATTTTCTCCCCCGTATCATTAGATTATTTCTCTCATACCGTTATAAATTAAAATTACTCCAAATATAAAAAAAACAATACCAGCCGTATTATCAATATAACGGCTGTATCGACTATAAAATAGTTTCGCAATATTACGTGAAAAGATTAATGAAACCACATAAAAATAAGCAAAAGTTTCTCCTACAATTACTAGCAAAGCAATGCTAATTTGCCAGATATTACTAATATTTACTAATACTAATGACATTACACTACTAAAATAAATCACAACTTTAGCATTAGATAAATTAATCCATAATCCTTTCAAAATTTCCTGCTTTATCGTGCTAGACTGATTTTGTTCTTTTTCCGTTAAAGGTTCAAAGACAGCATTAGTACGGCATTTAACCATTAAAAAGCCTAGATAAGCTAAATAGCTCCCACCTAAAACCATAATAAATCCATGTAGGGTAGGAAATGTTACGAAAAGTAAAGCAAGTCCCAGCATAGAAGCCGTTGCCCAAAATGCCACTCCAATTGTAATACCTAAAATGGCACAAACTGTATTACGGCGAGAATTACTTGCTGCCATTCGGCTGACATAAAAAAAATCAGGACCGGGAGTCATTAGGCCAAACAAATGAACAATAATTAAATTTAACAAAAGCTTTCCTCTCTAGAAATATAATCGAATAAAGAAAATCAGGATAACAGAATAAATTGCAGCTAGAACATCATCAACCATAATACCTAAGCCACTTTCTAATTTTTGATCAAAATAACGAATCGGGAATGGCTTTAAAATATCAAAGAAACGAAATAGTACAAAAGCAACTATCATCCATTGCCAAGATAAAACGGGAATTGCACTCAACACGATAAAAATACCGACAATTTCATCCCAAACTATTGCACCATGATCATGAACCCCCATATCATCAGCAGTTTTCTGGCATAAATAACATCCAATAACAAAAAAAAGAGCGGTCAAAATCAAGAATATTTTTATTGAAAGAAAGTTTAACAATAAAAAACCAAATAAAACCCCGACAACACTTCCCCATGTTCCCGGAGCCTTTTTCATTAATCCCGAACCAAAGCCTAGTGCAAGAAAATGAATTGGGTTGGTTAAACGAATTTTTTCAAAGGGATTATGTTGTGTCATGAAAATATCCTACTTAAAATGGTCAAAACCTTTTATCTCGCCCAACTCAACAGGCTGTCCATGGCGTTGGAAGATCAAGTTTGATTCTTTCGGATCTGGCGCAAGAATTTGTCCAATACGACAATAAGGAACGCCAAGACTTTCCAAAGTATCTTCTAACTTCATTTGATTTTGCTCAGATACAGTGAAACATAACTCATAATCTTCGCCGCCTGACAATGCTAAACACTCCGCTTGCCCTTGCCCAAAAGTATCAACTAATTGTTGAGAAAGCGGAAGTTTATCCAAATTAATAACCGCTCGACATTGACTACGTTGTAAAATGTGTCCGAGATCTGCAACTAAACCGTCTGAAATATCAATTGCCGCACTTGCCAAATGATTTTTTGCCAAAGCTTTACCCAACGAGATTCTAGGAGTAGGACGTAAATGACGTTGAATTAAATATTCTTTTGTCAAATTAACCACATTTTTCTCTATTTCTGGCGTATTTTGCAATAATAGCCTTAGTCCACCAGCACTATCCCCCAATGTTCCCGAGACATAAATACTGTCGCCTACATTAGCACTATGACGACATAATGCCTGTCCGCAAATAATCCCCTGTGCGGTAATCGTTACAACGTACAAAGAACCTTTTGTTGTATCGCCACCGATTAGTTCCACATTATATTGATCTAAGACAGAAAAAAGACTGTTACTAAACTCTGATAACCATCGTTGATCTATTTTTGGTAACGTTAAGGCCAAAGAAAACCATGCTGGGTTTGCACCCATTGCGGCTAGATCGCTAAGGTTAGTCGCAATGGCTTTATACGCTAAATCGCTAGCTGAAATTGAAGGGAGAAAATGGGTATTCTCTACCATTGTATCCGTAGTGGTCGCTACATACTGATTTTGAAGATGTTGTGTAACTGCACAATCATCACCAATAGAAACAATAACATCACTACGGGTAATGCGGCCAAACGGAGTAAAATAACGCCGAATAACGTCAAATTCACCATTACCCATTTCTTAATATCCTATTTACGGGACAAGGCTGGTGCGATTTTATCTAAAACACCATTAATATATTTATGACTTTCATCCGAACCGAATACTTTAGCTACTTCGATTGCTTCATTAATTACAACTTTATAAGGTACGTCAAATTCAAATTGCAATTCATAGACAGCGACACGCAATACCGCTTTTTCTATTGGATCAAGCTCATTAAACTGACGATCTAAATAAGCAGAAATAGAAAAATCTACAGCTTCAATATTCGTAATTGTTTGGTGTAATAACTTACGAAAATAAACTTTATCTACCCCATTCATATCTTGATCAAGCATAAATGCCAATTCAATTTCTTGAACGGAATTGCCTGAAATATCCCAAGAATAAAGTGCTTGTACCGCACATTCTCTGGCACGACGACGCAATGATACTTTCTTTACTTGTTTTTCTGTCATACCGATTACGCCACATCAATTTGTTGTAATAAGTTAACCATTTCTAGCGCAACGAGCGCAGCCTCTGCACCTTTATTACCCGCTTTCGTACCAGCTCGCTCAATAGCTTGCTCAATATTTTCAGTAGTTAACACACCAAATGCCACCGGAATTTCCGATTGCATTGCAACTTGTCCTAAGCCACTACTCGCCTCACCAGCCACATATTCAAAATGTGCCGTACCACCACGAATAACCGTACCTAATGCGACAATAGCATCATACTTTTTACTTTCTGCTAAACGACGAGCAACTAACGGCAACTCATAAGCCCCTGGCGCACGCACTACTGTAATATTTTCATCTTTTACTTGTCCAATACGTTTTAACGCATCAACAGCACCTTCCAATAAACTTTCATTAATAAAGCTATTGAAACGAGCAATAACCACTGCAATTTTTGAATTTGGTGCCGGAATTGAACCTTCTAATACTTTCATAGCATTTCCTGTATATGATAACTAATAAAATTGACGGCAGATTCTAGCATAAAAAAACCAAGCTATCAGTAGCAAAATCAAAGTGCGGTCAATTTTTGCGATGTTTTATCAGATTTAAGATATCCTATTTATCCCACAATTTTCCTCTAGAATGATTCAATTTCCTAGATCATTAGAAGATATATACCACAATGCAAAATAAAACCATCTAGAGTTGTAAAAATCTTCAATACATTACGCCGCATAGTAGGGGCTTGCTATGATGATGTAGTAAATAATATCTCGACAGATTTTTATTTAAGACAGTGAAAAAAGACTTGATTATCCCATTATTCATGCATTTCTCTGTCTGTTGAGCTGCATTTCATTTCAAATCCCTGTAAGCAGGCTTCTAGTTTGAGTTTAATTAAAGAGGCTTTTAGTTTTTGTCGAACAAGAACGGTTAAAATCTTTTTTAATATGGCATTATCGATGCGCAGTTATTCTTTTTACGCTTACTGACATTAAATTTCTCGTTGCTCATTAGTAATGAATATTGAGGAATAATACCTTGTTTGCTCTTGATAATATTAAAATTTCCAGCGGTTAAGTGCAGATTAACTGTTCCTTTTCATTTTTTAGACTTGGACACTCAGGGATGTTTGCCAGAAAGCAAAAGATTGATACATGGCTTTTTGTCTTCGGAAGTAACGACTTTGGACATATTGTTTCCTTTTTCACTGTTTGGATAAGTTTATCAATTTATCTTCCAAATGTTGCAGGAAATTGAACTGTTACAATACTGGTTTTTCACTAATGATTAGTGCTCAGACCACATATTCCAACTTTCGGATTAATTACCTTTGAACTCAGTAGAGCAATTATTTTTAAAGTGTTATACATAGAATCATTATATTACATAAGCCAAGGAGCATAGGAAAAAGAAATGCTAAAAGATACATTTCGAACCTCTAAAGTATAAAGGTAGAAACGATTGTTAGGGAAATAACGATACTCTTTTACCCTTAGTAACAAATTTAAATCTCTTATTTATTAACTAAATTGGAAGAACAGAAAATGATTTGAGATAATTAAGGGCTGATTTCGATATTAACTCAAAATCAACCCTTAAAAAATTTACTCTAACTAGTAAGCTAGATTATGGTGAAATTAAAGCGCAGATTTAGCTTTTTCAACTAACGCAGCAAAAGCTACTTTATCAAATACAGCAATGTCCGCTAAAATTTTACGGTCAATTTCAACTGATGCTTTTTTCAAGCCATTGATGAATTTACTATAAGATAAACCGTTTTGACGAGCAGCTGCGTTAATACGAGCAATCCATAATTGACGGAATTGACGCTTACGTTGACGACGGTCGCGATAAGCATACTGACCTGCTTTAATTACCGCTTGAAACGCAACACGATATACACGTGAACGCGCACCATAATAACCTTTAGCAGCCTTAAGAACTTTCTTATGGCGTGCTCTTGCAATAACACCACGTTTTACACGAGCCATTATTTAATCTCCTATGTCTATTAATGATCTAAAAATTAACTAAATGTACGCTTGTGCCTACGCGTATGGCAAACACGCTACAACTAAAACTTGGTCAGCTTTCGCTACCATTGATTTATGACGTAGATGACGTTTACGTTTAGTGGTTTTCTTAGTCAAAATATGACGTAAGTGAGATTGTTTACGTTTAAAACCGCCGGAAGCCGTTTTTTTGAAACGCTTCGCAGCACCACGTACTGTTTTAATTTTAGGCATTGTTTAATAACTCCGCATTGTTTAAGTTTAACATCAGATAATTAGGCGAATAAAAAAAAGTAAAGATAACTTTCTTTTTTTATTACTTGTTATGCACTAACTATTTCTTTTTAGGGGCAAGTACCATAACAGCTTGGCGACCCTCTAATTTTCCAGGCGCAGATTCTACGACTGAAATCTCGGCCAGGTCATTTTTTACACGTTCTAACACGTCTAAACCAATGTCTTGGTGAGCCATTTCCCGGCCGCGAAAACGAACCGTAATTTTAGCTTTATCCCCATCTTCTAAAAAGCGAATCAGGCTGCGTAGTTTTACCTGATAGTCGCCTTCGTCTGTACCAGGACGGAATTTAATTTCCTTCACTTGCACAATTTTCTGCTTTTTCTTCTGTTCTTTTGCCGCTTTACCCTTTTCATAAAGGAATTTACCGTAATTCATAATGCGGCATACCGGCGGTTCCGCGTTTGGGCTAATTTCAACAAGATCTAATTCTAATGTCTCTGCGCGCTCTAATGCCTCTTGAATACTCACAATACCTGCTTGCTCACCATCTTGGTCGATCAAGCGGACTTCTTTCACACGAATTTCATCATTAATACGATTCGGGCGGTTAGCGACCGGCGCTTTTTTTACGGTTTTAATAATTTTATCCCTCTATTGGTTAAAACGAACTTCCATATAAAACAGAAGAGTATAGACTACTACCCACTTTAAGCGGGCTAAAAAACGTGCGGATTTTATAGTATTTCAATATTTTATGCAAGCAGATTTCCAACTAGAATGCAACGAAAATACATTATAAAAATCAAATAGAAAGTATCGTCGTTTTTAATTATATCAACCCATCAAATTCATGGCTGAATATACAACAGTAGTAATTATTCTTAAAAAATACTAATTCTTAATCTTAGATAAGACAGCATTCAAGTTACCATGTAACAAAATTATCCAAATAACCTTACACTATATTCATACACTTGCTTTAATAAATGAAGTTTTTCTGAATCATCTCTGTATTGTTCAATTAAAGATTGTAAACGTTGCTCAAATTCAACCGCACTTTTTTCTAATTTTCTTTGTCGATATCTCTGCCATTTTAGCTGTTCTGTTCGAGTTAATGTTTTATAAAAGTGCCTTGCTCGATAATGAAATAATAATTCAGGAATACGTTCATCTTGGAAAGAAAGGTTATGATCAGCAAGTTTATCTATTGGCAAATCTCTTAAAATTGCCATATTATTTTTATCATTGTAATTAAAAAAGCCCCTATATAACTCAGTTTCTACATTTTCACTCGGTTCAAAAATCCTATCATCGGTAAAAACTTCAATGACTTTTTCTCGAATATCTTTTGATAGACGAAGATTCTGCAGGTTTTGTAAACAATATTCACGATCAATTCCTAATCTAGTAGCGTTCTCCGCTAATAAGGTTTTTGCAGGTGCTAAAATCGGACATTTATTGATATGTACCAATTTTAAAGGTACGGGCAAAATCTCTTCTGTTTCTAGCACTGATTTCGCCATATATAAATGTTGTCGTAATTCAACCGCACTTTTTGTTAATAAATTACTAATATCTTTGGCTAAATCACAGACTATCAGTGCGTTTTGATTCATGGGATGCCAAGCCAAAGGTGCAATCCAAGTCGTATTACCACGATAGTTTCCAAGCATTCCCGAAACGTGTACCAATGGAGTCATCGTTGCAACATCAATTAATTTTTCCAATTCCTTCTTTCCCCGATTATCAAAGAAATACTGGAATAATTTTGGTTGTTTTTCTTTAATTAACTTTGCCATTGCAATCGTCGCATACACATCAGACATAGCATCATGGGCATTGCTATGTTCTATTCCATTCGCTTTAGTCAACTTTTCCAAACGAAACGATGGCAATCCATCTTCATCATAAGACCAATTTATCCCTTCTGGCCTTAGAGCATAACAAGCCCTGACTAAATCTAATAAATCCCAACGAGAATTACCATTTTTCCAACTGTATTCATAAGGGTCAATAAAATTGCGATAAAACATATAACGTGTCATTTCGTCATCATAACGAATATTATTAAACCCCATAACACAAGTATTCGGACGGCTAAATTCCTGTAAAATACGAGTGGCAAATTCCGGTTCTGTTAACCCTTTCTCATTACATTCTTGAGGTGTAATCCCCGTTACTAATACGGCCTCTGGAGAAGGTAAATAGTCATTAGTTTGTTTACAATAAATAATTACCGGTTCGTCAATAATATTAAAATCAGAATCGGTGCGAATACCAGCAAATTGTGCCGGACGATCCGTAGCAGGATTTACGCCGAAACTCTCGTAATCATAAATAAAAAAACTGAAATCGTTTTTTTGCATAATCTTTCTCAAATTCAAATCTAAGCCAGAATCTTATCTAAATAATATAAACAAAAAATTGCTGCGAGGCTGCATACAATCCCCACACTATTAATTTTGCTTATTTTTTCCTTAAAGACTAACGCGCCAATTATTGTACCCAAACAAATCACCCCAATATTCATTCCAGCAAATACTAATGTTGGATTCGTACCGAAATTTTGGTGAGCTTTAATATAGAACAGGATATTGAAAAAATTCAATATTCCCAGAATAATTCCGCCAACAAAACCTGAAACGCTCCATTGTGTTTTCTTAAAAAGTAAATAAATAAACATCACACAAGCAGACAATGAGAAAACAATAAATAATGTCGTTGTAAATGCCCCTCCACTCTTTGATACTTGCTTAAATAAAATATCAATGATGCCATATCCAAGCCATACACTAAGCAGCCCCAAAATGCCTTTAAAATTGACCGCACTTTGCTTATGCGGTTTACTTAATAGGCAAAATAGGCCAATAAATGCCAATGCTACACCAACTAATTTTGATTGACTTAAATCTTCGTTAAAAATAAAAAAGGCGGCAAGAATCGGTAAAAATAGGGATAGGCGTTGCGCTGCATCAGAGCGCACAATACCGGCAAATTCTACCGCTTTTGACATAAAAATAAATACGCAAGGTAACAGAATTCCTAAGCTAATAAAAATCCAACGGCTTTCGCTATGTACAAAAAACTCAGTAAAAGTTTTCCCTTGAAAATCGGGTTTAAGTAAAAAATAACATAAAGAGATTGCCATAATATAGTTAAACGCGATGGCTTGTTCGATAATAATATTCCTTTGGCGAGCAATTTTCAGTAATACGGAAACAGCCACACTACAAAGAATGGCAAAAATCAAATAATGCATGAGCGTTGAATATCCTTTAATTTAAATAAGAATTAAAATAATGCCTAGACCTAAAAATTTAGCGTTATTTTCAATAAAGCACGGTCAAAAACACTAAATTTTTAACCGCACTTTTCTTGTATTAGTACTACTCCTCTACCCCAAATCCTCGCAATCCGACAACATGAACATGTTCTTGGTTACCAGCGATTTTACGTACTAACTTATAAGTTGTACCTTTTTCCGGGCTAATATTTTCCGGCGCTGCGATGAGTAATTGCATATCGAGCCGTTCACATAATTCAAACAAAGTTGAAATGGATTTTGCATCCAAACGAGCCGCTTCATCAAGGAATAGTAAACGGCACGGCACGATATCTTTGCCTCGAATACGACGGCTTTCTTCTTCCCAACTTTGTACAACCATTAACAAAATAGACATTCCCGTTCCAATTGCTTCCCCGGTAGATAATGCTCCACTCTCCGCACGCAACCAACCGTCTGCACCGCGGAATACTTCAACTTCTAATTCTAGATAATTCCGGTAATCCAATAACTCTTCACCAATAGTTTGGGCAGTACGCTGCCCCATATCAATATGTGGATTTATTCGCTGGTAGAGTTTTGCTATTGCTTCCGAGAAGGTAATACGATTATCGCTAAATAGATCTTGATAATCTTCTTTCTTACCCGATAGTGCATTTAATAACATTGCATGGGTATCCCTAATATTGACGACTAAACGCACTGACTTAACTTGTCCGAAAGCAATATTCTGCAACCCTTGATTAAGCATACGAATACGATTTTGCTCCCGTTGAATCGTTTTACGCATAATGTTAGCAACACTTTCCGAGCTAATCGCTAATTTTTTCTCCCGTCCGGTCAATTCATCAGTTAAACGAGAAAGTTCAATTTCCATTTGTTCAATAGCATCAATCGGATCATCTGTTTTAATAATATCTTGACGAATCCGCTCACGCAGATGCTGATATACCGCAATAAAAAATCGCACTTTATTTTCCGGTTTACGATTATCTTCCGATAGTCGCAGACTATCTCGTAAATATTCATTATCTGCAACTGCCGTTCGCAATGCTCCTAATGCCTTATCCGACATAGAGCGTAACTCATCTGCCGACAAATAGGCTAATTCGCGACGATTTAGCCGTTTTTCTACATCACTATTGCGAGATAAACGCAATACGACACACCAACTTACTTTAGCGGCCACAACAAGTTCACGCTGTGTTTTATAATCTCTTTCCGCTTTACGAATACGGCGATTAAGATTTTCCGATTCACTTTCAATTAAGGTTAATTGCTTTTCAACATAAGCACGACGTTGTCTAGCAGTAGAAAGTTGTTGATAGAGTTCCTCTTTGCGTAATCTTGCACGCGCCTCTGCACTATCATCGGCTCTAACACCTAATTCACCAATTTCTTGGATTAATTCATTAAGCATTTGATTTTTACTGTCAAAAGCGCTTTGAAGCTGAATAAGCACTTGATTATACTGAGTAAATTGTGTTTGCTTCTGACGTAACTGTTCACGTTGAAGATCGCGTTGAGCTTGCATTCTTTCCAAACGTTGACGAAGTTGATCATTTAGTTCAGAAGTTTCTGTCTGTCCCAAATCTTGATAGCTAAAATGGTTTTTGCGCTGTACCACATCAGCTAAAGCAAAAACTCTTTGCTGAACTTGTTTTTGTTGATGAATTTTTTGCCCTAAATCTGTTTTTAAACGCTCATAATTTTCCGGATCACTTTGTAAACTATTCGCAATAGGCTCCAGTTGTGACAACGTTACGCCATGTTGGCGAATAAAGGATTCATCTTGCTCTGCGATATCCAGTTGTTCTCGACATTCATCAATACGATCAAGAAGCTCTGCATCATCTAATAAATTTAACAGTGGAATAATCTTATTCAACGATTGAATATTTTCTTTTGCTTTATCCAAGCGAATCCGTAGCTGCTGTTCTCCACTGCTAAATTGGCTTAACTCTCGTTCAATATCATTACGTTGATGACTAATTTCTGTCATTATTTGTTCAGGATCTGGTTGAAATGCAAGAGCTAAATGTAAACCAACAAATTGGCTAAAATGATCGTGCAAACGTTGGCATTTCTGTACATCAAAAGCACATTGTGCATAACGTTCAGCAATTTCATCGCGCTGAATTTGTAGAGATTCTAAGTGCTTTTCGCGCGCAGCCCGACCAAATAACGGAATTTCTGGGAATTTAGAGTAACGCAGTTCACGCTCTGAAACTTGTACAACCACCCCAAAATCAAGTTCTTGCGCAGATAAAACACTATCATCAAATTCCGCCGGGTCTCCCTCAATTAAATATAAGTCATCTGGACAATCTTCAAGTTGAGCTAATTGTTCCCTTACTGTATTTAAATCCCTTACAACAATAGCGTGCCGTGCCGGTCCATATAATGCAGAAAAATAAGGGGCATCATCAATAGGTACATCATCATAAAGTTCTGATAACAACACACCACCAAAGCGTTCCGCTAGTGTATTTAAACGAGCATCCTCCGAACCGTCAGGCTGACTTAAACGAGATATTTGCTCATCTAACTGATCTCGTTGTTGTTCAAGCTGATCGCGTAATATCGTTAATTCGCGTTCCTTTGCCAGCTGTTCTTGCATAAAATGCATTACTTGTTGGCTTGAAGAAAATTGTGTACTACTTTGCTCTTGTAGGCGTTCTAAGGCGGATTGAGCAGTCAACCACGCTGGCGCTTTACGTGCATTTTCTTCATAAAGTGCGGTCAGATTTTCACGCTTTTGGCGTAACGTAGAACGGTTTTCTACTTGTTCAGAAAGTTCGGCATTGAGATCCTCGATAAGTGCTTCTTGCTCACTATAGAAATTTTCCAATTCATCTACACTTCGTAAATCTAGACCGCTACGCTGATTAAAATCATTTAGTAATTTGACCGCACTTTGTTGCTGAGCATAGCGTTGCTCTAACTCATATAATTTGGTACGAAGTTGTGGTGTTTGCTGAGCCTGTACTTTTTGGGTTGGAAATTCTTTTAATAACGCTTTTGCCGATTCCCAAGCTGCCGAACGGGGTACATCACCATCGATTTTACAAACTAATTGATAGGCTTTATCGAATTGTGATTTTGCTGCTTCAGAAATTGACATTTTATGTTCTAAATCAATCACTTGCTCTGTCAAGTTCTCAGCCTGTGCAGCAAATTCATGATGGTAATCTTCCGCGTTAAGTTCATTTAATTCAGCCAATCCGCAAAGTGTTTTGGCTTTTTCCAATGCCTGTATTGCTTGTTGATATTGCAATGCTCTGGTTTGCTGCGCATCAAGCGCTTGTTGATAATCTGCCAATTGAGAGCGAATATGATCAATATCTTGTTCGATTTGTTCAAATTGAGTTTGACTTTCCTCAAACTGTTCATTTGCGGTTTCAACGACTGCACGTTGTTCTTCTAATTTTTCCGTCAAGTCATTCACATCTTCCTGATAACGAGAAATTTTCTCCGCATGGCGTAAAGCATTAAGGACTAAGTTCAAGTGATCAGAGGCACTTTGGTGATCAATTTCCAAAATTTTTTCCGCTTCAGCCAAATCTGTTGATTCACGGCTTAAATCCACGAGTCGGTGTTGTGATAAATCCCGTTCATCTTTCGCTTTATACCACTCTTGGCGAAATCCTAATGCCATTTGAATATTACCTAAACGTTCATTAGCATTACGCATATAATCCGATGCGACATAATTCGTGGTTTCGGTTATTAAATGCTTGAACAAATCTCTATCCGCCTGGGTTACTTTAATTGCTTCAAGAGTCATTCGATTTTCACGCAATGCACTTTCCATATCTTGGAAAGCTTTACGTACACCAAGGTTTTCCGGCAATAAGTAATCCCTTAGAGAACGAGTAATTGCACTAGAAATTCCTCCATACAATGAAGCCTCAATGAGTTTATAAAATTTACTCCGATCGGAGGAAGAACGTAAGCGTTTTGGAATAAGCCCTAATTCAAACATCATTGCGTGATAATCGCCAATAGAGTGATATTGCTTAAATTGTGCGCCTATTTGCTCCGTTTTATCTTTAAGTTCAGCTAAACTCAATACTCTGGCTTGCCGTTCTCCGACACTTTCAGTGAAAAGTGCGGTTGGATTTTGAGATAATTCCACGCCTTGAATTGAAAAAGTTTTTAAATCGACTTTTTTATCCCGTCCGGCAATCTGTTGCAACCTTACCCCAACTAAAATACGCTGATGACGAGAATTAATTGTATCTAATACTGCATAGCACACGCCTGGACGTAATTTACCGTGTAACCCTTTATCCCGGGATCCGCCTGTCGAGCCAGCCTCCGTCGTATTACGAAAATGTAACAAGGTCAAATCAGGAATCAATGCAGTTACAAAGCCTGCCATTGTAGTGGATTTTCCTGCTCCGTTCCCACCAGATAATGTTGTTACCAACTCATCTAAATCAAATGTCCGAGCAAAAAAACCGTTCCAATTAATTAATGTTAAAGAGCGGAATTTTCCTCGAATAATATCGGATTGTCCGTTTAAACTCACAGGTTTCAAAACTTCCTGAACTGAGTCTTCCACGACGGTCTCTTCGACCTGATTTTCTAATTCCAACTCAGTCATTATTCTAACTCTCCCTCATCTTCAAATTCTTCATTAAAATTACCCGCACTTTCTTCCGCTTGTTCAGCATTTGCCTGCTTTTCTAATTGTAAAGATTGCGGTGTTGCTGCCTCCCCATCTCGAATTAAACGAGCTTGAGCTTCCAGTGGGTCATCACCGGAACGCACTTCCGCTCCAAATCGGAAAACAGATTCAGAAATGGTGAATTTCCCGCTATTTTGTTCGCCGACCCCTTGAATCATTCCCAAACGGCGTAGCCGATTTATCGCAGCTCTAACTTTCTCCGCTAATTTCTGTTTATCAAGATCAGAGCCACTAGATCGTTGATTCACTGCTTTCAATAATTTATTTTCATCAGCTAAATTTAACAGTTCATCATACACTTCTTGCGTGCTAAAAATGCCTTGTTGTGCCAAACGTTCCGGACTTAAATATAAATAACAAAGCACTTTGCCCACCAACATTTCCAATTCCGATAATACCGAGCGGGCAATTAATGTGGTCGCCTTCGGACGAAGATAGAAGAATCCCTCCGGAGCCCGGATTAATTCAACATTATAGCGCCGATAGAAGCTATCTAATTCGTGCTGAAAATCCATTAAAAACGCGTGATTATCTAATTGCTCCGTACTGATATGCTTCCCTGAGCGCAATTGGCTATCAACAGCTGGAAATAACGGATTAGCAATAGCGTTTGCCAATTTTGTCGAAATTACATCTTGAACTTTTTCTGTCATTTTTATCTCTACAATTTATTATTTTGTACTAAACTTTTCGCTATGTTTTTAGCACCTTTAAAATCTACTTTACCACTTGCTAATGTCGGAATTTCCTCCACAACAAACACAAAACTAGGTTGCATTAACGGCGGAATATCCGAAGCTTTTAACCGGCGAATAATCTCCTCTTCGGTTAACTCGGATTTTACAAGTAGGACGACTGCTTCACCTTTTTTCTCATCAGGTACATTTGCAACGGTAAAAATGGACTGGTCCGATAATATCGGTGCAATTTGTTCCTCTACACTCCCTAAACTAATCATTTCACCACCTATTTTCGCAAAACGGGAATAACGATCAACAATAGTTACAAAACCATTTTCATCAATATGTCCTTTATCACCCGTTTTATAATAACGAATTCCGTCAATTTCTGTGATGACCTCTTCTGTTCTTTCCATATCATTAAGATAGCCTTTCATTACTTGGCCTCCCCCAATCAGGATTAAACCATCTTCGCCGATTGCTAGTTCCGTCAAGGAGTCAGGATCAACAATTTTAATGATCGTTCCAGGCAATGCCATTCCTACTGATCCAACTTTATTAAAAGTTAATTCCTTTAAGTTTTCTTTTTCTAATATATTCGGCATATTGACTGCCGCTACAGGAGCCGTTTCCGTTGCGCCATAACCTTCATAGATATCCAAACCGAATTTCATTCGGAATGCTTCTTTAACATCGGATTTTAATTTTTCTGCACCAGCAACCACCATGCGAATATTCTGTAGCATCAAGGGGTGTAATTTTTTATTACGGATATACAATCTGAAGAAGGTGGATGTACCAAATAAAATACTAGCATTATGACGAGCTGCCATTTTACCTACTGCCGCGCCGTCAGTCGGATCCGGTACACAAACCATTTTTATTCCTTCACATAAAGGTAATAATGTCGTTACTGTTAAACCGAAAGAATGAAAAATAGGCAATGAGTTTAAAATGACATCATCTTTTCTGAAGTTTAATAATTCTCCAATCTGACGAATGTTAGTTAATAAATTCTTATGGCTCAATTCAATACCTTTCGGTTCCCCTTCGCTACCGCTACTAAATAAAATCGTTGCGGTATCACTTAATGATACAGGTGAGAAATACCAGCGCTTAATCCACCATATCGGAGCTAAAAGTGCGGTCAAAAATGCCCGTGTTTTTTGTGATTTATTGACTTGCTTACTGAGTGTCTCTATAAATAATACTTTATCTGCCAATAAATTTTGATAATCAAAACCTTTGCTCGTCAGCTTTTGCAAAAACTTTTCAGCGCTGATAACTTGGCGAATTTCCGCTTTTTTCAGAGCCGATGACATACTTTGCTCGCTCAATGTGTAATTCAAGTTAACCGGTACCTTACCGTTAATGAACAATGCCATATTTATAATCGCGCCAACAGAAGAACTTGGTAATAAAACGCCAATATTTTTTTCCGTTCCTAAAATAGAACGCAATAAACGACTAAAGACCAATACGGCACTGATAAATTTCAAATTGGTTAGGTTCATTCCCTGACTATCAACAACTGATTCCTTTAATAATTCAGACTTGGCATTATCTAACCAATAATGCATAAATGGTTGTTGACGATTAATAAAACTTTCCCAGGAAGAGAAAGACAACTCAACAACTTTCTGCCTCATTGCACTACGCTCGATAAACTGCCGGATAGGTTTACCAAATGCAACAATAATATCTCGCTTACCTCGTTTTTTCGTTAACGATTTATAATAATCATCCGCTCTTGAAAAACTTGAACCCCATAAACCACGCAGATAAAAAGGTACGATACAAATCTCATTTAACTCTTTAATAATTAATTCAAAACCACGTTGAAACTCGTTAATTTGCCCGTTATAACTGATATGCCCTTCCGGAAATAACGCGACGACTTCCCCATTTGCTAATAATTCTCGAACTTTTTCAATACTATCTTTACTTGAACCTGCACCAATAGGAACAACTTTAAAAAATTTAAGAAACCAAGTTAGGTACCATTTGTTATAAATACCACGATACATCACAAATTTAATAGCTCTCGGACTTGCCGCTTGTAATACTAGCCAATCAATCCAGCTGATATGGTTGCCCAACAATAAAACACCACCACTTTGAGGCAAATTTCTTAATCCTTCAACATGAAAACGATATCCGGTTTTTAAAATAGGTAGTAATAATAAACGTGTAAATAAATGAGGTAATTGGAAAATTGCGTAAAACGATCCGATTAAACAAACGAAGGAGGAAAGTAAAAATAATCCTTTTGTGGAAATGTTCAAATGAATAGATACAACACTAAGTAATAGAAAGAAAATCATCGCAATATTTTGTAAAAAATTATTGCCCGCCATAATCTTTCCACTTTGTTCTTCCTGTGCAAAATATTGAATTGTAGCATTTAACGGAACTATTAATAATCCGCCAAAAAATCCGAACAATAAACAACATACGGTAATAATGGCAATATTAGATGAGCCAGCCAATGTAAACAGTACGATAGCAATACCTAATGCGCCGACAGGAATAATACCATGCTCAATATGATACTTTGACATCGCACCTGCAATATAAGAGCCTAAAATTAGCCCTATCCCGCTTACCGCTAAAATCAGTTGAATAACGATAGTATTATCATTCTGAAATAATATTTTATAATGAGCCGGGAATACGGCAATAATGATTTGAGATACACCCCAAAATATACTTAACCCAATAATACTCAACCAAATATTTTTATTATTTTTAATTAAATTAAGATTCTCTTGAAAATAAGTCATTCGAATATATTTGCTAAATTCAAATTTACTACTTTCTTGATTTATATCTTCGTTAAAAAATGGAATCTTAAAGGCAAAGTAAGCTTCAAGCATACTTAATACAACCATACTTAGTGCTATTGGATAAACGCCTAACAAAATAGAAGACGGTTCTTTTTGCCCTTGATATAACATTTCAAAAATAAAAGAGAACAAAAATGAACTAAATAAAATAGCAATAATAGTTAGAGCCTGAATAATTCCATTTGCTCTTCCTAACCGTTCAGTACCTACAATGGATTTAATAATACTGTATTTTGCTGGAGAATAGACTGCACTTTGAATAGCAAGAATTAAAGTTAAAATAAAAGCAATGTCAAAAGAGCCACTTAGATAACTTAAAAATATTGCGAGAGTAATAAATATTGCAGCAATAGATGAATAACGAATAATTTTTGTATGTGAATACTTATTATTAAAGAACGCCGTTGGTGAAAAAAGAAAAATAAAAGGTAATAAAATCATTGCATTGATTAATGCAGTTAATATTACTAATGTATTTCCTTCAAAACTTTTAAATAAGACATTTTGTACCGTAATTTTATGAGCTAAATCAACACTTGCATTAAGAAATGCAATCATTAAATACGGAAAAAAGCCTTGGATCTTTAATAATGATTTCATTGTATTTTCCCTAAATCATCATAATGAATAATTAAAACGTTGCTAAAAGTATTTTGCAGCCGTTCTTTAATATTTATCAATCCGATGCGCTTGAACTTCCGCGCCATATTGATTAATTTCTTGCCAATCCGGATACAAACCTGCTAGATCATCTGTCGCCATACCTAAACGGACGGCCTGATCGACAATTATGCGTGCAACATCAAAATGGCGATTCATCGGATAAGATGCTAATTGTTCCTTCAATACTAAACTAAGATTAATAGGCTGATTCTTTTCTCGGTATTGAATTAACAATCCTTGCATGTGATCAACAATTTGCTCATGTAAATCGGATAAAGATTCATATTGTAGTTCCTCTGGTAACTCTCCTAAAGCATCTTCTTCACGAAGTATCGGTTCCTCATCACGTAAATCGATTAGCCGTTCTGCTTGAGCCGTCCATAAATACCAAGGGTGTTCAAAATACTGGTAAATAGAGTTACGCAAACGCTGAGAAAAAACCCGATTTTTATCCAAATCAATCGCTGTTCGGATAAATTTATGCACATGGCGATCATACCCGATCCATAAATCAATAGATTGCTGCCCCCAGCTTATAATGCGATCGAGTTTAGCTTGTAAATCCGTAATTAACTGATCAATAAAATACAGCTCTTCTCGACCAATCACACAATCTTGAATCCGAAGTAACTGTGCTTGTAGCTTATCACCAGCGGCATTTAAAGTATCTTGCAATTCCCGTAAATTACCGGAAGTTTCATCTAATAAACGCTCACAACTAGAAATCGCTGCTTGCCAATCTTTTGTCAATAATTCAGCAATTTCTTCTTTTATACTTTGTTGATTTTCATCCATTACCCGTTGTGAAAAATCAATGCTGTCAAAAATTTCAGCTACCGAATACTTTAACGGAGCAAAAACATTGCGACGCCAATGATGTAAATCACCATCTTCTTCAGCAGCCTCAGAAGCTCGCTGAACTTCATCGGCGACAATGGATAATTGTACGGATAACCGTAACGCAGAAAACTCACGTTGACGAATATAGTAATCGGATACTCCTACCCCCAATGGAGTTAAACGATAAATCGCCAACCCCTCAGTAAATTCACTACTAAATCGATTAAGAAAACGTTGCTTAACTAATTCGTTAATTGCATTATTCGCACGAGTAACTATCGTTTCTTGAGATTGTTGAAATTCCTTTGAAATATGGCGAAAGATATCCACCAAATCAGTTTCTAGCATTTCACCATCTAAACGTTCATTGTTATAAATGGCAATAGCAAGTAAAAAAGCTAGACGTTCGGGAGGTAAATTTAAAGAAAATTCTCGTTCTTTCGCCCAAGATACTAATTCGGGGATAGTTTGTGATGTCTCAAGCATTCAATAATCTCACAACACAATAAATAGACATAAAAGTGCGGTCGATTATACAGGAATTTTACAGGATCTTATAGTTTGAATTTTCCGCTAAATCAAGATTATAATGACGGCTTTTATTTTTCACCCTATTTCAAATAATGACAGAACAAAGCAAAAAACAAACCTATAATTTTAATAAATTACAAAAACGTTTACGTCGCAATGTGGGAAATGCAATTGCCGATTTTAATATGATTGAAAACGGTGATAAAGTTATGGTGTGCTTATCCGGTGGCAAAGATAGTTATACTTTATTAGATATATTATTAAACTTGAGAATCAACGCACCAATCCATTTTGATATTGTGGCGGTCAATTTAGATCAAAAACAACCTGGATTCCCAGAACATATTTTGCCGGAATATCTAACAAATCTGGGGATTGAATTTAAAATTGTAGAAGAGAATACTTATGGTATTGTTAAAGAAAAAATCCCAGAAGGGAAAACAACCTGCTCTCTTTGTTCTCGCTTACGTCGAGGTATTTTATACCGTACGGCAACCGAATTGGGGGCCACTAAAATTGCTCTTGGGCATCACCGTGATGATATGTTGGAAACGCTATTTTTGAATATGTTTTACGGTGGCAAACTAAAATCTATGCCGCCAAAATTAATTTCCGATGATGCTCAACAAATTGTTATCCGTCCGCTTGCTTATTGTCGTGAAAAAGATATTGAAAAATATGCGCAAGCAAAAGATTTCCCTATTATTCCTTGTAATCTTTGCGGTTCTCAACCAAATTTACAGCGCCAAGTCGTAAAAGAAATGTTGCAAAATTGGGATCGCCAATACCCCGGTAGAATTGAAACAATGTTCAGCGCACTACAAAATATCGTACCTTCTCATTTATGCGACAGTAAGCTATTTGATTTTAAAAATATCCAACGCGGGCAAAATTTAGAAGGTATTGAAGGCGATATCGCCTTTGATAAAGAACAAATTGACTCTATTAAATTTGAAGACGAAGATGAATCAAATTTTAGTGAAAATGGACTAATCAACTTTAAAGAAATCAGCTAGACGTAAGAATATCTCCAAAACTAGCTACTAACTAGAGGTAGAATAAAAATACTAAAGCAAAATTATCTTTTTTATAATAAGATGAAATAAAGATCGACGGCTCCGTTATAAAAAGGACTAACGGAGTATCATATCGAGATACATATCTTTTTCACTATCCAATATGATCCCCTCCGTCAAAGTACGGTCAGAAAAGCAAACATAATCACTTAAAAACATCCCACTTTTTGACCGCACTTTCAACGAATTGATTTCTAACTTGCTCAATATCCAAAACCTGTAAAAATCACTGCACTTTTCTCTAAAAATATTATATGTAATGAGTACAGAAAATAAGAGCAACGATTTTTTGCAAAAACGCACTTAATTATTAATTTAATTCATGCAAAAAGTGAAAATTATGAGTTTGCATGATAGATCATCTTTCGGCATTATTAGGCTCAATCAGACGGTTAGACGTCTATTTAATTAACCATAATATACAGGAGCTGAATATGACAACATTTCATCTAGCGGGTTTCCCGCGTGTTGGTGCAAAACGCGAACTCAAATTTGCACAAGAACGTTATTGGCGAGGCGAAATTACTGAGCAGGATTTATTAGATCTCGCTAAAGCATTGCGTGAAATTAACTGGAAACACCAAGCAACATCAAATGTAGATTATGTTGCAGTCGCTGATTTTACCTTTTATGATCATATTCTGGATCTTCAAGTAGCGACCGGTGCAATTCCCGAGCGTTTTGGGTTTGATAGTCAAAATCTCAGTTTGGATCAATATTTCCAACTGGCTCGCGGTAATAAAGAACAGTTTGCCATTGAAATGACTAAATGGTTCGATACGAACTACCACTACTTAGTACCTGAATTCCAATCAAATACTGGCTTTAAGGCCAATCCAGCTCACTATGTTCAACAAATCCGAGAAGCCAAAGCCTTAGGATTAACATTCAAACCGACTATTGTCGGCCCAATTACCTTTCTTTGGCTGGGTAAGGAAAAAGGTCAACCTTTTAATCGTCTTGATCTATTAAGCCGTTTAATCCCTGTCTATACAAATATCTTAAATGCTTTAGCCGCAGAGGGTGCTGAATGGATCCAAATTGACGAACCAGCATTAGCGGTAGATTTACCGAATGAATGGATAAATGCCTATAAAACGGTTTATGCTGAATTTTCCAAACAGGTTAAAACAAAACTTCTGTTCGCCACTTATTTTGGCTCTGTTGCAGAACACGCTACTTTACTAAAAAATCTCCCTGTTTCCGGTTTACACATTGACTTAGTGCGTGCGCCAAAACAACTTTCCGCATTTACCGACTATGACAAGGTATTGTCAGTGGGCGTGATTGACGGTCGTAATATTTGGCGTGCTAATCTTAATCAAATATTAGATTTAATTGAACCGCTGAAAGTAAAATTAGGCGAACGTTTATGGATTGCACCAAGCTGTTCGTTATTACACACCCCTTACGATCTATCTGTTGAAATTGAATTAAAATCCAATAAACCTGAACTTTATCAGTGGCTGGCTTTTAGCTTACAGAAAATTCAAGAACTACGAGTAATTAAGATCGCACTTGAACAAGGTCGCCACGCCGTACAAACAGAATTAGCGGAAAATCAAACTGCAATTGAAGCCCGTGCAAATAATCAAGAAATTCATCGTCCTGAGGTTGCGGAGCGCCTTGCCAACTTATTGCCAAATGCGGATAAGCGTCAATCTATTTTTGCCGAACGAATAAAAAAACAAAATGCATGGCTAAACTTACCGCTGCTGCCAACTACCAATATCGGTTCTTTCCCACAAACTAAAGAAATCCGTCTTGCCCGAGCTGCCTTTAAAAAAGGAGAACTAAGTCTCGAAGAATATGAAAATGCGATGAAAAAAGAAATCGAATTGGTAGTGCGTGAACAAGAAAAACTAGATCTGGATATATTAGTCCACGGTGAAGCGGAACGTAATGATATGGTGGAATATTTTGGTGAATTATTGGACGGTTTTGCATTTACCAAGCTTGGCTGGGTACAAAGTTACGGTTCCCGCTGCGTAAAACCACCAATCATTTATGGCGATGTGGTTCGCCCCGCTCCGATGACAGTTCGTTGGTCTCAATATGCACAAAGCTTAACAACGAAAGTAATGAAAGGAATGTTAACGGGACCTGTAACTATTTTACAGTGGTCATTCGTGCGTAATGATATTCCGCGCTCGATTGTATGCAAACAAATTGGCGTTGCCCTTTCCGATGAAGTATTAGACTTGGAAAAAGCAGGCATTAAAGTAATTCAGATTGACGAACCTGCTATTCGTGAAGGCTTACCACTTAAACGGACAGACTGGGAAACTTATTTACAATGGGCAGGTGAAGCTTTTCGATTAAGCTATATGGGAGTACAAGACGATACTCAAATCCACACTCATATGTGTTATTCAGAATTTAACGATATTTTACCAGCCATCGCGGGCTTGGATGCGGATGTGATTACCATTGAAACGTCCCGTTCCGATATGGAATTATTGACTGCCTTTGCCGATTTTAAATATCCAAATGATATCGGGCCTGGCGTTTATGACATTCATAGCCCACGGGTTCCCAAAGAAGAAGAAATTGAACATTTGTTACATAAAGCACTAAAAGTTGTCCCGAAAGAGCGATTATGGGTAAACCCGGATTGCGGTTTAAAAACCAGAGGTTGGACCGAAACAATTGAGCAACTAAAAACAATGGTGAAAGTAGCCAAAAAACTACGAGTAGAATTGCAATAGTTCTGGAATAAATAAAGTGCGGTTGATTTTTGAATTAATTAGAAATCAACCACACTGCAAACTATATTAGTTAGAAATAAATCACTTATTTTTACAAGGTGCCAAAATATCCTTCTCTTGTTTATAAGTATCACTTTTTAATGACATATCCATTAAACCGAATACCGTACTAAAAAAATTATCGTGAGAATAAGACTTTCTTTTTGCATTTTTATCCAAACAAGAAAAATCAATTCCTTCATTACGACGAAAAGCCTCAGAAAACCACATTATCATTGGTATTTTAGTCTGTTCTTTTGGTGCTATCGCATAGGGAGCAGAATGTAAATAAACACCATTTTCTCCTAATGATTCCCCATGATCAGACATATATAAAACCGTACTTTCCCAATCATTTTTTGTTTCTAACTTTTTAATTACTTTATCAATAAATTGATCTATATATAAAATCCCATTATCATAGGTATTAACCAACTCTTCATTCGTACATTTATTAATTTCGTTAATATCACAAGTTGGTATGAATTGACGAAATTCCGGAGAATAACGTTCAGAATAGGTCGGACCGTGACTGCCTATGGTATGCAATACTATTAATATATCTTTATTATCAGATTTATTTAAAATGTCATCAAATTTAGTCAGTAAAATATTATCTAAACATTCTCCATTTTGACAATATTCCGGCAAATTAAGCTGAGTTACATCTAAATTAGGCACCCGATCACATACACCTTTACAACCACTATCATTGTCCAGCCAAAAAATATTAACCCCAGCTCTTTGTAGAATATCGAGCAAATTATCTTGTAAATTAGCTTTAGCTTCATCGTAATCCTTTCTATCCATTGTCGAAAACATACAAGGAACAGAATATGCTGTTGAAGTACCACAGCTAGATACATCAGTAAAATTAATAATTTGTTTTCCTCTTTGAGCCAACAAAGGCGTTGTTTGGCGAAGATAACCGTTAAGTCCCCAATTTTGGGCTCTTGTTGTCTCTCCAACAATCAATACAGTAACATGACGATAACTATCAAATTTGGACTGGCTTGCCATTAAATCTTGCTCTGAATAAGGTATATTCTCTTGATATATTTTTTTTATTTTCTTAATTGAAGCACCAATAAAGTTAGAAGGAACTAATAAATGAGTAATACTTTTATTATTACGTAAAAATGAGGCATAATCCTGATAAAACCCCTTTCCAATAGCGGAAACAACTAAAACTGATAATATAATAATGATAAAACGCCCAGTAATTTCTTTATACCATTTATTATAACTTATTTTTACTAAAAAATATAAAACAGCCGGAATAATACCAAATACAACTACCCATAAAATATAACTTGGTGTAATTAATTTTGAACTTTCAGTTATTGTTGTCTGTAATATATTTGTCAACATAGAAGAGTCAAAATAAATATTAAAAAATATCGAATAATAAGAAACACCAGAGC
>MLAA01000028.1 GCA_001998905.1 Rodentibacter caecimuris | reverse complement strand
CCGACTGAGCTAACGACCCACGTCATTTCGTAACAGGGGCGTATAATACTGATTTTATTTTTTTACGCAAGAAAAATTTCAAAAAAAATTTCTAACTGACTGAATACTCACCAATCTGATGATTTTCTAACAATAAAAAAACAGAGCCGCTATTTAAGGCTCTGTTTTCAGGAATATCTCAAATTTTAGTAGGCTAAAACAGCACGACGGTTTTTAGAATATGCAGCTTCATCATGACCTAATACTGCAGGTTTTTCTTCACCATAAGAAACGGTTGAAACTTTACTTCCTTGAACGCCTTTACCGGCTAAATAATTTTTCACTGCATCAGCACGGCGTTGTCCTAAAGCAATATTATATTCCGGTGTACCGCGTTCGTCAGTATTACCTTCAACAATCACTTTCGAGGCTGGAGCTGCATTTAAATACGCAGCATGAGCATCTAAAATTTGCTCATATTCACCTTCAATGCTATAACGATCAAAACCAAAATAAACGGTGTTATAACGTTGTTGTAAATCTTCTACAGAATAACCACCGAAGGTTTGTCCCATTGCATTTCCATTTCCCGCTGCATCATTGCTTGATGAACTACAAGCTGCCAATGCCGCCACAGAACCTGCAACTAATAATGATTTAACAAATTTGTTCATTAGATTTTCTCCTAATTGAGTTTTTATTTAGTTAAGTATGGTGACCAAGCAGGAAATTTAACTTGGCCATTACTTCCTGGAAGGCTCGCTTTGAAACGACCATCAGCAGAAACCAATTGTAGCACCTTTCCCAAACCTTGGGTAGAGCTGTAAATAATCATAATTCCATTCGGTGAGATACTAGGACTTTCGCCTAGAAAAGAAGTACTCAGTACTTCCGTTAATCCTGTTGTCATATCTTGTTTCACTACATTATTAGCAGAATTAATCATTACTAATGTCTTTCCGTCAGAACTAATTTGAGCACTTCCTCTACCACCAATCGGTGTGGCACCGCCACCATTGGCACTCATACGATAAACTTGTGGTGATCCACTTCTATCTGACGTAAATAAAATTGAATTGCCATCAGGAGACCAAGAGGGCTCTGTATTATTTCCTGAATTCGCTGTTAATTGAATAGGCTGCCCCCCATTAGCGCCCATCACATAAATATTCAAATTCCCATCTTTGGAAGAAGCAAAGGCAAGTCGAGAGCCATCAGGAGAAAATGCAGGAGCGCCATTATGACCGACAAAAGAAGCCACAACTTTACGTGCTCCAGAACCTAAATCTTGGATAACTAACTGAGATTTTCTATTTTCAAAAGAAACATAGGCTAAGCGCTTACCATCTGGAGACCAAGCAGGAGACATTATAGGCTGTGAACTACGATTAACAATAAATTGATTATGGCCATCATAGTCGGCAACGCGTACTTCATAAGGCTGTGAACCGCCATTTTTCTGTACAACATAAGCAATTCGCGTTCTAAAAGCGCCGCGAATACCAGTCAGTTTTTCAAACACTTCATCACTAATCGTATGAGCACCATAACGTAGCCATTTATTAGTAACTGTATAACTACTTTGTGCCAATATAGTACCCGCTTTCCCGGAAGCACCTACCGTATCAATAAGTTGGTAAGAAATATTATACCCACTTGCTGTTGCATTAACTTGTCCTACAACAATTGCATCAATACCTAACGCAGACCAAGCCTCTGGATTTACCTCTGACGCAGATGTCGGCTTTTGTGGCATTCTCGCAATAGGAATCGGATTAAATTTACCACTATTACGTAAATCATCCGCAACAATTTTACCAATATCTTCAGGCGAGGATCCTGCAAATGGCACGACTGCAATTGGACGAGCACCATCAACACCTTCATCAATCACAATACGAACTTCATCTTCTGCGACAGCATTACCTACGAAAGCAAGAACGATTGCAAACACGCCTACAAGCTTTTTAATTAATTTCATTTTGTTTTACCCTTGAGTAAATAGATTAAACACGTTATAAATTATCTACGGTCAAAATCAATAGGGAATGTTTTGAACCTATTGTATACGGCATCAGAGGGTGGGGCAGGCACTTTTTTCGTTCTTGCCACCGCACTTAATGCCGCTGTACAAATATCTTCCGGACCCGATATTTTTTGATAGCCTAAAATCGTTCCATCCCGTCCCAATTGAATTTGAATACGGCAAACTTTACCGGCAAAACTAGGTTCTACTAAGAAACGGCGTGTGATTTCCCGTTTAACTACTCCAGCATACTGGTCGCCCACTTTGCCGCCATCACTAGCGCCTAATCCTGCTCCACTGCCTTGCGTTCCTCCTTTATTGGCGTTGCCGCCTTTAGAAGCGCTACCGCCACCAACATTACCGCCACTCATAAAATCATCTAAAGCAGCCTGATCTGCCCTACGTCTTGCAGCAGCTTCAGCAGCTGCCTTTGCTTTAGCATCTGCTGCGACCTTCGCTTTGGCTTCAGCATCTGCCTTAGTTTTGGCTTCTAACTCGGCTTTTTGTTTTTCCTCTGCTTGTTTTTTAGCTTTTTCTTTCGCCTGTTTTTTGGCTTTTTCTGCAGCAGCCTGCTCGGCTTTAGCTTTAGCTTCTTCTTCCGCCTGCTTTGCCGCGGCAGCCAAACGTTTTGCTTCTGCCTCCGCTTTTAACTTAGCAGCTTCAGCCATCTGCTTTGCCTTGGTCTCTTCCGCCTGCTTTTTTAAAGTTTCCTGACGGGCTATTTCTAGCTGTTTTTGTTTTTCCGCTGCTTCTTGTTTCTGACGCTCAATTTCCCTTTGATGCTGAATTTCCTGTTGGTGTTTTAGCTCTTCTTGTTTTGCAATTTCTTGTTGACGAACATCCTCTTGTTCTATTGTCGGTTTCTCTTCAACAACAGGTTCAGGCTTTTTCTGCTTATCAGCTTGACCTTTCTTCTGCTGTTGGATTCGTCCCCATTCCTGCGCAGCATTTCCGGTATCAACCATAACAGCACCTAATGCATCGCCATCACCTTCTCCACCGCCCATAATCTCAACGGTTTGATAGAAAGAACTCCAAATTAACAGAGCAAATAAAAGTATGTGCATTGCAATCGAAATAGTGAATGCACTAGCACTTTTAGGTTGTTTATCTTTCACTATATTCCCTGTCTGTTAAATTGGATTTGTCATCAATCCAACTGATTTAATACCGGCCAAATGAAGTAGATTGAGCGCTTTTATCACTTCTTCATAAGGAACTTCTTTCGCCCCTCCGACTAAAAATAGGGTGTTATTATCTTTATCAAATTCCTGCTTAGATAATTGCGTAACCAGTTCTTCTGTCAATCCTTCTTGCCGCTCTCCAGCAATAGATATAGCGTATTGCCCAATCCCCGCCACTTCAAGAATTACTGGCATTTTATCTTCATTGGAAACATTTTGGCTTTGCACTGAGTCTGGTAATTCAACTTGCACACTTTGGCTAATAATTGGTGCAGTAGCCATAAAAATTAATACTAATACCAACAATACATCTAAAAAGGGGACAATATTAATTTCAGATTTAATATCTTTACGTTTACGCCGAGCCATAATTTCCTCTAAAAATACGTTTAAAAACGACCGCACTTTGCATATCTAACCAAAGTTCGTCCAAAATTCTTAATAATGTTGAGCTGATTTTCCAAAAGCCTGACGATGCAAAATCGTTGTAAATTCATCAATGAAATTACCATAATCTTGTTCCAGTTTGTTTAAACGTAAACTTAAACGATTATATGCCATTACTGCAGGAATAGCAGCAAACAAACCGATTGCGGTTGCAATCAATGCTTCAGCAATACCTGGAGCAACCATTTGTAATGTAGCTTGTTTTGCTCCACTAAGAGCCATAAATGCGTGCATAATTCCCCATACAGTACCAAATAACCCAATATATGGACTCACAGATGCCACTGTTGCTAAAAACGGTACTCGATTTTCCAAATGTTCAAGTTCTCTATTTAGAGCTAAATTCATTGCTCGCGTAGAACCCTTAATAATAGCTTCTGGCGCATCGGGATTAACTTGTTTTAAACGAGAAAACTCCTTAAATCCAGAAAAGAAAATTTGTTCACTACCACTAAGCGAATCTCGACGATTAGACAAACCTTCATAGAGTTTATTGAGATCCTCACCAGACCAAAACCGATCCTCAAACGCGGATAATGATTTCAAGGCACCATTCAATACCCTACTACGTTGAATAATGATTGTCCAAGAAACAATCGAAAATGCAATAAGAATCACAATAACGAATTGGACAACAATACTGGCCTTTAGAAAAAGATCTAAAAAGTTTAATTCTGCGGTCATTCTATGCTCCGAAAAGAATAATTTAGTTTAATAAATGTTTAAATGCTGCTTGTACCTCTTCTGGTATAGCAATCGCTTTCATTTTCTCCAGATCAACACAGGCTACCTTGACAGTAGCCTTAGATAAAATGAGAGAATCTCTATTAAGAGTTTGTTCAAAGAATATACTAGCACCTTTTACTGCAGTAACTTTTGTATTAACAATAAGATAATCATCAAGCTTTGCAGGGTATAAATAATCAATTCCCATTGATTTTACGACAAAAGCAATTTTCCTCTCTAATAACATCTGCTGTGAAAAATTTAATGTTCGTAAATATTCTGTTCTAGCACGTTCAAAAAAATGAAGATAACGCGCATGATAAACAACGCCTCCGGCATCTGTATCTTCGTAATATACTCTGACAGGTAAGGTCAATAATAGTTCGCTCAAGATCTAGCCCTTAGGTTTTGGTAACAAGTTGCGTATTCTAGAACCAGTCCCTAAGATAAGCAAGCCTTAAAAAATCTATTTTTTAATCTTAAAAACTCAAAGAAAATGATTTATCGTAGCTGATAGTGCCGTGATATATCCAATATAGGGAAAAAAGATAACTCGCCATACAATATGCCGAATTTCAAAACCGATCCCATGGATCCAAAGTGTAACAACACCCCATAAAACAGTAAAAACCCATATAAAAGGAGCACTACGAAGTGCAGTTGAAAAATCGTCTAAATTAAAGAAAAAAGCGATTGTTAATCCCAACGCCAGAATAAATGAAAGGGTTCTAAACGAACCCTTATTTATAAACAAATAAAGTGAATTAATCATATTATTCGTCAAACTTTCCTGAAGTTTCTTTAGTCATCGTGATTTTGGCACTAACTAAAATAGCCAATAAAACACCCACCACCCAAATTGCGTATAACATAATCAAATCTCCTAGTATAATGAGTTTTTATTGCTCTCAATAAAACTTGCATCCAATCGACCAAACATTTTCATATACGACCAAATTGTATAAGCAAGAGAAATTACTACGAATACCAATGCTAAACCAAGCATTAATAATAATGTTAATTCACTTGATGTCGCATCCCACATTAATAAACTTTGCTCAGGATTTGAGCTTGAAGGCAATACAAATGGGAACATAGATACTGCTGCAGTTGTAATAATTCCAGCCATGGTTAATGAAGAGAATAAGAAAGCAAAACCACAGCGATTTGCCTTAGAAGCTAAAACATTCAATAATGCGCTAACAACAGCTAATACAGGGATGATCCAAAGAATTGGCATTGTTTTGAAGTTATTGAACCACGCACCAATTTCAACCGTTACCTCTTTAGCAAATGGAGAAGATGGCGCATAGTGATCAATTTCACTTACTACTACATATCCTTCTTTAAAATATATCCAAGCACCAGCCAGTAAAAAGGCTATCAAAGTAACAATTGCACCAACTTGACTAACCGTTCTTGCACGAGAACGCAATTCTTCGGTCGTTTTCATTTGTAACCAGTTACCACCATGAGTAATTAACATTGCTGCACTAATCACACCACAAAGCAGCGCAAATGGATTCAGTAATTCAAAAAATGAACCAGTATAGGTTACTTGAGAAATCTCATTAAACTCAAAAGGAACACCTTGCAATAAGTTACCAAATGCTACACCAAAAACTAAGGCAGGAACAAAGCCTCCAGCAAATAATCCCCAGTCCCAAACTACTCGCCAAGTTGGATTATCAATTTTGGCACGATATTCAAAACCGAGTGGGCGGAAAAACAAGGCAGCAAGAACTAAAATTAAAGCAATATAAAAACCGGAGAAAGATACTGCATACACCATTGGCCAAGCTGCAAACAAAGCACCACCTGCTGTCAATAACCAAACTTGGTTACCGTCCCAGTGAGGAGCAATCGAATTAATCATAATGCGTTTTTCTACTTCTTTTTTACCTGCAAACGGAAGAAGTGCGGTAACCCCCATATCAAATCCATCGGTAACAGAAAAACCAATCATTAAGACAATAACTAAAACCCACCAAATAAAACGTAGAAATTCATAATCAATCATAATTTATCTCCTGCTTATTTTATTTAGATGATTGTTCAAAGTAGTATTTGCCGGTTTTTAATGAACTTGGGCCTAAACGAGCATATTTGAACATTAAGAACATCTCCACAATAAGGAAAACAATATAAAGTGCACAAACTAAGCCAATAGAGAACCAGAGATCACCAATCCCAAGATTAGATGCAGCCACACCGACTGGTAATACTTCATAAATTGCCCAAGGTTGACGACCGTACTCTGCAAGGAACCAACCACACTCAATTGCAATCCAAGGGAGTGGCAATGACCATAATAATGCCTTAAGTAATAGTGGGCTCTCTGTAACTTTGCCTCGCAAATTCTGCAAGAATGCTACGAAAGTAAGTAATAGAATTAAACCACCAATTCCAACCATAATACGGAAAGACCAGAAATTAGGTCCAACATTAGGAATAGTATCACGAGCTGCTTGTTTTATTTGTTCTTCAGTCGCATCAACAACCTTATCAGTATAACGTTTTAATAATAAACCAAAACCTAAATCATTTTTAACTTGCTCAAATTTTGCTTTAGTCTCTTCATTTACCTGACCGCTTTCTTTTTTCTCTGCTTTTAATTGAGTAAACAAATCATAAGCTACAATACCGTTACGAATTCTCTGTTCGTTAACATTTTGTAAATCTTTTAAACCTACAATTTCTTTATCTAAAGAACGAGTTGCAACAATACCCCCTAAAGCAGGAATTTGAAGAGCAAATTCATTCCGCATTTCTGCCGTATTAGGAATTGCAATAGCACTAAATGCGGCTGGAGCAGGATGAGTTTCGAATTCTGCCTCCATTGCTGCGAGTTTTACCGGTTGTGCTTGACCAATGTCATAGCCCGATTCATCTCCTAGAATAAGTACCGACAAGGAAGCGATGAAACCAAATGTTGCAGCTACAGAAAAAGAACGTTTTGCAAATCCAACATCGCGACCTTTTAATAAATAATAAGAACTAATCGCTAACACTAAAAACGCGCCTGTAACATAACCAGCAGCGAGAGTGTGCAAGAATTTACTTTGAGCAACTGGATTTAGCCATAAATCCATAAAACTCGTCATTTCCATACGAACAGTTTCAAAATTAAACTCTGCGGCAACTGGATTTTGCATCCAGCCATTTGCAACTAAAATCCACATAGCAGAAAGGTTTGAACCGAAAGCGACACAATAAGTGGCTAAAAGATGTTTACCTTTTGACAACCGATCCCAACCGAAGAAGAATAAACCAACAAACGTTGATTCAAGAAAAAATGCAAGTAATGCTTCGATAGCTAACGGAGCACCAAAAATATCACCTACATAATGAGAATAATATGACCAGTTCGTACCAAATTGGAATTCCATAATGATACCAGTGGTCACCCCAAGGGCAAAGTTAATTCCAAATAACTTACCCCAGAATTTTGTCATATCTTTATAAACTTCTTTACCTGTGGCAACATAAATTGTTTCCATAATTACCAAAACAAAGGTCAAACCTAGTGTTAATGGCACAAATAAGAAGTGATACAACGCAGTTAAAGCAAACTGCAAGCGAGAAAGTTCAACAACGTCTAACATTCCAACTCCTTGTATAAAACTACAAGCTCTTCACTATGATTACGAAAGGAATTCTCCGCATAATCACCCCAGAAACTCAACTGAATTATGTTAAGTTAAATTGAACTATCAATAAAATCTCAAAACTATTGTTTAAAACTCGTTCAACCCCAAACAAATTGTTAGATATTGATATAGATAGATCAAGTCGGCAGGTATTCTACTACTAAATGTACGGATAAAAAATAGAAAAACTGTTATCTTGATCACATTTTTGATATAAACTGAAAATCCCTTCATCAAGATAAAAGCAATATTTGATCTATCTCAATTTACATAAATTTGCTTTCTAAAACAAAAGCAAACCAAATCAATATATTTATATCACGCTTATTATATTGACAAATAAGATCTAGACAGGGAGGGAGAATTTTGATAGAGTTCCTAAAATTTAGAGTCATCTTATATTTGATGAGAGTCATTTTCATACAAATTCAAATAAATTACATTCATCTTAGACTTAATTCAACGCTATAATTTAATCAGGATTTTTAATGAAAAACTTAACTTTTATTTTAATCGGCCACTTTTTCGCCTTATTATTATCTTCCCCTCTATATGCAGCTACTAAAATTAGCACTCCCGATTTACCAAAACAATGTGCTCAACTTTTTAAAGAAACAGAAAATTTAATTGCGCAAGCAGAGAAACAACCTGGAACTCATACCCAAGTAAATAAAATTAAAAGTAAACTTAACCAAAGTAAGAAACAAATTTTAGAAATGGAATTAGCAACACAGCAAAAAAGTTGCAATGTAGGTCTAGCTAAACTGAATAATCTAAAGAATTATTCTAATTAATAAAAATACAGTCTACTAATAATTTAGTAGACCGTATTTAATCGGTATTCTTCTATTTTTGACTAGCTAACCTAACCCGAAATGACGATAGGCTTTCGAGGTAGCAATTCTTCCTCTTGGTGTTCGTTGTAAAAATCCTTGCTGAATAAGATAAGGTTCCAGCACATCTTCAATAGTATCCTTTTCTTCACCTATTGCTGCAGCAAGGTTATCTAAACCAACGGGGCCTCCATCAAAATTCTCAATAATTGCGTGTAAAAGCTTACGATCCATAAAATCAAAACCGGCTTGATCAACATCTAGCATAGATAACGCAGATTTTGCAATTTCCTCAGAAATAAGGCCGCCGTTTTTCACATCTGCATAATCTCGCACCCTTCTCAATAAACGGTTTGCAATACGTGGAGTACCTCTTGAACGACAAGCAATTTCTTGAGCAGCAGAAGAAGAAATTTCAAGATGCAAACAAGTTGCACTTCTTAAAATAATAGAAGTTAAATCTGGAACTGAATAAAATTCTAAACGTTGTACAATCCCGAACCGATCTCTTAACGGCGAAGTTAATGAGCCCGCCCTCGTTGTTGCGCCAATTAAAGTAAAAGGTGGTAAATCCAGTTTAATAGAACGTGCAGCGGGCCCCTCGCCAATCATAATATCTAACTGATAATCTTCCATTGCCGGGTATAACACCTCTTCAATTGCCGGAGATAAACGATGAATTTCATCAATAAATAATACATCGTAGGGTTCAAGATTTGTTAGCATCGCAGCCAAATCGCCCGCTTTTTCCAATACTGGGCCGGAAGTAGTCCGAATATTCACACCCATTTCATTTGCAACAATATTGGCAAGCGTCGTTTTTCCTAGTCCGGGTGGACCAAATATCAACAAATGATCCAATGCATCTTGACGTAACTTAGCCGCTTTAATAAAAATTTCCATTTGTTCACAAACTTGTGGCTGTCCAATATAATCCACCAATAATTTGGGACGAATAGCACGGTCAATGATATCTTCATCAATTTTTGCTTGACTACTTATTATTCTATCAGCTTCAATCATAATCTACTTCTATAACGCCGCTTTTAACGCTTCACGAATCAACTGCTCACTAGTTAGATCCGGCTTAAGGATACGTTTCACCATTTTCTCCGCTTCGCTCGGTTTATAACCTAATGCAACTAATGCTGAAATTGCTTCATCAGAGATATTTTCAACCATAGCGCTTGCACTAACTGTAGAAACATCATTACTTTCAACAAAAAATGTAGTCTGTTTTATACCGTTGAATTTTCCTTTAAGCTCAACTAATAAACGTTCAGCCGTCTTTTTACCTACTCCCGGAATTTTCACTAATTTCGATAATTCCTCCCGTTCAATCGAATAGATAAATTGCTCAACGGACATAGCGGACAAAATAGCCAAAGCCAGCTTAGGACCAACCCCATTAGTTTTAATTAATTCTCGAAATAAAGTGCGGTCGTTTTTTTGAGAAAATCCAAATAATTGGTGAATATCTTCTCGTACAATGAAATGCGTAAATAGTTTAACAGATTCACCAACTTCCGGAAGTTGGTAGAAACTAGTCATTGGCAATAATAGTTCATACCCGACGCCATTTACATCTAATAAAATCTCCGGCGCCTGCTTTTCTAATAAAATTCCGGTTAATTGCCCAATCATATACAATATTCTTTCGATAAAAATTGACACATAGAATAAAACAAAACTGGACAGATATCCAGTTATTTTTTTATTTTAAAGCGACCTCTACTATACTTTGTCATCAAAAGTGCGGCTATTTTCTCCGTCGCCTTTATATTTGATGACCTATTCGTAGCCAGCCACGAATTCTGAATCGAGTGAGCATGCGTAATAGCAATTGCCAATGCATCAGCTGCGTCTGACTGCGGTTTATCAGATAACCTCAAAATGCGAGTAACCATTTCCTGCACCTGAACCTTATCCGCCGAACCAATCCCTACTACGGTTTGTTTAACTAATCTTGCTGCATATTCAAAAACCGGTAAATTCTGATTCACGGCCGCTACAATTGCTGTGCCTCTAGCCTGGCCTAACTTTAAGGCAGAATCAGCATTTTTTGCCATAAAAACTTGTTCGATAGCAAACATATCTGGTTGAAATTGTTTAATAATCTCACTTATACCAGCATAAATTCGCTTTAAACGATTCGGTAAATCATCTACCGAAGTACGAATTGCACCACTACCTAAGTATTCCAATCGTCGTCCGCTTTGCTTAATAACGCCGTACCCCGTTACTCTTGAACCAGGATCTATGCCTAAAATAATCGCCATTTTTATCCATTAAAAATCCTTGTAGTGTTTATCTACAAGGATTTCATTCAAAAATTAATTAGTTAGTTTTATTTAGTATTTTTGTTTCTGAAACATTAATTTTACAATTTTTGGCTAATATTTCATCTGAATCTTTACCAATCTTAAATAACATTACCGAAGAGGATTTATCAAAGTTCTCTAAAGAGAAAGATTCATCAGTATGCCAACGGTAGTCTTTTGAAGCAAATGTCATCGGATTAGGGGCATTCTCATCTAAAGCTAAATTGCCAATCGGTTGTTTACCTACCATAAGCGTTACACTGGTAGCACTTTTACCTTCGAAAACATAAGCTGCACTAACTACAGTTTTATTTTGGCATTGATATACCACTGATTTTGTAGACATATTTAATTTATCTGAAACCTTCTTAGCTGTTTTAGAAACATTATCTACTACTGTTTCTGTCGTTTTTGTTACGGCATCTGCTGTGCTAGATACAACATCAGAAGCAGTAGAACAAGCGGTCAAAACAACACTAGCAACTAAAGCAGGAACAAATTTTACAAATTTCATCTTCGTCTCCTTATGAAATTAAGAACTTAAAGTAATGCAGCTACCTCATCACTGATCTCACCATTGTGATACACATTTTGTACATCATCACAATCTTCTAGCATATCAATCAATTTTAATAATTTCGGTGCGGTTTCTGCGTCTAAATTAACAGTCGTTGAAGGAATCATCGTAACTTCTGCAGATTCTACTTTAAAGCCCGCGCCTTCAATACCATCACGTACCAAACCTAATTCTTCCCAAGCAGTATAAATCTCAAAACTACCATCTTCTTGTGGCTGAATATCATCAGCTCCAGCTTCAATCGCTGCTTCAGTTAAAGCATCTTCATCCGCAGAACTAATTAAGATCAACCCTTTTTTACTGAATAGGTAACCTACTGAACCTTCCGTTCCTAAATTTCCGCCACATTTAGTGAAACTAGGACGAACTTGGGAAATAGTACGGTTTGCGTTATCACTTAGACATTCAACCATTACAGCAGTTCCACCGGGACCATAACCTTCATACACTTTTGTTTCCATATTGGTGTCATCTCCGCCACCAACACCTCGCTCAATTGCCCGGTTAATTGTATCCCTTGTCATATTGCTGGATAACGCTTTATCCACTGCAGCGCGCAAACGCGGGTTCGCCGACACATCACCACCACCCAATTTTGCAGCAGTAACTAACTCACGAATCAATTTTGTAAAAATTTTACCACGCTGTGCATCTTGCGCTGCTTTACGATGCTTAATATTAGCCCACTTACTATGACCTGCCATTTTGTTTTCCCTATTTCTGTTTACTTAATGAAATAAAAATCTTACTATTTACAAACGTTACAAATACTTGGTCGTAACCAACCACCTACGCACTAAAAAATCTCTTAAAAATCAACCACGCTTTTCAGTAAATAGCGTTCAATTGCCAACCGATTATTCGGCGATTTCGTTAATTCCACTGCCTGTATCGGCAAAAGCCATTGAAAATCTAAATGTTCACCTAAGGTAGGCGTAATTTCATCGTTGACTGCCAATAAAAACCAATGCTCTTGGCAATGGGTAATATGCGGAGCGTATTTATAGCGGAATTGAGGAAAAATTTCAAATTCTATATTGAATTGACAATCGGTAAGTTCCAAATTTTGGGCAAGAATATCAATACCAGTTTCTTCCCTAACTTCTCTCAATGCTGTTTGAAATGGCTTTTCACCTGTCTCAATCGTGCCAGTAACAGACTGCCAGAAAGTGGGATCATCCTGGCGTTGTAGCATTAATACTCGCCCACTATTTCGTGCGTAAATCACTACTAAAACAGAATAGGGATTTTTATAGCTCATTAATAACGTCTAACTTTAGGGGGGTGGTAAGTCGAGATAAACTCATCAATCTCAGCTAAATCATCAGAAAATAAGATTTTTTGGTAATCTTCTTCGGTTAAAAAGCCTGATTGAACCATTTGCTCAAACATCATTTTTAGAGGGTCATAATAACCGTTTTGATTAAATAAAATACATGGATTAGCATTCTGTCCAATTCTCGACCATGAAATGACCTCACTAATTTCCTCTAATGTCCCCGGTCCACCTGCTAATGCAATATATGCATCACCTAGCTCAATCATCTTTTTCTTACGTTCCGACATCGAATCTACTATAATTAGTTCAGTCAAACCAATATGTGCCAATTCACGCTCGCATAAAAAACTCGGCATCACACCCACTACTTCCCCTCCGAAAGCAAGTACAGTATCTGCAATAACGCCCATTAAACCGACTCGACCGCCACCATAAACCAATTTATGATGATGTTCTGCAATCCACTTTCCTAAACGTACTGCAGAGGTTTGATAAACTGGCTCGTTACCTAAACTTGCTCCGCAATAAACGGTAATATTCACTCTCTATCCTCCATAAGTTGTCTCAATTTACACTGATTTTCTTGCATTATCATTGCCAAATTCAGCTGATATTTATCTGCTAAAATTAATATATTATTCAGAACATCATCTAATTCTTCCTGAATATGTGCCAAACAGGCTGGTTGAGATAATATTTGCTCATCGCTCCTATCTCGTCCAATTTCATAGGCTCGTATAGCTTGCGCCCATTATCCAACTTCTTCCGATAAAAAATTTAGACGGATGAAGGAATTATAATCGTACCATTGCCGAATTTGATAATACACTACTAGCCATTGTTGATAAGTTTCTAAAGTCATTTATTATCCTTTGTAAATTACTCAGAAAAAGTAAGCGTTTATCATTTTTAAATAGATATGTGCATAAAAGCAGAATGGAATACATAAATTTTCATCGCAACATATAAGCATTACAATCACGACTTTTCAAGTTAAAAGAATAAAAACCTCTTTCAGTTCATAACCTCATGAAAGAGGAAGCACTTCGAGCAGTCTTACAGATCTAGGTTGGAAAAACCTAAAAATCTCTCCTTACAAAGCGGAGTAAGAAATTATAGCATAAGACTGACAAAACTATTATCCAAGCACTATTTTATTGATTTTCAAATAGTGCAATAATTTTTACTTTCATCTCTGCATAAAATAAAGTTTTGAAGCTGATTATATTTAATCTTATTTTAGTTTAAATGGCACAACATTTGTGATTAACATCCAGGGGAAAACCTAACCGTTCGGCGATTTCTTGGGTTGTATTCCGCTTTTTTACGGCGCCTATTTATACTATTGCAGTGTTGTTAATAGCCATACTAGTTTTGGATTATTTTAACCCCTACTCACGCTCAATGAGTATTAGCGATATTTTATCCCCCTTAGAGATAAATCTTGATTTGGAAAATTATTAAACTAGCTATTCAGTTAGTGGCAAACAACGTTAGGAACATAATATTATGCAGTAAAGGAATCGATAATGTACTAAATATTTGATAGGATATATTCACAAATTACATATAATTTAAAATAAATAGTATTAGTTTATTGAGCCTAAATATCAGGGTTATTTTATGATAGTTATAGTAAAAGATCTTGCAAAGACGATAGGTATTTCTTTGAGAGCCGTTTATAATATTATTTAATGCAAACCCTATAATAGCGATACCCTTTCCGCCACATTATCATTGCCTCTAACGTAACATAGCGGCTTATACCAAAACCACTAGGGATTTTAGGTACCATAGCCCTGATGTCAAATCATATTGGCAGATTGATATGTCAAGGAGCCATGAACATGATACTCTCCCTTTTTTAACTATCTGACTTTCCCTTGCTCGCCTAATCTTGTAAAAAATAAGCACTAAATTTATCTTAGAAAAAGTTATTTTTAAAAAGTAGATTAATAAAAAAACCACCTTCTTTTAAAAAGGTGGCTATTCACATAATTGAAACTTTAAAATACACGCCTTAAACAGGTGGTGTAAGACATTACCCTTGATAACGTTTAAAAATTAACGCTGCATTGGTTCCACCAAAACCAAAACTATTTGACATTACCGTCTGCAAACCTGCATTCTCTTTGGTTGTGGTAATAATATTGCAACCTTGAGCTTGCTCATCTAAGGTTTCAATATTAATGCTTGGCGCGATGAAATCATTATCCAGCATTAATAAAGTATAAATCGCTTCGTGTGCCCCCGCCGCACCTAAAGAGTGGCCTGTCATTGATTTCGTTGAAGAAATTGCTGGAGTTTGTGCTCCGAATACCGCTTTGATTGCGCCCAATTCTTTTACATCACCAACTGGTGTTGAAGTCCCATGTACGTTAATATAATCAATTGGAGAATCAACAGTCGCCATTGCTTGTCTCATACAACGTTCTGCCCCTTCACCGCTCGGTGCAACCATATCATAGCCGTCTGAAGTGGCACCATAACCCACGATTTCCGCATAAATTTTTGCACCGCGAGCAAGGGCGTGTTCTAACTCTTCCACTACCACAACAGCACCACCACCAGCAATCACGAAACCATCACGGTTCGCATCATAAGCTCGAGAGGCTTTTTCCGGTGTATCATTATATTTTGTGGAAACCGCCCCCATTGCATCAAATTCTGTGGCACATTCCCAAGATAATTCTTCCGCACCGCCTGCAAACACAATATCTTGTTTGCCTAATTGGATTAATTCTAAGGCATGACCAATACAATGTGCCGACGTCGCACAAGCGGAACTAATCGAATAGCTAACACCACGAATTTTATAAGGCGTTGCAAGACAAGCTGAAACACTGGATGCCATAGTTTTCGTTACAGCATAAGGACCAATCGCTTTTACGCCACGCGGTCCACGTACGGCATCACAAGCCACTAACTGATTATGTGCCGAGCCCGTGCCCGCCCCGATGACTAAACCTGTACGATCATTGGAAACCTGCTCTTCTGTTAACCCCGCATCTTCAATAGCTTCACGCATAGAAAGGTAAGCATAAGCCGCTGCATCACCCATAAAACGATATACTTTACGATCAATATGTTCACTTGGATCCAATTTAATTGTGCCTGCAACATGACTACGCATTTTCATCTCAACAAATTCAGGCACAATTTCAATACCCGATTTTCCTGCTTTTAATGATGCAAGCACTTCCTGTTTATTGTTACCGATACTGGAAATAATACCAAAGCCTGTAATGACAGCTCTTCTCATTGCTTCTTCCTTTTTGTTTCATATGTCAAAATAACGGCTCAAAACTACTACGAAATAAAAATATTTCAAGCAATAATTTATTTGTTCGACCAGTTATAGGCTATTAAGCCCTATCACCATCAACAAATTTCAATAAGCCGGAAAATTTCGTTATTATAAGTCAATTCGATAATGCAAGAAAGGAATAAAAATGTTCAACGTTCAGTATGCTGACATTCATTTTAATGAAGGAAATACCCCGATTTCTAACCAATTTGATGATATTTATTTCTCCAATCACGATGGATTGACAGAAACAGATTATGTATTTTTACAAGGTAATCAATTATGGGAACGTTGGCTCACCTATAAAAATGCCCATTTTGTGATTGCGGAAACCGGCTTTGGCACAGGATTAAATTTTTTTGCCGTCATCACATTATTCCGTAAATTTCGCCAACAATATCAATATTCTCCGTTAAAGCGGCTCTATTTTATTTCATTTGAGAAATATCCACTAAAATTGACCGCACTTCAGCAAACTCATTCGATTTATCCGCAATTTGCCGAATTAAGCCAACATTTACAACGCTATTGGCAATCACCGATTAAAGGCTGTCAACGCATTCATTTTGATGAAACTACACTTGATTTATGGTTTGGTGATGTGAAGGACAATTTACCGCGACTTGGCGATTATATGAACGAAGGCATTGATGCTTGGTTTTTAGACGGTTTTGCGCCTAGTAAAAATCCGGATATGTGGAATGAAAACTTATACAACCAAATGTATCGCTTCACCAAACCTAACGGTACATTCGCTACCTTCACAGCAGCAAGTGCGGTCAGAAAAGGGTTAGAATTCGTAGGGTTTGAGGTAAGCAAACGTAAAGGATTTGGTAAAAAACGGGAATGTTTGAGCGGACAAAAAAACCAGCCAAAACCGACCGCACTTTCCGCCCCTTGGTATCTTCCTCAATCGGCAAAGATGGAAAAACAAGATATTGCCATTATTGGCGGAGGGATCGCCTCATTATGCACCGCTATTTCATTGCTCAAACGAGGGGCGAAAATTACCCTTTATTGTGAAGATGAACAACCTGCACTCAATGCTTCCGGCAATAAACAGGGGGCGTTTTATCCGCAGCTCAGCGATGATAATCCTCTCACCATCCATTTTTACCTTCACGCTTTTTCCTATGGCAAACAATTGCTTGATTGGGCAATGAAACAAGGCATTGAATTTGAACACGAATTTTGTGGCGTAGCATTATGTGCCTATAACGAAAAAAGTGCGGCCAAATTAGAAAAGATTTCTCAATTGGGTTTGCCTAATGAAATCTTTGAAATGCTGGATGCGGAGGCATTAAGCGAAAAAGTGGGGTTGCCTCTTTCTTGCGGAGGGGGATTTATTGCTCAAGGCGGATGGCTTGCGCCCCGTCAATTTGTGCAAAACACCTTTTCGCTACTTGAAAAATGCGGTGTGAAAATCAAAACTTCGCAAAAAATTACCGCACTTTCGCAAACGGAACAAGGTTGGCAGCTGATCAACACCCATCACGAAGTCATAGAACACGAAGTCGTCATTCTCGCCAACGGCTATAAAATTACCGATTTTTCTCAAACGGAAAAACTCCCCCTTTACCCGATTCGAGGGCAAGTCAGCCAAATTCCCACCGGTGAAAATTTACGAAAATTAAAATCCGTGCTTTGCTACGATGGCTATCTTACCCCTGTCGATCACGCCAAAACCAGCCACTGTATTGGCGCAAGCCATATTCGTGATAATACGGATCGCACCTTTAGCGAACAGGAACAACAGGAAAACCAACAAAAACTGCAGCAAAATATTGCACAAAGTTGGACACAAGAGGTTGATACCTCAAGCAATCTTGCGAGAGTTGGGATTCGTTGCTCCGTACGGGATCTTGCTCCTATGGTAGGAAACGTACCGAATTTCACCCAACAATGTGAAAATTATCAGAATCTTTTTAACCTCCGCCGCCGCAAACAAGCTATTCAAAGTGCGGTCAATTTTCCGAATCTTTTTCTGTCCGCCGCACTAGGATCACGAGGTCTCACCTCCGCCCCTCTGCTCGGCGAAACGCTGGCCTCACTTATCTATGGCGAACCTTTGCCTTTAGGAGAAGAGATTATGCAAAACTTATCCGCCAATCGTGCTTGGGTAAGAAAATGGTTGAAGGGCTCGGAAGTGAAATAATGTTTTTCAAAAAAATCCTATATCCAAAATGGGAAATAGGATTTTTTTAAGAAAACAGGAACAAAAAAATTATTTGTAACTTAATTCATTCCAACGCAACTCATTTTTTAATTGAGAAAGATCTGTATTGTCATTGATATGAATAAATTCAATCTCAAAATATTCTGCAAACATGCGTAACATATCGGCATCCACATCTAAACTAAATGCACTATGGTGCGCCCCTCCAGCTAAAATCCAAGCTTGAGTCCCTATATCAAAATTAGGCTTAAGCTGCCAAAAAGCGTGTCCAACCGGCAATTTAGGCATTTCTTGTGGTTTTTCCACAACATCCAAATCAGCGACAACCATACGGAATCGATTTCCCATATCTACAATGGTTGCATTTACCGCACGCCCCGTTTTTGCAGTAAAAATCAAACGGGTTGGATCTTCTTTTCCGCCAATGCCAAGCGGTTTTATCTCTAAAAAAGGCTTATCATCAGTAATGGAAGGACAAACTTCCAACATATGTGCGCCAAGTACCACTTCATTATTTTCGGCTAAATGGTAGGTATAATCTTCCATAAAGGAACTGCCTTCTGGCAATCCATACCCCATTACTTTTATTGCCCGAACCAACGCTGCGGTTTTCCAGTCTCCTTCAGCACCAAATCCATAGCCTTGTTGCATTAAACGTTGCACCGGCAATCCCGGTAATTGTTTCATGTTATGTAGATTTTCAAATGTATCCGTAAAGGCTTTGAAACCACCGCTATCTAAGAAACGTTTTAGACCTAATTCAATTTTCGCCGTATCAAAAAGTGCGGTACGTTTCTCACCATTTTTTTGTAATTTAGCGTTGATTCGGTATTCTTTTTCGTATTCTTTAACCAATGTTTCTGCATCTTCATCCGTAACCGTATTAATGCTTTCAACCAATTGATAAACACCATAGCCGTTAACGCTATAACCAAATTTAATTTGGGCTTCAACTTTATCTCCTTCAGTTACAGCAACTTGCCGCATATTGTCGCCAAAACGCGCAATACGTAAATTTTTTTGATCATAAATTGCGGCTAAAACACGTTGCCAGCGATTAATTTTTTCTAGCACAGTCGCATTTTTCCAGTGTCCCACAACAATGGTTCTAGCTTTACGTAAACGGGATAATAAGAAACCAAATTCACGATCACCATGTGCGGTTTGATGAAGATTCATGTAATCCATGTCAATCTCATTCCAAGGAATCAATTGATTAAATTGAGTATGAAATTGTAATAATGGTTTATTTAACTGAGTTAAACCGGCAATCCACATTTTGGCAGGAGAAAACGTATGCATCCATGCAATAATTCCGACGCAGTGATCTTGGTTATTCGCCGCTTGGCAAATTGATAAAATTTCTTCCGGTGAAGTAGCCAATTCTTTTAGCTTAATTTTGATAAATGGATTTTGTTGATTCAAATGCTCGGTGATTTGCTCTGCATTTTGTTTCACCTGCTGTAATGCGTCATTACCATATAAATGTTGACTACCCACAACAAACCAAACTTCCAGATTTTTGATAAATTCCATAATAATCTCCTATGATATCGTTACAATTTTTGTATTAATGGCTTCTTGAACAATAGAAAGCCCCTGAGAATAACGTTTAATGAATACGTTATAACCTTGCATCATCTCAATATCCGGATAAACAATATCTTTATTGCAATCACCAAAAATATCCTCGTCTAAATAGGTTTCAAGAGGTTTATGATTATATGAAAGATAGTTGGCTAATAATGCAATTCCCCATGCGCCCCCTTCAGTCGCCGATTCTGTTACAGCAATAGGGACATTGAGTGCAGAAGCCAAAATTTTTTGGGCGACACCTTTTGTTTTAAAAATACCGCCGTGGGCTAAAATTTGTTGGATTTTGACCTGTTCCTGTTGCAATAAAATATCCATGCCAAGCTTCATTGCACCAAAGGCGGTATAAAGATGAACTCGAATGAAATTGGCTAAATTAAAATTTGCCTTCATCGGATGTAAGAACATCGGGCATCCTTCATTTAAGCCAACACCGTGTTCCCCGGAATAAAAGCCATAAGCAAGCAAATTTCCACAGTTATTCTCACCTTCTAACGCCTTTGTAAATAGCATTTCATAAAGTTTAGATTGACTGATATTTACCCCAAACGTAGCAAGACATTCACCGAATAAGCTAACCCAAGCATTAATATCCGATGTACAATTATTAGCATGTGCCATTGCAACTAATTTACCGTTTGGTGTCATCACCATATCTAATTGTTCATATACTTTTGATAGTGCCTTTTCCAATACAATCATGGCAAAAGCCGATGTTCCCGCTGAAATATTTCCGCTTTTTTCCTTAATACTGTTAGTTGCCACCATACCAGTCCCGGCATCCCCTTCCGGCGGGCAAAGCGGAATGCCTGCTTGTAACCTACCACTTGGATCAATCAATTTAGCACCGGATTCCGTCAATACACCGGCATAGCCTCCGGCATTGACTACTTTGGGTAAAATATGACGAATCGTCCAGGGATAATCTAATTCATCAATAAGCCGCTCAAATTGATCTAACATCTTTTGATTAAAATCATGCGTTTGAATATCAATAGGAAACATCCCGGAAGCCTCACCAACGCCTAAGACTTTCTCATCGGTTAATTTCCAATGAATGTAACCTGCTAACGTTGTTAAAAAATCAATATTCGGTACATGCTCCTCTTTATTTAAAATGGCTTGATATAGATGGGAAATACTCCAACGTTGTGGAATGTTATATTGAAAAAGTGCGGTCAGTTTTTCAGAGGATTTTGATGTAATATTATTGCGCCATGTGCGGAAAAAGGTTAGCTGATTACCTTCTTTATCGAATGGCATATAACCATGCATCATGCCACTAATGCCAATTGCTTTCGCACGACTAATAACGGTATCGTATTGTTTTTTTACGGATGCAGAGAGCGTAGCATAAGCCTGTTGTAATCCTTGCCAAATTTCTTCTTGGGGATAAGTCCAAATACCATCAATAAGATGATTTTCCCATTCAAATTCACCTTTGGCTAAAATATTTCCTTTGGTATCGATTAAAACCGATTTAATCCTTGTTGAACCGAATTCAATACCGATAGAAACATTGCCCTCTTCAATTATTTGTTTAGTCTTTTTCATTACTACCTCCTTTAATTCCTTAAATGGATTAGAAGTAGATTAATGATTTTTTTTATTAATTGTTAGACAATGATAGGCTACAAATATGGACAAAACAGTCGCATAAGAAAATATGAGAACTCGATCAAATTTTATCTTGAATCCCGAAAGCTAGAAGGGCTTAAACCTGTGTAACGTTTAAAGATCCGTGAAAAATAGAGTTGATCATCATAACCTAGTTGGCGGGCAATATGATAAATCGGTTCACCGGAAGCATGTAATAAATGTTTTGCTTTAATCATTCTTTGCTCTTCCCGCCATTTTACGATACTTGTACCAATTTGTTGGGCAAATAAATGAGTAAGTCGAGAGGTAGACATGCAAGCCTGCTTGGCAATTTCATTAATCGTATAGTTTTTATCAATATTATCGGAAATAAAATGGCAAGTTTCGAGTATTCTAGGATCAAGCATTCTTTGCTTATTTGCCGGATCAAATCGAAAACAACGAATTAATAACTGCTCCAATAAACACATTGAGATAGCTTCCGAAAGAGGATCATCAGAATTATATTCATCTTCAATTTGTAAAAATAACGAGAGAATTTCTTGATAACTTTGTTCATCAGGGATTGTCAACCTTCCTACGTTATTAACCGTATTAGTCCATTTCACCCAATCCAACCAAAATGCTCTTGGGCGGAAATAAATCCATTGGTGATGCCAACTTGATGAATTATTGGCTCGATGATAATAATGAATAGCATTTGGTGGAAATAAAAGTAACTCCCTGACTTGGCAATTAAATGCCTCTTTTCCTTGAAATATTCGCCCCTCCCCTTTTGTTGTTAGATTAATGATATACCCTCTCATTCCATGAGGGCGGTTAATCGTAAAATCCAATTCGCTATTTTCTTCAATCGGCGTACAACCAGCGACTAAATATGCGTTAAAGTTATAGCCTGGTAATAATGGGTTAGGTTGGAAATTATCTTCATTTCTCATTTTAATATTACCTTGAATTCAACATATTTCGGTATTGTTTGTTTTACCAAAAAACGAATTGACTCACAAGAATAGAAGCAATAATGCGGAAACCAAAGTATCCGCATTATTGTTGTCCCCATTCACATTTTTATTTGATTAGCTTTTGTTTATATCTATCAAATATGACGGCAATTAATAGAATCAGCCCTCTTACAACATATTGAGAAAATGGCGAGATATTCAATAAATTCATGGCATTTTCAATCGTGCCTAAAATTAAGACGCCTGCAATAATAAATGAAATTTTCGCCACGCCACCATTTAGCGAGACACCACCAAGCACACAAGCTGAAATTGCGACCAATTCAAAACCAATGGAAGTCATAGGTTGTCCGCTCGTCATTCTAGCGGCAAGAATCACACCGGCGAGTGCAGAAATTGCGCCAGATACGACAAAAATAATTAATTTTGTACGATCAACATTAATACCGGCTAATCGTGCGGCTTCTTCATTGCCTCCAATCGCTAAAGTATTACGTCCGTAAGTGGTTTTACTTAATAAAAAGCCAAAGATAGCAATACAGATAATAGTAAATAAAATGGGTAAAGGAATACCAAATACACTTTGATAGCCTAACTCAAAAAATTCTTCTTTTGTAATACCCACCGCTTTACCATCAGAAATAATATAACCTAACCCTCGTGCAATTTGCATACTTGCCAATGTTGTAATTAGGGAATTAATTTTCAGTTTTGCAATAACAAAACCATTTATCAGACCAATTAATGCGCCTAGTGAAACACCGGATAATACGCCCAACATTACACTTTGAGTCAGGTTAATCACCGTTGCAGTAACAACGCCTGCGCATGCAATCACGGAAGCAACAGATAAATCAATTTCACCGGAGGCAAGACAAAATAACATACCACAAGCAACCATACCGCTCATTGAAATAGCTAGCCCTAAGCCTTTCATATTAATTACTGTTGCAAAATTAGGAATGAATAAACAAGCAGAAATAAAAATAACAGCGAAAATTAACAGTATGCCATAACTATTCCAAATTTTATTAAATCTGCTCATATTATGAGCTTGAGAAGTTGCGGAAGTCATAAAATTCTCCTTATATTAAATTCTAGTTTCAACGATGCCAGTTTCCACCATTGCAAGTTTTAAAATACGCTCTTCTGTTGCGTTTTCACGTTCTACAACACCGGTAATTTGTTGATTTCTCATTACCATAATGCGATCAGATAAACCGATAACCTCAGGTAAATCACTGGAAATCACAAAGATCGCAATCTTTTCATCAGCTAACTTAAAAATTAGATCATAAATTTCGGATTTTGCCCCCACATCAATACCACGCGTGGGTTCATCCAATAGAAGGACCTTAATCTCTTCGGATAACCATCGCCCTAGAATAACTTTCTGTTGATTCCCTCCGGATAAGTTCATAATAAGTTGCTCAATAGATGGCGTTTTCACATTCATTTGTCGGCGTTGTTTCTCTGCATTTTGTTTCTCCCAAGATTCATTAATAATAAATTTAAAGAAATTATGGGATCGTCTTGCGCTTAAATTAATATTTTCTGCCACACTCGCCAAAGGAATAATTCCTTCCTTTTTGCGATCCTCCGGGCACAATACTATGCCTTGTTCAATAGCATCTTTAGGGCATTTTATATTGATATTTTTCCCGTCTAACTCCATATTTCCTTGAGTCATTGGATCTGCACCAAAAATCACTTTAAATAGTTCCGAACGACCGGCGCCAACCAATCCAAATAACCCAAGAATTTCCCCAGCTTTCACTTCAAGATTAAAATTTCCCGGCAACTTTTTGCTTGAAAGTGCGGTCAGTTTTAATCGTGTTTTCCCGATTTCTCTTGAACGATAATGATAAATATCACCTAAATTACGTCCAACCATACTACGCACTAGTGTGTCATTATTAATCTTTGATAAATCCGAAAATGTTTCAATAAATTGACCGTCTTTCAAGACCGTGATTTCATCACTAATACGGAAAATTTCCTCCATTCGATGAGAAACATAAAGAATAACTTTTCCTTCTGCTTTCAATTCTTCTATCACTGAAAACAACTTTTCAATTTCGGGTGCTGATAAACTGCTCGTTGGCTCATCAAATGCAATAATTTTCGCCCCACGACTCAATACTTTTGCAATTTCAATCATCTGCCATTGACCAATGGAAAGTTCTCTCAACGGAGTATTTGGTGAAATATTTAAGGCTAATTTATCCAAATATTTTTGTGTGCGCGCTAATAATGCTTTCTGATTAACCATTCCAAAAGAATGGGGTAATTGTCCCAAACAAAGGTTTTCTGCCACCGTCATGTCTGGCACTATATTTAATTCTTGATAAATAATAGCAACACCCGCAAGTAGAGCCTCTTTTGTAGTACGAAACGTAAGGGTTCGCCCCCCAATATGCATTTTTCCTTCCGTAGGTAAATAGTTACCACTTAAAATTTTCAGTAAGGTGGATTTACCCGCGCCATTTTCTCCCATAAGCGCATGTACTTTTCCTTCATAACATTTAAATGAAACATTTTGTAATGCTTTAACACCAGGAAAAGATTTGCTAATTTGATCGAATTCTAAATAGGGAATTTGCATAGATATTTCCTCCTTACTGATATTTTAATCGCACTCAATTAAAGCCCTTTTTTCTCTAACTCCGCTTTAAAGTTTTCTCGGGTCAATAATACAGGATCACCGATTGGGGTATATTTTGGCGGCTCAATCCCTTCTTTAACCCATTTATAAAGCATTTCTGTGCTACGATAGCCATGTACATCAGGGCTTGGAAGTAACGAGCCGACAAAACCTGTCTTCTTAGGCTTTGAAAGCTCACTCACTGCGTCCGTACCATTAATGCCGATACCGACAACATTTTCAGGTTTAAAACCCTGCCCTTCTGTGGCTCGAATTCCCCCTAACACAGTATTATCATTCATCCCAACGATTAACCAATTTTTCACTTCAGGATGCTGCACCAACATAGCATTACCGGCATCTAATGCTCCCGGAATATCATTACTTTTTGTTGGTGATTTATAAATTTGCTTTTCAGGAAACCCCGCTTTAACTAACGCAGAAATAGATCCTTCTGTACGGCGACGAGCAGTATCCAATTCATCTGCGGTGATAGCCAATACCGCAGTTTCATTGACATTCCAACCACGTTTTTGCATTTCCTTATACAATTCAAAACCTTGACGTTCACCAATTTCTGTTGCTGCCATCATAATAATAGGAACATTAGTCATAGGTTCTCCGGCGGCATTCAAAAATTGATCATCAACCGTAATCACTTTCAAATCATAAGAACGTGCTTTTGCCATAATCGCCGGTCCCAATTTAGGATCGGGTGTACAAATAACAAAGCCTTTTGCACCACTCGCTGCCAAATTATCTATAGCATTCAATGTTTTTTCACCATCAGGAATCGCCATTTTAATGATTTGAACATCACCAAGGTCTTTCGCCGCTTTATCCGCAAATGCCCATTCTGTTTGGAACCATGGTTCTTCCGGCTGTTTAACTAAAAAGCCTAATTTAGTAATCTCCGCTGCCTGGCTGGAAATAGATATAGCGCCAGTCGTAGCCAATACTGAAACCGCTATCAATGATTTTAAGAAATTTCGTTTATTCATCGCGAGATCCTCAATATAAATGCACCAATAAATGAATGTTACCACCTTCGAAACAGCTTGTTTAACGAGCTTACCGTCCGATGGACGCATAATACTTTATTTATTAATCATTAAACTGAGATCTGGATCACAGTATGAATTTATTGCAAAATAATCCATATATTCAGCAAATCCATCCTGACAAAGAGATAAATTGAGTATAATAAATACCCAACTTTTTATGTGAAATTTAACTTAAATAATGAGGTTATCTTTCAAATAAGGAAAAGTGAGAAATCCGAAGATACTACATACTTAATACTAGAAAGCACATTAACATAGCATCTGTTTTGATATCGTCCTCTTTCATTCAGAAAAAAAATGGTGTAAAAAATAACGCACTATAAAAATAGCGCGTTATTTTTGTCATGTTAAATCTTTAAATGTAATACAACAATTTTAGAAAGTCTTATTCAACCAAAAACTTCACTAAATTCACCACAAATTCTAACCGCACTTTATTCTCAGAGAGGTCCTTCATAAACTTAAACTTCAATGGTCCATCAAAACGATAGACAATCGGCTCTTTTTGAATGAGCTGAATAAATTTTTCCGGTGCTACTTGTGCTGTTGGTGAAAATTCAATAAAACCGCTTTGTGTACCGACATCAATACGAAGTACTTTCAAAGGCGCGATCAATAAACGTAATTCAGCAATTTGAAGTAAATTTTTCGTTGCCTCTGGTAACAGCCCAAAACGGTCGATTAATTCAACTTTTAATTCATCTAATTCTTGCTTTGTCTCAGCTGCCACAATACGTTTATAGAAGGATAAACGCATATTTACATCACCAAGATAATCTTCTGGCAATAATGCCGGAATATGTAAGTCAATTTCGGCCTGCTGTTGTGTTAACTCTTCTAAAGAAGGCTCTCGTCCTTCTTTTAATGCTTTCACCGCCGCATCAAGCAATTCCATATAAAGGGAAAAACCTATCGATTCAATTTGACCACTTTGTTCGTTACCTAGCAATTCTCCGGCACCTCGAATCTCTAAATCATGGGTTGCCAAAATAAATCCGGCACCTAAATTATCTAAACTTTCGAGCGCTTCCAAACGACGCAATGCATCTTTACTCATCAATTTAGGCGGTGGCGTTAACAGATAGGCATAGGCCTGATGGTGAGAGCGTCCTACTCGTCCTCTTAATTGATGTAACTGTGCTAAGCCGAATTTATCTGCTCGTTCAATGATAATCGTATTAGCTGTAGGCACATCAATTCCTGTCTCGATAATTGTAGAACACACTAATAAATTATGGCGTTGATGATAAAAATCACTCATCACGCGCTCTAATTCGCGCTCCCGCATTTGTCCGTGCCCAACAACAACTCGAGCTTCCGGTACAAGCGTGGTCAACTTTTCTGCCATATTTTCAATACTTGCCACATCATTATGCAAATAATACACTTGTCCACCACGTAAAATTTCACGCAGAATCGCTTCTCGAATAATTAAATCATCCGATTGACGAACAAAGGTCTTAATACTTAAACGACGTGCCGGAGGAGTAGAAATAATAGATAAATCTCGAATACCGTTCATCGCCATATTCAAGGTTCGCGGAATCGGCGTGGCGGTCATTGCCAAAATATCAATATTAGCGCGTAATTGTTTGATTTTTTCTTTCTGACCGACACCAAAGCGATGTTCTTCATCCACAATCAATAAACCCAAATCGTGAAACTTTACATCAGATTGAATTAACTTATGTGTGCCAATTAAAATATCAATTTTTCCCTGAGCCAATTTCTCTAAAACTTGCCTTTGTTCTTTAACCGTTTTAAAACGGGACAATACTTCCACATTAACAGGCAAATTAGCAAAACGATCTTTAAAATTTTCATAATGTTGTTGGGCAAGTAAGGTCGTTGGCACCAGCATTGCTACTTGTTTATGGTTCATTACTGCTAAAAAAGCCGCACGCATCGCTACTTCCGTTTTACCAAATCCCACATCACCACATACTAAACGATCCATTGCTTTCGGTTGACACATATCTGAAATCACCGAATTAATCGCCATTAATTGATCTTGTGTTTCTTCAAAAGGAAAAGTTGCGGCAAACTGTTGGAATTCAGTACGATCATATTGAAATGCAAAGCCTTTTTTCACTTCGCGCTGCGCATAAACATCGAGTAATTCCGCAGCAACATCACGAATTTTTTCCGCGGCTTTTTGTCTAGCTTTAGCCCAAGCCTCATTACCTAATTTGTGTAATGGCGCAGTATCATCAGAGCCACCAACATAACGACTAATAAAATTCAATGCGTTAACTGGTACATACAGTTTCGAATCATTGGCATAGTTGAGTAGCAGATACTCAGCTTTAATTCCATGGTTTTCCAATGTAACAAGGCCACCATAACGCCCAACACCGTGATCCAAATGTACAACTGGCTGTCCAATTTTTAATTCTGCCAAACTTCGAATCAACGTGTCGGGGTTAACTAATTTTCGTTTATCTCGTCGATGTGATTGTTGAACCCGCTCGCCTAATAAATTATGCTCACATAGCACCGCTAAAGGTGTATCACATTCAATGATAAAACCTTGATCCAACGGTCCGACTAATAAACTTTGCGAATATTCTATTGCCTGTAACAAATTTTTAATACGTGCTGGTGTTAATTTTAATGGAGAAAGCAAGTCTGATAAAATCTCTCGCCGCCCTTCAGTTTCCACTAAAAACACAACGTTGCCCTTAAAATTGGCGATAAACTGTTTAAGTAAATGTAATGAATCTTTGTGTTGTGCATGAATATTTAATTCTGGCAAAGGTGCCACATTCAAGTTTTTTTGACGCACCGAATTACGGACTTTATCCGTTTTAAAACTGATTCTTGGATAACATTTTAATTGGCGATTTATTTCCTCCATATTTAACCATAATTGTTCCGGAGCTAATAAAGGACGCATAGGATCATATTTACGTTGCTCATAACGATATTTTGCATCTTGATAAAATTGCTCGCCTTGCTGCCCATAATGTTCTAACTCGATAAATAACGTATTCGTCGGTAAATAATCAAATAGAGTTGCCGTCTGGTCAAAAAATAACGGTAGCCAGTATTCAATGCCTGCTGCTAATGTTCCCTTACTCACTTGCTGATAAATATGTTCTGGATCTCGACGAATTTCACCGAACATTTCCCGAAAACGACTACGGAAAAACTCAATTCCTTTATCATCCGTCGGAAACTCATGAGCCGGTAGTAAATTTATTTCCTTAATTTCATCAAGGGTACGTTGAGAATCCACATCAAAAGTACGAATAGAATCAATTTCATCATCAAAAAAATCAAGGCGAAAAGGAACCTCACTTCCCATTGGGAATAGATCTAGTAATGATCCTCTTACTGCATATTCACCGTGTTCCAATACTTGTTCTACCGAACGATAGCCTGCACTCTCCAATTGTCGACGCATTTTATCAATGAATAATCGATCCCCTTTTTTAATAATCAATACATTGTGTTGCAGATATTGTATTGGACATACTCTCTGCATTAGGGTATTGATCGGAAAAATGACAATACCGTTCATCGCATTTTGTAAATAAAATAATGTACTTAAACGAGCAGAAATAATTTCTTGATGAGGAGAGAATTGATCATAGGGTAAAGTTTCCCAACTTGGAAAAAAACGGACTGTTTTATTCGACATTTCCGTAAGAATGGATTCCAAACGTATTGCACTACGAGTATTAGAAGTAACAACAACAGTTAGCCCCTGATTGTTATCTGCAATTTCGGCAATGGCAAGCGCATCTGCGCCAACTAAAACATTTCCGAGAATTTTATGATCGTTGGGTTGAGTAGGAATATCAAGTTGAAAATAAGTCATAAAGTGCGGTCATTTCCCGAGGTAAATTTCCGCATAGTGTAGCCTAATTTACAGATTATTTCCAATTTACCTGTATAAAATAACAGATTAGTTTTCTGTATTTTTACGCTCTTCCAACGTTTTTTTTAAGTTACCATTTTCATCCATTTGGACACGGGGAACACAACTTCGGCAACCTTGGTCAACACCGAAATCTTTACAAAATTCATTATATTTTTCCCATATACGTTTAAACCAGCTTTTTTGGGGTTGCTCTTTCATTTTTTCTCCTTAACAAAATATAAACGAATGGCTGATAGTATTTCCGCACGCATTAATTTTATGCCGTTTCTACGGTTAATCGGAAGTTTTTTCGTTCGACAATATTCTGCCGATAAAGGAAATGGATGTTCACCAAACCTATATAATAAACGCTGAATAGCCGGTATCGTTGCGGTTAAAGTGCGGTTAAATTCAGCAAAGTTTTTTAAACTAAGCCAATCTTGTTCATCTAAGTTCCAATCAATTTTCCCTTGATAAATCTGCTCGGATAAAGGATGTTCAGAAAGTCCTATATTCCTCTGAAACTGCGCTTTTGCCTGTGCGACAAAATATTTAGCCTTTCGGGAGATACCTAACAATCCAATAGCAGTATAACAGCCACTGCTTGCTTCTAAATGTTCGCCTAAATAGACTAAAACAAATTCATTTTTCTGCCAAAATTCTGCTAATTCTTTCGTATAACCAAAACTTACCGATAAGAAATCAACATTTGAGTTATTTTTTATAAATTCAATAAGCTGCGAACCTATACCCTGTCGTTGTCGATGAGGCAATAATGCAATACGGGAAATTCTCAATGAGGTAAGTTGGCAAGCCTGAGGTAAATTAGCGTGAAAGCATAACAATTGCGGCACTAAATTCCCTCTTGGACGCCGTTTGCCTTGTTGAATTTGTTCAATCAATTTAAGATCACTCATCTTTCCCTCTTGTAATGCCCAAACACCACCAATCAACTGCTTGTTTATTGTCGCAGAATAAAATTGCTGATTATTAGCATCAAATAAACGACGTAAATCTGTGGGAGTCGTACGGTAATGGGCAAGACTCAATAATCCGTAAAAGTCTTGTGGTGAGTTTGCTAATTCTGATTGGGGCAAATTGGCAATATAGCACGCATATTCTGATTGAAACTGCCATTTAGATACATATCTCTCCACATTCAAAAGCAATAAGTCTTCAATAAATAGCTCTAAAAGATCGTTTTTCGCCCAACGTAGGGGTTCTTCTAATTCAAAACAAGCCAAAGTACGGTTAATTTTCTGTCGAAATTTTAATTCAAATCCTCGTCCTGTTCCCTCATAACTATACAAGGTCGTAATAAATAAAATATGTCGAAAATGACGAGCAAATAGCTGTAACCAAGCTAAAGGTAACATTGCCGCCTCATCTACAAATAACCACGCTTGTTTAAACATATCAGGGTGAGAAATTAATTTTTCCGCTAATTCATCCGGTGCGATAAATTCAATTTCCCGACAACTATGCTGCGTTAAAATTTTCACTGCATTTTTATTCGCCGCAGTTAGGTAAATTTTTTCTGTGAGGTGATTCGCAAAAAATCCGGCTAAGGCTGATTTACCTCGTCCTCGTTTAGCCGTAAGTAAATAGCATTCTGCGGAGACCTTCAGCATTTTCTGAATGATTTGTTGCTGAGATTCTGTCGCAGCAAATTTCTCAGGATAAAAAGAAAAAACAGGAGAAAAAACGACCGCACTTTCGTCATATAAAATTGGAAAACCAGCTTTTTCAATACAATGCTTAAAGTAACGAATAAAATTCGGTGTGGAAATTGCATTAAGATCATTCCAACGTTGACTATCTAAATCTATTTTTTCTGCTAGTGTTTCCCAATCCGATAATAAAATAAGGAATGTCCCTCCGGCTTTTAATGTTCCAGCAGCTATCGCCAAAGCTTCAAGATGAATGCCTTGTCGAGCATCAAATAAAATATAGTCAAACTCTTGCCCCAATAGGTTTGTCGTTTGCTTAAAGGGAATACCATTTTCACCGACAATCAGTGTATTAGGAGGAAGCTGAGGGAATATTTCACTAACCAAAAGATAGCAACGACGTTGAGATAACATAATGTGAGTTTGTTATTGAGTAAAAAATTTAGTCCTAACGTTCATAATGCCCAATTCTATTATTCTACGACTTGATATAAATATGCTTTCAACTCGTCCATATTTTTCTGGTATTGGTTCTCTAGCTCATTAATCAATTCTTTACATTTTTCATCATAATATTCTACATTAAGATGTTCTAATTCATTTGCCAGTTGATAAATCGAGCGTAAACCAACAGATGCAGCCGCACCTTTAATTTTATGGGCTTGATGTGTAATTTGTTGTAATTTTCCCGTCGATTGATACTGCTGATAATAGGCTTTTAATTCTATTAAATAATTCGGTATCATTTTTTCAAACATTTTTAAACTTTGTTCAATTTGAGATTTATTCAATAATTGAAGTAAAGCCAAATCAAGTGTCTCACTTTGTTCAATCTGATCATTTAACGATAAGGGCTTCTCATGAAAATACTCATCCAGATGAACACATAAACAAGTATTAAGCTCATCAATAGCGAGTGGCTTACGCAACACGCCATCCATTCCCTGATCCAAATATTCTTCCTCGTCATGCATAACATTAGCAGTAAACGCAATTAACGGTGGCAATGAGTCATAAATTCCTTCCTCATAGCGTTTACGCAAATATTGTGCAATTTGAAACCCTGTCATATCAGGTAGTTGAATATCTAGCAGCACTAAATCATAGTTATTCTGTTCAAATAAACGAATGGCTTGTTTACCATTTAACGCACTATCAACCTGATGTCCAAGTTTTTCCAATACGGAGCGAGCAACCAGAATATTTAGCTCTAAATCCTCTACTAATAAGATGTTTAAATGTCGCCCCTGGTAACAATCCAACTGTTGCGGAGCTAATGCTTCCATAGCAGTAATACTTAAAATAAATGTTGAGCCCTTACCAACTTGACTTTTAACAGTTAAATCGCCTCCCATTAGATTTGCTAAGGTTTTTGAAACAGATAATCCGATACCACTTCCAACCAGATTAATTTGATTATCAGGTTGTTTTTTTACTTGGTAATACATTTCAAAAATATAGGGTAATTCTTCATTTGGAATACCAATTCCTGTATCTGTAATGGTAAATTCATAAGTTTGAGGTGATGTACCTTTTACCGTTAAACGAATAAAGCCATCCTGAGTAAATTTGACTGCATTATTAATCAAATTCCACAAAATCTGACTCAACCTTACTGAATCCAACATTAGCCAGTTAGGCAAGTTGCTATCATAATCAGTAATAAATTGAAGTTTCTTTTGTTCTGATAACAAAACACCAAAATTTTGAATATCATTTAACAGTGAAGAAAGTGCTGTAGGTTGTAAATTAATACGAATCCGGTTTGCATCAATTTTTTCCATATCAATAATTTCATTAAAAATATGTCCTAAACTAACCGCACTTACACTAATCGTTTTCAAATAACTTCTCTGCTCTTCAGTTAAATTTCCATCTAATAAAATTCGACTTAATCCGATAATACCATTTAATGGTGTACGCAGTTCATGGCTTATCGTTGCCATTAAGTTGCTTTTGTCCCGATGAATCTCTTCTAAATTATCAAGCGCAATAGAAAGTTTATTTTCTGTTTGTTTTCGTTCTGATACCTCTTTTTTTAATTCAGTAACGCTACGAGAAAGCTGTTGCCGAGAAGTTTCGAGCCGCTCAACTAAGACAGCAAAAAAATAAATGACAAAAGGCGCTGACATTAGTCCAAAAATAATTGAGCGGACAATATCAAGCCAATAAATGTCTCCTATAATGAAAAAACTCAATAATACTTGCAAAGAAAGCGCAAAAACAGCCAATAAAAAAATACCGAGTAAGGAAAATTTAACCCGTCCAAGACGAATTAACCAATCAATATAACGTTGAGCAAGAGATTTAATGTGCTGCATAATGGACTTTGGTGATAATAAACAGATTTACTCTATTCTAGCATTAGGCTGATTAAGAATAAAATACCCTAAAAATCGACCACACTTTCCCCTCACTTTCCCAAAAGTGACT
>MLAA01000027.1 GCA_001998905.1 Rodentibacter caecimuris | reverse complement strand
AATCCTTCACGACCCACCATGTAAATAATTTCTGGCAGCGTATTGTAAAAAGTGTACCTGGATTCATCTTACTATATGTTAGAATGCGCCTAAATTTTTGCTAAGTTTAAAAATGTTAAATAATCTTCGTATTGTACTTATTGAAACCTCTCATAGCGGTAATATTGGCTCGGTTGCTCGAGCGATGAAAACGATGGGAATAAGTTGCCTTTATCTAGTCTCCCCTAAAATAGTAGATTCACAAACAATGGCTTTGGCGGCAGGCGCTGCTGATCTTGTTGAGCAAGCAAAAATTGTCGATAGCTTTGATCGAGCAGTGGAAGATTGTTCTTTAGTCATAGGGACCAGTGCTAGACTACGTCATTTACAAGGTACATTGATTGAGCCAAGAGAATGTGCTGAGAAAGCCATACCTTATTTGGCAACAGAAAATGTTGCAATTGTTTTTGGACGGGAACGGATAGGTTTGACTAATGATGAATTATTAAAATGTCATTATCACCTTAGTATTCCGGCTAACCCGGCTTATTCATCATTAAATCTAGCGATGGCGGTACAAATAGTTTGTTACGAATTACGTATGGCATTTTTAAATCAGCATCCACAGCATATGCCATTTACTGCAATAGAGCATAACTATCCAAACACACAAGAGTTAGCTTATTTTTTTGAGCATACGGAACGACTTTATAACAGGTTAGGATTTATTAAAAATCAAGGAGTTATGCAAAAATTAAAGAGATTATATAACCGTGCAAAAGTAGAGAAAAACGAACTGAATATTCTACGAGGTATGATAAGTGCGGTCGAAAAAAGACTTAATTTATATGAGGATAAATAGTTGACTATTTTAGTATGATATGTAAAGATTTAGTCTCTTTTATTTAGGAATAAACTATGAAGCTGACATCAAAGGGGCGATATGCAGTAACAGCAGTATTGGATATTGCATTGAATGCAAGCAAGGGCCCGGTTAGTCTTGCAGATATTTCGGAGAGGCAACAAATTTCCCTTTCTTATTTGGAACAATTATTCGCTCGATTACGGCGCAATGGATTAGTTAAAAGCGTGAGAGGTCCAGGCGGAGGATATCAATTAGGTAAAGCGACTCATGATATTTCTATTGCAATGGTTATTGCAGCAGTTAATGAGAATATCGATGCGACTAAGTGTGCAGGAAACGGAAATTGTCGAAATGGTGCCGAATGTTTAACACATTCGTTATGGTTGAATCTTAGTCAACGAATTGAAGATTTTTTAAGTGAAATTACTATTGCAGAATTAGTTGAGAAAAAGCTGACATCCGAATTTCGGCATCGTAACTTACGGCATTTAAATCTATCTTAATTGAATTTGACCAAAAGTGCGGTCAGAAAGGACTTTGTTTTATTTAGGAGTGAAAATGAAATTACCAATTTATTTGGACTATGCAGCGACTTGTCCGGCAGATGCTCGGGTAGCTAAAAAAATGATGGAATATTTAACGATTGAGGGTACTTTCGGTAATCCGGCTTCTCGCTCACATAAATTTGGTTGGCAAGCAGAAGAAGCAGTTGATATAGCCCGTAATCAAATTGCCGAACTTATCGGGGCGGATAGCCGAGAAATCGTTTTTACTTCAGGGGCGACTGAAGCGGATAATTTAGCCATTAAAGGTGCGGCGCATTTTTACCAAACTAAGGGTAAGCATATTATTACTTGCAAAACAGAACATAAAGCAGTACTAGATACTTGCCGTCAGCTTGAGCGTGAAGGCTTTGAAGTTACTTATTTGAACCCAAAATCAGACGGTTTAATTGATTTGGATGAATTAACATCTGCTATGCGTGATGACACAATTTTAGTCTCAATTATGCATGTAAACAATGAAATAGGTGTTATTCAGGATATTGAGAAAATTGGTGAGATTTGTCGTGAACGCAGAATTATTTTTCATGTCGATGCAACACAGTCAGTCGGGAAATTACCTATTAATTTAGAAAATTTAAAAGTGGATTTGATGTCAATGTCGAGTCATAAACTTTATGGACCAAAAGGCATTGGCGCATTGTATGTACGTCGTAAACCACGCATTCGTCTGGAAGCGATTATTCATGGTGGTGGGCATGAGCGAGGAATGCGTTCAGGAACTTTACCTGTGCATCAAATCGTCGGAATGGGTGAGGCATATCGTATTTGTAAAGAAGAGATGGAAAGTGAAATACCTCGCCTTAAAGCTTTAAGGGATCGCCTTTATAACGGTTTAAAAGATATTGAAGAGACCTATGTTAACGGCTCAATGGAACATCGCGTCGATAATAACCTAAATATTAGCTTTAATTATGTTGAAGGCGAGTCGTTGATGATGGCATTGCGTGATATTGCCGTGTCTTCAGGTTCGGCCTGTACTTCGGCAAGTTTAGAGCCGTCTTATGTTTTACGCGCTTTAGGATTAAACGATGAATTGGCTCACAGTTCTATTCGTTTTACTTTAGGCCGTTGGACGACGGAAGAAGAAATTGATTACACTATTAAATTAGTAAAAAGTGCGGTCCAAAAATTAAGAGAATTATCTCCTCTGTGGGATATGTTTAAAGAAGGTGTCGATCTAAGTACGATTGAGTGGTCGGCACATTAATTTTTTAATTTATATTTATTTAGGAAATAGAATTATGGCATATAGTGATAAAGTCATTGACCATTATGAAAACCCGCGCAATGTAGGTTCAATGGATAAAAAAGATAGCACGGTAGGAACAGGCATGGTTGGTGCACCAGCTTGTGGCGATGTAATGCAGTTGCAAATTAAAGTGAACGATGAAGGTATTATCGAGGATGCAAAATTTAAGACATACGGTTGTGGTTCGGCAATCGCTTCAAGTTCACTCATCACTGAATGGGTTAAGGGCAAATCGTTAGAAGAAGCAGGAGCAATTAAAAACAGTCAAATTGCTGAGGAATTAGAATTACCGCCGGTTAAAGTGCATTGTTCTATTTTGGCGGAAGATGCCATTAAAGCGGCAATAGCAGATTATAAAGCGAAACAAGGCGAATAATGATAGATAAAAGTGCGGTGAAAATGAACCGCACTTTAGATACCTTGTGAAATAAAGTATCTATTAATAAAAAAGAGAAAGATATTGCTCCAGTTATATTAATATCTATTTTTGGGGTCTATTTATGCTGTCGGAGAATTTTCTATTTCTAGCTAAAAGAGCCCCTTTGTATTGTTTATGTTTATGCAGTAGCGGGACTATGTAATAGTCCTAGCATTTTATACAGATGTTGAATAAAAGCCTTTATAAATATATACATATATTGCTTTCTCTTTTACCTTGATTGGATTTTTATTTATAACTATTTATATAGGCATAGGCAAAGCTTGTTTTTGGATTAATCATTAGGAGAAAAAATGTCAATTACCTTAACAGAAACTGCTGCGAATCGTGTTAAAACTTTTCTTGAAAATCGAGGAAAAGGGATTGGGTTACGTTTGGGAGTGAAAACATCAGGCTGTTCAGGGTTGGCTTATGTACTTGAATTTGTTGATGTATTAAATGAAGATGATCTTGTGTTTGAACAACAAGGTGTCAAGGTGATTATTGATCAGAAAAGCTTAGTCTATTTAAACGGAATCGAATTAGATTATGTTAAAGAAGGCTTAAATGAAGGTTTTAAATATAATAATCCTAATGTAAAAGAATCTTGTGGCTGTGGTGAAAGTTTCCACGTCTAGTTTTCATCTTAAAGGTCAAATTATGCAAAATCCGTTTGAAATTTTCTCCCTTCCTATCAGCTTTAACCTTGATCAAGACCTATTGAACGAACGTTATTTAGAACAACAAAAAGTGTTGCACCCCGATAATTTTGTTAATGCAGATCCGATAGCGCAATGTTTGGCAATGCAAAGGTCTGCGGATATTAATGATGCATTACAACAATTAAAAGATCCGATTTTACGGGCGGAAGCAATCATTGCATTACATCTTGGCGAACAAAATTTAGAGCAGAAAAGCACCCAGGATGTTAGCTTTTTAATCCAACAACTGCAATGGCGTGAAACTTTAGAAGATATTGAACAAAAACGAGATGAGGTTGCTTTAGAGGAATTTAGCGAACAAGTAAAGTGTGAAACGTCGAGATTTTTGACCGCACTTTCTGCTAGCTTAGAAAGTGAGAAATGGAAAGAGGCGGAACAGCTCTGTGATAAGTTACGCTTTATTCGGAAATTAACAGAACAAATTGGGCAAGTGGAAGAACATTTGTTTAGTTTTTAATTAAGCAAGGAATAATTAAGAATGCAAACCTTGGAACAATTAACTGATCCAACTTTATCAGCTTGGCAAACTATTTCCCAATGGCTTCAAAAAACCAAAAATCATTGTGAAGTAATTAAAAAAGATCAATCTTCGGCGGAACGGGAATTATTAAGTATGCAAATGCCAACATCTTCTCCAATAGGTGCCGTCATTTATGAAACAGGGGGAATTTTAGTTCATTACGGTTGGTTGCGGATCCTCGGATCCGGTAGTTTCAAGTTACCTCGTGGCTTAATGGATTGGAACTTTAGTAAATCTTTTCATCAGTCTGGTGATAAACCCAAATACCTATTGGTAGCAGATGATGTAATTGGTGGTTATTTTGCCTTGAATGGCGGTTCTTTAGGAGAACATTTAGGAAAGATTTATTATTTTTCACCAAAAGATTTATGTTGGCATAATTTAAATTTTAGCTATACGGAATTTTTAATGTGGGCGTTAAATGGTAGTTTGGATTCTTTCTATCATGGTTTATTTTGGCAGAACTGGCAACAAGACGTGAAACAGTTGGATGGAAATCAGGTAGTTTGTTTTATGCCTGATTTGTCGGAAGATTCTTTATCACCTATTGAAGAGCGTCAACGAAAAGAAGTAAATATTGAGACTCATTACAATGCTTGCTTTGTTGAACAAGAAAAGTTTGAAATGGCATATTCCGTTGCCTGATAAGAATGAAGAGTAAAAAATTATATGGCATTATTACAAATTGCAGAACCGGGTCAAAGTGCTTCACCTCATCAACATCGCTTAGCTGTCGGTATTGATCTCGGTACGACGAATTCATTGGTTGCTACAGTGCGTAGTGGAAAAGCAAGCGTATTGAATGATGAGCAAGAGCGTAGTCTGATACCTTCTGTAGTTCGTTATGGTTCTGAGAATATTCAAGTCGGTGTAGAGGCAATGGCATTGTCGACACAAGATCCCCAAAATACCATTATTTCTGTTAAGCGTCTAATTGGGCGTAGTCTTACTGATGTAAAACAACGTTACCCTGATTTACCTTATACTTTTGAAGCAAGTGAAAATGGTTTACCGTTATTATTGACTAAACAAGGTAAAAAAACACCTATTGAAGTTTCCGCCGATATATTATCTCGTTTAAATCATATTGCCGAGCAGCGTTTAGGCGGAGATATTTCAGGTGTGGTGATTACCGTCCCCGCGTATTTTGATGATGCTCAACGACAAAGTACGAAAGATGCAGCTCGCTTAGCTGGGCTTAATGTCTTACGTTTATTAAATGAACCAACCGCGGCGGCTGTGGCTTATGGACTGGATAGTGGACAAGAGGGTATTATTGCGGTATACGATCTCGGTGGCGGAACTTTTGATATTTCTATTTTACGCTTATCCAAGGGCGTATTCGAAGTGCTAGCTACTGGTGGTGATACGGCGCTTGGCGGTGATGATTTTGATCAACAAATTGCTAATTGGATTATTGAACAATCGCAAATGACTCCACAAAATGAGAATCAGCGTAGAGAACTGATTAATATAGCCAATCAAGCGAAAGTTTGTCTAACAACAACGGAAAGTGCGGGCATTTCTTGGCAAGGTTTTTCTTTAGCGCTTAGTCGAGAACAGTTTAATCAATTGATTCATCATTGGGTAAAACGTTCATTATTAGCCTGTCGCCGAGTATTAAAAGATGCTGATGTTAGCACGGAAGATGTTCAACAAATTGTAATGGTTGGTGGTTCGACCCGAGTACCTTATGTTCGTCAACAAGTTGAAGCATTTTTCGGTAAACCTCCTTTAACTGATATTGATCCAGATAAAGTAGTTGCATTAGGTGCCGCTATTCAGGCAGATATCTTAGTGGGTAATAAACCGGATAACGATATGTTATTGCTTGATGTAGTTCCTCTCTCCTTAGGGATAGAAACGATGGGTGGTTTAGTCGAAAAAATTATTCCGCGTAACACGACAATTCCTACCGCTAGAGCGCAAGAATTTACCACGTTTAAAGACGGACAAACAGCAATGAGTATTCATGTTGTCCAAGGTGAGCGTGAATTAGTTGAAGATTGTCGGTCGCTAGGCCGCTTTACATTACGGGGTATTCCGCCGATGGTTGCCGGGGCTGCACATATTCGTGTTACTTATCAGGTAGATGCTGATGGTTTATTGAGTGTTATGGCAATGGAAAAATCAACAAAAGTACAAGCGTCAATTCAAATTAAGCCTTCTTACGGACTAACGGATGAAGAAGTTACAGCAATGATAAAATCCTCATTTGAAAATGCTAAACAAGATATGCAATTAAGAGAATTAGCTGAACAACGGGTAGAAGCAGATCGAGTGATTGAAAGTGTTATTGCCGCATTGCAAGCGGATGGAGCAAATTTGTTATCGGAAGATGAGTTCCGTCAAATCGAAATGGCACTACAACAGCTGATGGAATTGAAGAAATCTCATGACCGTGCCGACATTGCTAAAGGTATCAAGATGCTTGATGAGACAACGAAGACTTTTGCTGCCAGACGAATGAATGCTTCAATTCAGCAAGCGTTGGCTGGCAAAACCATTACTGAATTAGAGAACCCGCTATTAAAGTAATCAAAGTGCGGTCGTTTTCCAAACCGTTTTAATTGTTAAAGGAAAGTAATATGCCAAAAGTTATATTTTTACCTAATGAAGAATTTTGTCCCGAAGGTATGGTAGTAGATGCTGCGACGGGAGAAAATTTATTGGATGTTGCACATAATGCTGGTGTGGAGATACACCACGCTTGCGACGGTTCTTGTGCTTGTACTACTTGTCATGTCATTATTCGTGAAGGTTATGATTCATTAAATGAAAGTTCTGATCAAGAAGAAGATATGTTGGATAAAGCTTGGGGATTGGAGCTAGATAGCCGTTTATCTTGCCAATGTGTTATTGGTGAAGAAGATTTAGTGGTTGAAATTCCAAAATATAATTTAAACCACGCAAATGAGGCGGCACATTAATGAAATGGGTTGATTCACAGGAAATTGCTTGGGCATTATATGACCGATATCCCGAAATTGATCCTAAAACAGTTCGTTTTACCGATATGCATCGTTGGATTTGTGAATTGGAAGAATTTGATGATATACCGGAAAAATCGAATGAAAGTATTTTGGAAGCAATTTTACTGAAGTGGTTAGATGAGTTTGAAGAATAGTACCCGCAGTGATAGCTGGCTATACTTGAGGGTACTTTTTTGATTGTTTTATTGATTAATGGTTAATTCTTGAACTGCTTGTCGGGTAATACTAATACCACTTTTTAAAATAAAGATGCTTAGCAGTCCGCTAGCGACAATATCCACCCATTGCCAATTTAGTAGCCAAGCGCTTAATCCGGCGATTATAGCAATAACGGAGCCTAATAAATCGGCTAAAACATGTAAATAAGCTGCTTTAATATTTAGGTTACTGTGATCGCCTTTTATCATTAACCAAGCAACGAAGATATTAATTAGTAAGCCAACGACAGCCACTGTCAACATAGGAAGAGCAACAATTTCGATAGGGGTATTCCAACGATTTATTGCCTCATATAGAATCATTATTGCAACAAAAATTAGAGAGCCCCCGTTTAATAAAGCAAAACGTTTTTGTGATTTCGTAGATAAATATAGTGAGATTAAAGCAAGAAACAATGACAAGCTATCGTTTGCCATATGTCCAGCATCAGCGATCAACGTTAAACTGTTGAACTGATAACCTGCAAAAAATTCAACTAGCATAAAACCAGTAATAATAGCGAAACTCCAAGCTAGAATGACTTTATTTTTTGGAATATGTGAATGATGTTCGTGATTATGATGTTCATGATTGTGATAGTTTGACATTTCATCCTCGTTTTGTGTTAATTAAGTGCTTGGAATAAAGTGTAAAGCCCGTAGTCCGTACAGAGTCAAGAGTTTTTTAATGAAGATTAATGAATTAGCAAAACAGAGTGGTATTCATCTGGAAACCATTCGTTATTATGAAAAAATCGGTTTATTACCCCAACCACAGCGCTTAGCGAATGGTTATCGAATTTACGATGAAAAAAGTTTAGCCTATCTTAATTTTATTAAGACATGTCGCTCCTTAGGATTTGCTATCGAAGAGATTAAGCAACTTAATAGTTTGAAAAATAATCCTAAAGCGCATTGTGAAGCAGATAAAATAGTTATTAGACATTTACAAAATGTAGAAGAAAAAATCGCATCTCTCATTGATATTAAGAAATTTCTAACTGGACTAGTAAATGAAAAAGCACATCGTGTTGAAGAATGTAAAGCGATTTCAGGATTGGAAATGTAAAGGTTTTTATATTAAATGTATAAAAAACGATAGTTGATAAGAGGAGAAACTAAATCAATCTAGATTTAATTTGTTAGGGATTTGAATATTTAGAAGACTATATAACTTATTGAATAATAAGTTAAATATCTGTTACTACAACCGAAAATATTTGATTTTTTCAAAGAGATAAAAATATCAGATGCTCTTCGTTTTAAAAACTATTCAAAAATTAATACTTTGAATGAAATTCAATTTATTTAGGGTATTTTAATTTTTACTTTATAGGGGGATTGAGATAGTTTTCTATTCAACACAGTTTTAGCAAAAGAAATTAAAAGATTATTTCACTTTAATAACACTTCAGCAGCTAAAATATCCAGTTTATTAGTAGCAAAGGGGCTATTGTCGATGAGTAATTTTGGGGCTTGATGAATTTGTTCACTAATATCTGGATTTATCACTTTCATTCTGAGTTGTTTTAAGCGTACGTTAGTAATCAGGCCCATTTACTGGGCATATAACTGATATCAATATTCCTCCCTCGTCCAATGAATCAGGGAATATGTATAATTCATTTCCTTTAAAAGGAAAATTGTTTAGTCGTGTGTTCAATCTCTGCTATCGCGAATGCTGCTAGTCCATGCTGCAGTGTGATGATGAATTTATTATTTTTTTATGCTCAATCTAATATCTGCTTCATTTCACACTTCTTAGGAAGTTGATTGAATGCTCAGTGTCCTCCGGGGTATAAGAACAGCAATATAAGGAGCGTTTTCACCTGTTATTGCATCGATGATAGCAGCTAATGTATACGGTTTATCTAATTTTATTTCAGCAACAGGTTTATCTTTGCTCGTCAGGAAATAGAGAAATATGCGGCTAATACGCCGTCTTGCTATTCAGCTAATCAGGAATGAATCGGCGTTATTTCGATATAAAAATGCTAAGACATTTCTGTTTCTTATCGGTGATTTTTTATGTTTGAATTTGTGTATATGAGATTTGCCTTATATCGAAAATATAAATTAATTTCGATTCTGGAATATTTTAATAAATTTTTTGTAAATGAAGGGAGTAAAGTGTTGAGTGTAGTAAAGTGCGGTCAAAAATACCGATGTTTTTGGTTATTAAATGTGGTTCAAAATAGCATGAATGTGGAAGGAGCACAAATTATAAGGTCTGCTTTTTCAACTTCCCATCCTCTTTCAAAATAGGAAATATTATGTTTACGATACTTATTGGAATTTTTATTGGAATTGGTGTGAGTTTTCAAACTGCGATTAATTCCCGCTTACGCAGCTATCTTGGCGTACCGTTTTTGTCTTCATTAATTTCCTTTAGTGGTGGGACATTATTTTTGAGTGGGCTTTCCAGTTTGTCGGGCGAACCACTGGGGGTAGGAGTGGACGTTCTCCACCAAATACCTTGGTGGCTTTGGGTTGGTGGACTAATGGGAATGGTAGCGCTGACGGCAAATATTTTATTGTTTTCCAAACTTGGAGGAGTACAAACTGCAATCATCCCTCTTCTCGGACAAGTAATGATGGGAATATTGATTGATACCTTTGGGTGGTTCCATTCCCCGAAAATTGATCTTAATTTTATTCGAATACTAGGGATAGTTTTGGTTTTTCTGGGAATCTTTTGTACTGTTGTTTTGCCGATGAGGAAAACGCAAAAACGATCACAAACAGATTCCGAATACCATCTTTGGTTTTGGCGATTATTCGGTATCATTGCAGGAATGCTACTTGCAACTCAAACAGCGATCAACGCTGAGTTAGGACGGCAACTGAATTCATCTGTGCAAGCTGCTTTTGTTTCTTTCGTTGTGGGAGGAAGCGGGTTGGTTTTCGTTGTCCTATTTTATGAAAAAAGCTTTTCTAGTCTAAAAAATGCGATAGGTAAAGGTAAGCCATGGTGGATTTGGTTCGGTGGCTGTCTAGGAGCGCTATTTATTTTTGGTAGTATTACTCTTGTTCCTAAAATAGGGACAGGCGGCGCAGTTGTTTTAGTTTTGCTTGGTTTAATTTCAGGTAGCTTATTGGTTGATAGATTTGGATTTTTCGGCGCTCAAAGAAAAGTGATTATCCCGCTTCAACTGGTTGGGTTAGGCATTCTAATATGTGGTGTGGCATTGATTCAACTGTTTAAAATATAAATTCTTGAAGAAAGAATATTCCCTAATATTAGTTAAAATACTCTTCAGCGATTTTTTTGTGATTTGATATGAACCTCAAAAGTTGGGTGAAAAATAGCTTTAGGCGTAATAATTACGCATGATATAAGGGGCAAATTTTGAGGTCGGGTTTAATTTTCTCCGGTTTTTTATACATGGGTTTTTATTTCTAAATGTTGAAGATAGTGTAAGTGAAATGAGTATGTTTTGAGATAAAATCGACGAGTATTTAAAGCTTTAAGGTTGGTCTTTAATGAAATCAAAGCAAGAATTCTAGCTTCTGGGAGGAGAGGATGAAGTAATCCTTTTGAAGCAACAAGGCATCACAGAAAATTGAATCATGATGTTCCAACAAATAGCAGTATTAGCATAGAATATATCATACTATTGAGCGAGAAGTATTTATGAAAAGTATTTTATTAATTGATAATCACGATTCTTTTACTTATAACCTTGTGGAGCTAATTCGTTCCTTGTCTGTGCCTTTTGATGTGGTAGATGTTGATGACTTAGAATTAACCTCTATAGCCAAATATAGCCATATTTTAATATCACCAGGGCCGGATGTGCCACGAGCCTACCCGCAGATTTTTTCAATGTTAGAAAATATCTACGATCAAAAGTCGATTTTAGGCGTATGTTTGGGACACCAAGCTTTGTGTGAGTTTTTTGGTGGGCGGCTTTATAATTTACCGACGGTTCGTCATGGGCAAAAAAGGGAAATAAAAGTGCGGTCAACTTCAACATTATTTTTTGATTTACCAGAAAGATTTTCTGTCGGACTTTACCATTCTTGGGCGGTAGAAAATCAGGATTTTCCTGATGAGTTAGAGATCACTGCCTATTGTGATGAACGGGTTATTATGGCTGTGCAACATAGATCTTTACCCATCTTTGGTGTGCAATTTCACCCTGAATCTTATATGTCCGCATTCGGACGGCAATTGTTACAAAATTGGTTAAATGCAGTTTAAAATAAAATTTCTTGCTTATTCAAATAAAATCCGTATCATAGACGTCTATCCGTACATACATCTAAATCTAAATTGGGATTTCTTATGACATCATATTTATTTACTTCAGAATCCGTATCAGAGGGGCATCCGGATAAAATTGCCGATCAAATATCTGATGCGGTATTGGACGAAATTTTAAAGCAAGATCCGAAAGCTCGTGTTGCTTGTGAAACTTATGTAAAAACAGGTATGGCGTTAGTTGGTGGAGAAATTACGACTTCAGCATGGGTAGATATTGAAAATCTAACCCGCCAAGTTATCTGTGATATTGGCTATGAGCATTCTGAAATGGGATTTGACGGGCATTCCTGTGCTGTATTGAATGCTATTGGCAAACAGTCTTCCGATATTAACCAAGGTGTTGATCGTGAAAGCCCGCTAGATCAAGGCGCAGGTGATCAAGGTATTATGTTTGGTTATGCCACCAATGAAACAGATGTATTTATGCCAGCTGCTATTACTTATGCTCATCGTTTAATGGAACGGCAAGCACAAGTACGAAAAGATGGAACCTTAGGTTGGCTACGTCCGGATGCTAAGAGCCAAGTTACCTTGAAATACGAAAATAACAAAATTGTTGGTATTGATGCAGTAGTTCTCTCTACTCAACATAGTGATGATGTTAGTCAAGCGCAAATTTACGAAGGTGTAATGGAAGAGATTATTAAACCTGTATTACCGAGTGAATGGCTGTCGAGAGAAACAAAATATTTTATCAACCCGACAGGTCGATTCGTTATTGGTGGACCAATGGGAGATTGCGGCTTAACTGGACGTAAAATTATTGTGGACACTTACGGCGGTGCGGCTCGTCATGGTGGCGGTGCATTCTCCGGCAAAGATCCGTCCAAAGTGGATCGCTCAGCGGCTTATGCGGCACGTTATGTGGCGAAAAATATTGTGGCTGCCGGTTTGGCGGATCGTTGTGAAATCCAACTTTCTTACGCTATCGGTGTGGCAGAACCGACCTCAATTATGGTAGAAACCTTCGGCACTGGCAAAGTGGCAAATGAATTGTTGGTAGCATTAGTACGTGAATTTTTTGATTTGCGCCCTTACGGACTAATCAAAATGCTTGATTTAATTCAACCTATTTATCGTGAAACCGCTGCTTATGGTCACTTTGGACGTGAACAATTCCCATGGGAAAAAGTGGATCGTGCGGAAGAATTACGTGCGGCGGCAGGTTTAAAATAACGCCATCATAAATGATTAAAACCGCTATTTTGGCGGTTTTTATTTTTCTGAATTTTATGCAGTCATCACAAACTCGGTTTCGTCATTTGAAAATGCAGGTTCAGCGTAAACTTGCGGAATCCTTACGCCTTGCAGAAACTTATTTTAAACGTGAATTTCCAATGCCGATGGTAAATTATGATTTACGGGGTGTGAAAGCCGGTGTGGCGTATTTACAAAAAAACGAAATCAAATTTAACCGCACTTTATTGCTTGAAAATACGCAAGAGTTTATTTATCAAGTCGTTCCCCATGAATTGGCGCATTTAATTGTGTATCAAGTATTCGGACGTGTTAAGCCCCATGGCAAAGAATGGCAGGGAGTAATGAACGGGATTTTTCATTTGCCTGCAGAGACTTGCCATCAATTTGACGTGCAAAATGTTCAGGGGAAAACCTTTGAATATCGTTGTGCTTGTCAAACACATCTTCTGAGTATTCGCCGCCATAATCGAATTTTAAAAGAAGGTGCGGAATATTTATGCCGAAAATGTAAAGGAAAATTGGTTTTGATGGATGATAACTAATTTAGATTATGTTACACTCCAACCGGTTTTACCCTTAACAATATAGGAGTTATCCAATGAAGAAATCATTATTAGCATTAGCTATCGGTACATTAGCTGTAGCTTCCAGCGCAAGTGCAAACTGGTATGTACAGGGTGATTTAGGTTATTCAAAAGTGAAATCATCGCTTGGTGATCTTGGTGATTTTAGCAAAAGTAAATTTACACCGAGCTTAGCTGTGGGTTATAAACATGGTGATTGGCGTTTTGCTTTAGATTACACGAATTACGGTAAAATTGAAGAAAGCTATGCTGATCAGTATGAAGTTAGCACAGAGAAGCTTAAAATCTACGGTTTGGGTTTGTCCGCTATTTATGATATTGATGTAAACTCAGCGTTTAAACCTTATGTAGGTGTACGTTTGTCACAAAATTTCTTTGATGTAAAATATGATTCTTTTACTGCTACAGAGAGACAGCATATTAGTGAAAAAGAAAATAAATTTGGTTATGGTGTGTTAGCCGGCGTATCTTACAACTTTACACCAAACTGGGCGGTAAATGGTGGCATTGAGTATAACCGTTTAGGTAAATTTGATAATGTTAAAATTAACCAATACGGTGCAAAAGTCGGTATTCGTTACGAATTCTAATTTATCTTCCTTAAAAGAGCGGTAAAATCAACCGCTCTTTTTTCTTTTCCCCCTTGAAAATCCTATTTTCATTCTTATATCTGTGACGTTAAATTTTTACTTATTTCATTTTATAAGGAAAAACTATGTCTCAAAATAAAGAAACCCGTGGCTTCCAGTCAGAAGTCAAACAACTATTACAATTAATGATTCATTCTTTATATTCCAATAAAGAAATTTTCCTACGTGAACTTATTTCCAATGCTTCCGATGCGGCGGATAAACTCCGTTTTAAAGCACTTTCGAATCCGGCTCTTTATGAAAATGACGGAGAGTTACGTGTGCGTATTAGCTTTGATAGCGACAACGGCACAATAACCATCAGTGATAACGGGATCGGGATGACTCGTGATCAGGTTATCGATCATTTAGGCACTATTGCAAAATCCGGCACGAAAGAGTTTTTGAATGCCCTTGGTAGTGATCAAGCTAAAGATAGCCAGCTTATCGGTCAATTCGGTGTGGGATTCTATTCTGCTTTTATTGTGGCGGATAAAGTGACGGTAAAAACCCGTGCGGCAGGCGAAGAGGCTGATAAAGGGGTACTTTGGGAATCAGCCGGAGAAGGGGAATACTCAGTTGCTGATATTGAGAAAAAATCCCGTGGTACGGATGTGATTTTACATTTACGTGAAGATGAAAAAGAATTCTTAAATGAATGGCGTTTACGTGATGTGATTGGCAAATATTCCGATCATATCGGTCTTCCGGTGGAAATGCTGACGAAAGAATATGATGATGAAGGCAAAGAAACTGGCGAAAAATGGGAAAAAATCAATAAATCCGATGCCCTTTGGACACGCAGCAAAAATGAGATTTCCGATGAGGAATACAAAGAGTTTTATAAACATTTAAGCCACGATTTTGCCGATCCGCTTTTGTGGGCGCATAACAAAGTAGAAGGCAATCAGGAATACACCAGCTTGCTTTATGTGCCGTCCAAAGCCCCTTGGGATTTATTTAATCGCGAGCACAAGCACGGCTTGAAACTCTATGTTCAACGTGTGTTTATTATGGACGATGCAGAACAATTTATGCCGAATTATCTGCGTTTTATGCGTGGTTTAATTGATAGTAACGATTTACCGTTAAACGTTTCCCGTGAAATTTTACAAGACAATAAAGTCACAGCAGCATTACGCAAAGCCTTAACCAAGCGTTCTCTACAAATGTTGGAAAAATTGGCGAAAGACGATGCAGAAAAATATCAACAATTCTGGAAAGAATTTGGCTTAGTCTTGAAAGAAGGCCCTGCGGAAGATTTCGGTAATAAAGAAAGCATTGCCAAATTGTTACGTTTTGCTTCTACGCATAATGATAGCAGCGAGCAAACCGTCTCTTTAGAAGACTATATTTCTCGGATGAAAGAGGGGCAAAAAGCCATTTACTACATCACGGCAGATAGTTATGTGGCAGCGAAAAACAGCCCGCATTTGGAATTATTCAACAAAAAAGGCATTGAAGTCTTACTATTGTCCGATCGTATTGATGAATGGATGTTAAGCTATTTAACGGAATTTGATGGTAAACCGTTACAAACTATTAGCAAAGCAGATTTGGATTTAGGCGATTTAGCTGATAAAGAGGAAGCGGAACAAAAAGAGCAAGATAAAGCCTTTGAAAGTTTTGTTGAACGGGTGAAAACCTTGTTAGGTGAGCGTGTGAAAGAAGTTCGTTTAACCCATCGTTTAACGGACACGCCTGCCGTAGTTTCTACCGGTAACGATCAAATGACCACCCAAATGGCAAAACTCTTTGCCGCAGCAGGTCAGCCTGTGCCGGAAGTGAAATATACCTTTGAGCTGAATCCGGAACATCATTTAGTGAAAAAAGTTGCTGATATTGCTGACGAAACACAATTTGCTGATTGGATCGAATTGTTGCTTGAACAGGCAATGCTTGCCGAACGCGGCTCATTGGAAAATCCGGTGGCGTTTATTAAACGGGTTAATAAGTTATTAGGTTAATCACCTTAGTTTCGGTTAAAATCCTCAATCTAGCTAGGTTGAGGATTTTTTATTTAAGGAGAAATTATGATTACCGTTTACGGCATTAAAAACTGCGATACTGTGAAAAAAGCGTTGAAATGGCTTGCGGATCACAATATTGAGCATAAACTGCATGATTATCGTATTGACGGTTTGGATACGGTTTTTTTACAACAGGCGGAAGCCCAATTCGGTTGGGAAAATCTGGTGAATAAACGGAGTACGACGTGGCGAAACCTCGATGAGGAAATTAAAAAAAATTTGTCAAAAACGACCGCACTTTCCGTGCTTACGGAGAACCCAACTTTAATTAAACGCCCGATTATTATGCAGGATAATAAGGCATTAATTGGGTTTGATGTGAAAGAATACGAAAAAGCGTTTGCCTAAAGTGCGGTTAACTTTTGAGGTGTTTTTATGCAAGAAAAGATCGTGCAATTAGCGCAAGAATTAATCCGCCGTCCCTCCATCAGTCCGAATGATGAAGGTTGCCAGACATTAATTGCGGAACGTTTGGAAAAACTCGGATTTGAAATTGAATGGCTTCCTTTTAATGAGACCTTAAATCTTTGGGCAAAACACGGTGCGGGCGAGCCGGTGGTTGCCTTTGCCGGTCATACGGATGTGGTGCCGGTTGGTGACGAACATCAATGGAATTATCCGCCTTTTTCGGCGGAAATTGTCGGTGATATGCTTTATGGGCGCGGCGCGGCAGATATGAAAGGTTCTTTGGCTGCAATGATTGTTGCAGCAGAAGAATATGTAAAAGCAAATCCGCAACATAATGGTACTATTGCTTTTCTGATTACCTCTGATGAAGAAGCTTCGGCAAAAGATGGCACGGTGAGAGTTGTAGAAACCTTAATGGCACGTAATGAAACCATTGATTATTGTTTGGTGGGTGAACCCTCCTCTAATGAATATTTAGGTGATGTCGTGAAAAACGGACGACGAGGTTCTATTACGGCTAACTTATATATTGAGGGTATTCAAGGACACGTTGCTTATCCGCATCTAGCCGATAATCCGGTACATAAAGCATTGCCATTCTTAGTTGAATTGACGGCTTACCAATGGGATCAAGGCAATGAATTTTTTCCTCCAACCAGCCTACAGATTGCTAATATTCAGGCAGGAACCGGCAGTAATAATGTGATTCCAGGCGAGCTTTTCGTTCAATTTAATTTGCGTTATTGTACTGAAGTTGATGATGAAATTATCAAACTTAAAGTCGCAGAAATTTTACAAAAACATCAATTGAACTATCGGATTAGCTGGAATTTATCGGGTAAGCCATTTGTTACGCCAAAGGGGCAATTAGTGAATGCGCTGAGCGAGGCGATTCAACAAAAATTAAATGTTATACCACGATTAGAAACTAGTGGTGGAACTTCTGATGGGCGCTTTATTGCACTAATGGGAGCGGAAGTAGTGGAATTCGGGCCGTTAAATCAAACAATTCATAAGGTAAATGAATGTGTGAGTTGCCAAGATTTGGGTAAATGTGGAGAAGTGTATCATCAATTATTGGTCAATTTGTTGAATAAGGGTTAAGTATGAAGTTAACCGAGGCAATGCTAACGGGAAAATCCCGTGCTCATCTAGTGAATTTACCTTGTCCTTTTTCTGTTAATCATTTTTTACAGGCAGACGCGCTAAATGCTTTTCAGGGGTTACAACAACGGGCTAAAAAAAATGGATTTAATTTACAACCTGCTAGTAGTTTTCGTGATTTCCGACGGCAGCAATTAATTTGGAATAGCAAATTTAACGGTGAACGAAAGGTGCATAATGATGACGGTGAAGCATTGGATTTAACTGAATTGTCTGATTGGCAAAAAATTCAAGCTATTTTGCGCTGGTCGGCATTGCCGGGAGCAAGTCGTCATCATTGGGGAACTGAAATTGATATTTTTGATCCAGATTTATTACCTATCGGCAAATCGTTACAACTTGAGCCATGGGAATATGAGCAAGGCGGTTATTTATTTGAATTAAGTCAATTTCTTCTGGAAAATTTATCACACTTTGATTTTACGCTACCATTTATGAATTTACCAAGTAGCAAAAAAATTGGTAGAGAACCTTGGCATATTAGTCATGTTCCGACAGCGAAAAAAGCACAACATTTATTTTCTTCAGCGATAGTGTTAAATTCATGGCAAGGGGAATCTATTGGCGGAAAAGCAGTTTTAGTTGCTTATTTAGAGGAGATCTTTGCTCGTTATATATTGTAAAGTGCGGTCAATTTTGGACGGCATTTTTAATGCGACATAGTTTCTGTGAAGAGTATTTCTAAATAAAAATAATCCCATAAAAGTAAATTTGTTTTATGGGATTATTACTATTTAAAATTTAGATAATTTCACTGAGTTTAACCGGACGTCCTTCATCTAGTGAACGTTTGGCCGCTAGAGCAATTAAGACTGGTTGTAATCCGTCATTTCCATTTACCGGTGTTGGTTTGTCATTACTTATTGCATCTATAAAACATTGCATTTCATCGGAAAAGGATTGCATATAGCGTTCTAAGAAGAAATATTTTGGTTTTTCTGTGATTACGCCACTTGCACAGGAATAAATGGCGGTGGAATCCGTATCATTACGGGTTTGTACCGCACCTTTTGAACCGAATACTTCTGCGCGTTGGTCGTAACCATAGGAAGCTTTACGACTGTTATCAATAACGGCAATAGCTCCATTTTCCAATTTTAATGTAATGACTGCAGTGTCGATATCGCCTGCTTTGCCGATTTCCGGATTAATTAGTACGCCACCTGTGGCATAAACTTCGAGTACTTCACTACCGGATAGATAGCGCACCATGTCGAAATCGTGGATTGTCATATCAAAGAACATTCCGCCGGAAACTTTAACGTATTCAATAGGTGGTGCGTCAGGATCTCTTGAGGTGATACGAATAATATGTGGTTCACCGATATCTCCAGCAACAACACGATCTTTAATCGCTTTAAAATTATGATCAAAACGGCGGTTAAACCCAACTTGGAATTTTACATTGGCTTTTTTTACTTCTTGCAACACTTGCTTAATTTTAGCGACATCAGAATCTATTGGTTTTTCGCAAAAGATATGTTTCCCCGCTTGTGCTGCTTCAATAGAAATAGGCGCATGAGTATTGGTTGAAGAACAAATCAATACTGCATTAATTTCTGGATCTTGCAAAATCTGCTTATAGTCGGCATATACATTAGGAATTCCCATTGATTTTGCCCAAGAGATTAATTCATCAGTAATTTTTACATCGGAAATCGCTTTGATTTCTGCGCCTTTGACATATTTTGTTAAGCTTTCGGAATGGACTCGACCAATTCGGCCTGCACCAATAATACCAACTTTAATCATATTAGACTCCTGCGGTTTGTTTAATATATTGACGACCTTTTAATGCATATTCGAAAGGATTGGCTATTGCCGGATCTTGTTCTGCTTCCACAACCATCCAGCCTTTGTAATCATATTTTTCTAGAATATTAAAGATTGGTTTGAAATCAATTACGCCATCGCCCGGTACGGTAAATGTGCCTTTTTTTACACCTTGTAAGAAACTTAGATCATTTGTTCTAACTTCTTCAACCACCTCATCGCGTACGTCTTTAAGATGCACATGAATAATCCGAGTAATGTATTTTTCTAATACTGCCAACATACTTTGTTGTGAACCTTCGGAATAATAAAGATGTCCGGAGTCGAATAGTAAATAAACATCATCATTGACACTATTCATATAACGATCAATTTCTTCCGGTGTTTGAATGCCTGTTCCCATGTGGTGATGAAGGCAAACTTTCATTCCTTTTTCTGCGGCTAGCTTGGCTAATTCATTGTATCCTTCTGCCAAGAGTTGCCATTCGTTATCATTAAAAGCAGGTTTTTCTTTAAATACTGGTTTGCTTGTGCCTTGAATACTACGGCTTTGTTCAGAACAGCCAATAACTTTTGCTCCCATTTCGGCAAGAAAATCACGATGCTTAATAAATGCTTCAATCGTTTGCTGTTTTTTACCGTCTACAAAAAAAGTACTGAACCAAGCGTTACAGATTTGGACACCACGAACAGATAATTTTTGTTTGAGTACAGCTGTATCTCTAGGATATTTATTTCCGACTTCACAACCGGTGTAACCTGCTAGTGCCATTTCACTGACACATTGCTCAAAGGTATTTTCCGCACCTAACTCTGGTAAATCATCATTAGTCCAACCGATAGGGGCAATCCCTAGTTTTACATTTTCAGCTTTCATCATTTTCTCCTCAGTTTTAGTCGAATGATTAAATCAGTAGCGTCTAGCTTTGTTGATTTGTATAACCGAATTTTCATAAGCTTGACAAATTTCAGGGCGATCTGAAACTTCCGCTACACCAACATGCCACCAGCTACCATAGCCGTGAGCCATTGTTTTAGGTAGCACTTTGATATCAATTAGCGTCGAGACGGTTTGCTTTTTACAATCCTGTAAGGCAAAACGAAGCTCGGCTTCCGTTGTAACTTTATATGTTTTACAACCGTAAGAAGCCGCGTTCATCGCGAAGTCCAGCGGAACGAAATTGCCGTTAAGCATGTTAGTTTGTTCGTTTCTGAAACGAAATTCGGTGCCAAAACTTTCCATTCCATGCCCGATTTGTAAATTGTTAATACAACCATTTGTCATATTATCAAATAGGATCACATTTATTTTTTTGTTTTCTTGAATTGAGGTAACTAGCTCAGAATGAAGCATCATATAGGATCCGTCGCCTAATAACGCATAAACTTCACGTTGTGGCTCAGCAAGTTTGACGCCAAGAGCAGCATTAATTTCATAGCCCATACAAGAATAGCCGTATTCCAAATGGTAAGTATCTTTACCTTTAGTTTGCCATACCCGTTGTAAATCGCCCGGCAGGCTACCTGCAGCAGCGACAATAATGTCGTTTTCACCTAAATTTTCATTCAAAATACCTAATACTTGAGTCTGTGCTAACTGGGAGCCAGTGATTTTAATAAACTCGTTGAAGGCAGTACGGTGATCGAATTTATCGTTAATTTCAGGAACGAAATTATCTTGGCAATAGGCTATATTGTAGAGGCGAGATACTTCTTGAGAGTATTGTTGCTTCGCTGTATGAAACCGATCTTGCCATTGAGCTTGATAATGCTCTCCCGTTAAAAGTGTGGTCAGTTTTTCCAATGTTTTTCCTGCATCGGCCACAATTTGTACGGCATCTAATTTGTAAGCATCAAAACGGGCAATATTGATATTCAAAAAAGATACATCAGGATGTTGGAAGATCCATTTAGATGATGTGGTAAAGTCCGTATAGCGAGTGCCTATTCCAATAATCAGATCGGCTTCTTTCGCAAGTAGGTTTGCTGCCAAACAACCGGTTTCTCCTATACCACCGACATTTAAAATATGTTCGGAAATAACCGCACTTTTCCCCGCTTGTGTTTCGGCAAAAGGAATATTAAAGGCTTCAGCAAATATTTTGAGTTGCTCAGCCGCTTCAGAATAACGAACTCCGCCACCGCAAATAATTAATGGTTTTTTCTTACTTTTGATTAGTTTTAGTGCGGATTGCAACATTACTTCTGTTGGTGGGGTCCGTTCAATGCGATGAACGCGTTTTTGTAGAAAATAGTCAGGGAAATCATAAGCCTCGGCTTGTACATCTTGTGGAAGACAGAGAGTAACGGCACCAGTTTCTGCAGGATCAGTGAGTACTCTCATGGCATTTATACAAGCACTCATTAATTGTTCAGGACGTTGAATTCTATCCCAATATTTGCTGACTGCCCGAAAACAGTCGTTAGTGCTGATGGTTAAGTCATAAGGTTGTTCAATTTGCTGTAAAACGGGATCCGGCTGACGAGTAGCGAAAACATCACCAGGAAGTAATAATAGTGGAATACGGTTGGCAGTAGCTGTCGCTGCTGCAGTGATCATATTTGCCGCTCCGGGACCAATAGACGATGTACAAGCATAAATTTGTTTGCGTAATTTTTGTTTGGCAAAGCCGATTGCGGTATGTGCCATACCTTGTTCGTTACGCCCTTGACGTAAAACAAGCTCACCCGAATACTGTGCTAGAGCTTGTCCTAAACCTAATACATTACCGTGTCCAAAGATAGCGAATATGCCTTCTACGAATTTAGTTGTTTTTCCGTCAAATTCAATATATTGATTATCAAGAAATTTTACTAATGCTTGAGCAACGGTTAATCGTACTGTTTTCATATTACTTTATCTCCCAGCTTCATTTTGAATATATTCAGTATAGTCTAATAATTCTGAAATTAAATATTTTTGAAATAAAAATTTTATTTTTGAGACA
>MLAA01000026.1 GCA_001998905.1 Rodentibacter caecimuris | reverse complement strand
ATATAAAGTGCGGTCGTTTTTTAAGACTTTTCAATATTATTCAATAAATGCTCACAAACTAAAATTTTTGCTAAGAAGAACACGTAGTATTTATAACTCGTTTGTAGTTTTTATATTTACTAATTACTGATTTATAACGCAGATCAAATATGTTGATTTGTATAAGACAGGAGTAATATTGGATTGGTATTATAGTTCTTTTGTTTTAGCGTGAGATAAGGTTACTGACAGAATAAACGTATATAACGAAAAGGTGAGTTTAATACCCACCTTTTAGATTCTAATATAGCTTACAATTAGAAGTATACGCGCATACCTACACCGATAGCTTTATCTTTGACTTTTGAACCGTCTTCATAATTACCGTTGGTATAGTCTTTAGATTGAACATACTTACCTTCTACATAAGTGATAACTTGTTTATGAAGTTTATAATCAACCCCTAACAAGAAACCATGAGTTTTGGTTTTCTCATCACCATCCTTAATTTGTTCATATAAGTAGTTACCATATACTTTGCTGACATCAGTAATTACAGGAATTTGGAAACCTGGAGAAACGAAGAAAGATTTAGTTGATTCGCTACCTTTGGTTTTATCTTTTTGATAACCTGCATCAACGGATACAAGGAAATTTTTGAAATCATAACCAGCACTTAACATTAAGCCATCAACATTACGTTTGTTTGAATTAAGGTCTGATTTATAGTTTGTACGACCGTAAACCCCTTCAAGGATTAACCCGTTGTTTTCGTATAAGAAGCCTGCTTGAACGCCATTTGATAACGCATCAACATTAACTTCATGATTAGTACGGTCTTCAGCAAATTGATAGCTGGCGCCTAGTTGTAAACCTTCAATACCATAGTAATCATAACGGATCACAGAGCGCCCGTCTGTTGGAACATAATCAGGTAAGATGCCGTAATCGTAGTCTTCTGCAATACCAACATCATCAGCGATAGTTACTTGGCGACCAAATGTAACTTGACCTAATTCTTTTTTACCAAGTCCAACATATGCACGGTGAGCTCTAACTGAACCAAATCCGTCCTCTTTCACAGATTTTCCGCCTTGCTCATCTTTTCCATCAAAACGCAATTCTGTGCGACCTAAAGCATAGAAACCATCGCTTAAATCGTGTTTTACTTTAAATTCCACACGAGATCCCGCATTTCTTAAACCTGTATGAGAGTGTTTTTTACCTTTGCTAATAACATCTCCCTTAGCATCTTTTTTTTCCCAATGACCGCCTTGGTTAGATTTTTCTAACATAAGACGAAGTGAACCGTTTACTTCAAATTTAGTTCCTTCATTGTCATAAACTACTGCTGCATTAGCTGCTGTTGCTGCGAATGCAGATACGATTACTGCTGCTAGTGTCTTTTTCATAGTGCTATTCCTTTATGGTTATATAAAGTTTTGAACTTCTCCGTTGCCGGAATGTCTAAGCGCCTAAAATCAGGCTCGGGAATCATCACAAAATAATTTTTTCCTGTCAATGAAAAAGGCCTTACTAATTTAAATATTCTGATCAAGATCACACTTTTTATGCTTTTTTGATTGATAATTAATCAATTAACTGCTGTTTTGTTTTTACCTTAGCTATTTAATTGTTATTTATTTTAGTACTATTGTGATTTTAACTGCATTTCTCTTTTAATTTTTGCACCTTTTAGTTGTGTCTATTGATTATATAATCTGTGATAGATTAAGAGGCAAATTTCATTCTGTTATTTTGTTGTGGTTTAATTTGATGAATTGTGTTGGTTATCGTACCGATAATTGTTAATTTTGATAGTTCTTTTGTTTTTATGCTTTCGCCTTTAGAATCCAAATTCATAAAAATAAATTCATCATTATTTTGCGCAATTAGTTCATAAATTTGAAATTTATTTGACACTTCAATTACGACTAAATCATTAAGAAATAATTTTTCATTTTTCTCCACAACAAGCATATCACCCGCTTCAATTCCCCAAGCTATTAGATTAGGATTGGTAACTCGTATAAAACAGGTTTTTTGTGGCTTTTTAATGCAATAGAGATTTAAATCAAGCTTTGTATTAAAAGCTGGGCTGGATTCCGTATCGTTATAAAACGGTATAGGTTGGTAAGAAAATGCGGTTTTATGTTGAGTAAAAGAATAAACATAATTCATATACTCCTCCTATAAAATGGTGTAAATTTAAACAGTGTTTTGCTTGGTGTAATGTACTGTTGTTTTATACAGGTGTCAAGGTATTGAAGTAAAAATTTTTATATTAGTTGGAAACTGGTGGGAAAAATAGCTAGATCACATTGATATATAGCCGAATTTAAGCTATCTTTAAGCCTTTTAAGCGGATTCGGGTCCGATAACATTAACTCTTAACTTTTGTAGAACATAATTATGAACAAATCTCGTTTAATTAATTTTCTTTTTGGGGGCAATTTAGTCCTACGCATTGCTATCGGTTTACTTTTAGGGATTATTGTTGCACTAATTTCTAATCCTTTGGAAGCTATTCTGGGATTTAGTCTCGCTGCTAAGTTGGGCGCATTAGGGACCGTTTTTGTTAAAGCATTGCGTGCAGTTGCGCCGATTTTGATTTTTGTACTGGTAATGGCGGCAATTGCCAATCGTAAGATTGGTTCAAAAAGCAATATGAAATCCATTATTGCGCTTTATTTACTTGGTACGTTTTTAGCTGCGCTTGCTGCAGTTATTGCTGGCTTTTTATTTCCAACAGAGGTGGCATTATCTACAAAAGAAGATGTAAGTGCTGCTCCTCAAGCGATCGGGCAAGTGCTATTCACTTTAGTGTTAAATATGGTGGACAATCCATTAGGGGCTATTTTTAATGCTAATTTTATTGGCGTGTTAGCATGGTCAATTGGTTTAGGTTTAGCATTTCGCCATGCTTCCGATACGACTAAAACCATGTTAGTCGATTTTGCAGAAGGCATTTCTAAAATTGTTCATGTAATCATTTCATTTGCACCTTTCGGCGTATTTGGTTTGGTGGCAGAGGCTTTAGCAGATAAAGGTATTTGGGTGTTGGAGAGTTATGCCCGATTATTGATTGTATTGGTCGGTACAATGTTATTTGTCGCATTAGTATTAAATCCAATATTGGTATATTGGAAAATTCGTCGTAATCCATATCCATTAGTTTGGGTTACATTGCGTGAAAGTGGTCTGACTGCATTTTTCACACGCAGTTCGGCAGCGAATATTCCGGTTAATATCGGTTTGGCAAAGCGTTTAGGCTTAGATGAGGAAACTTATTCGGTTTCTATTCCGTTAGGCGCAAATATTAATATGGCAGGGGCGGCTATTACTATTACGATTCTCACTCTTGCCGCAGCAAATACATTAGGAATGGATATATCATTTGGGAGTGCTATTGTACTAAGTTTTGTTGCAGCGCTTTGTGCTTGTGGTGCCTCTGGTGTGTCAGGCGGCTCGTTATTGTTAATTCCGTTAGCTTGTAGCCTTTTTGGTATCTCTGATGATATTGCAGCACAAATGATTGGTGTTGGTTTTGTTATTGCGATTTTGCAAGATTCAACGGAAACTGCATTAAATTCATCAACAGATGTGTTATTTACCGCTGCAGTTTGTATTGCAGAAGAAGAACGTAATCAAAAAAGATATAACGTTTAGATTATATGGAAAATAAATAGACCATAGCGAATTATTGTAAAGCCTCTAGATAGTTATCTAGAGGTTTGCTCTAATTAATCGGGAAGTAAGGACTCGCTCTTTCTTCGCTATTTAGTCTGAATTTGGGATGATAAATTTTTTGTAACTAATTTAAAACTATTTTATAGGCTAAATTAAACAATAATTCAGAATATCGGTTTTTAGCGGTGATTAAAGTAATATATCGAACACTTATTTGATCCTTTCCTAATAAAATTAAATCTGTAATTGATTCGATTCAATTCAATTCAAGAATGGCGTCCTGCCGATTTATTGAGTATCTGCTTTTTTAAATGCTCTGTAATGTTGTCAAACTATTTAAAAGTGCGGTCAAACACTAGAATGTGTTAATTATATAAAATTCATTCAATATTTGACTGCACTTAAGTTAATTTCGGACACTGATTTTATCAAATTCAGCAAAGAAAGTAGGAAATGTTTTTGCTGTGCAAGTAGGGTCTAAAATTGTTATTGGTGTATTAGACAATGCAATTAATGCAAAACACATTGCCATTCGGTGATCGTTATAAGTTTCAATTTCTGCCGTTCTAAAGTGATTTAGTTTCAGTGGCTGGATTCGGATAAAATCTTCGCCTTCCTCTATTTCAGCCCCAATTTTGCGTAATTCCGTTGCCATTGCTGCTAGGCGGTCAGTTTCTTTTACTCGCCAGTTGTAGATATTACGGATTACTGTTTCACCTTCGGCAAATAATGCGGTCGTGGCGATTGTCATTGCGGCATCAGGGATATGGTTCATGTCCATATCAATACCTTGTAACCGGCCTTGCTCTGCTTGGATAAAATCTTCACCCCAAATTATTTTGGCTCCCATTTTCTCCAATACATCGGCAAATAGGCGATCACCTTGAATAGCGTTTTTGCCAATTCCTTTTACTTTAATATTTCCTTTAATCGCTGCGGCTGCCAAAAAATAAGATGCAGAGGAGGCATCTCCTTCTACTAGATATTTGCCGGGAGAGACATAATGTTGGTTGCTTTTAACTATGAAAGTTTGATAGTGGCGGTTTTCTACTTGTATGCCAAAATCTTTCATCATTGCCAATGTAATATCAATATAAGGTTTAGAAACTAATTCTCCAATAATTTCAATTTCCATATCTTGTTCGGCGAGCGGGGCGGCAATTAAAAGTGCGGTCAAAAATTGTGATGAAATGGAGCCGTTAATTTGAATTTTTCCACCTTTTAACCCGCTGTTTTTGATTGCAATAGGGGGGTAACCTTCGTTTTCCAAGTAATGAATTTCTGCACCAGCTTGTCGTAATGCCTCAACCAAATGAAGGATTGGTCGTTCTTTCATTCGTGGCTCGCCAGTTAAAATCACTTCTGCCGGTATTTGTCCTTTTAAGCAGAGAGCCGCACATAAGGGACGCATTGCGGTTCCGGCATTGCCTAAGAAGAGGGATAAACCTTGTTGAATTTGGAATGCACCACTGCTTCCGTCGATTTCACATTGGGTTTTGTTCTCAGATAAGCGGTAATTTATGCCTAGCGCTTTTAGTGCGTTGAGCATATGGCGAGTATCATCACTATCCAATAAGTTTGTTACAGTCGTCGTACCTTTGGCTAAAGCGGCCAAGAGTAATGCACGGTTTGACAGGCTTTTTGAACCGGGTAAATGAATTTCTCCTTCTATACGGGATATGGGAGATAAAGTGATTTTTTCCATTAATTTTCCTTAAAAATAATATTATATTTGCTAGGGAAGATGATAGCTTGAAATCAAGGGAAGTTATTGACCTAGCTAAGATAGGATTCAGTATAGCTTCTTCATTGGTTCAAGCTATTATAACAGTTGTTAAATTAGAATGATGTAGAATTAAAGTACGATAGTTTTATTTTTATAAACAAAAACTCTGTCTTGTAGTACTAAATCTAAAGCTCGAGTTAACACTGTTTTTTCTACGTCTCTGCCTGCTTTCATCATTGCATCGGCGTTGTAGGTATGATCAACATTGATAACATTTTGCATAATAATAGGACCTTGATCCAGTTCATTATTAATAAAATGGGCCGTTGCACCGATAATTTTTACTCCTCTTTCATAAGCTTGATGATAAGGTTTTGCACCGATAAAGGCAGGTAAGAAAGAATGATGGATATTAATGACGCGATTCGGATAACGTTCAACAAACTCAGGATTGAGTACGCGCATATATTTTGCCAAGACTATATAATCCGGACTATATTGATCAATATGTTGCGCCAATTGACGATCGTGCTCGAGGCGAGTCAATCCTTCGTGGCTGACGCAATGAAAAGGGATTTCAAATCGCTCGACTAGGGATTGTAACGAATTATGATTTCCGATGACTGCCGCAATTTCTACATCTAGTGCACCATAGTAATTTTTCATTAAGATATCACCTAAGCAGTGCGCTTCTTTTGTGACTAAGATAACGATTTTTTTTCGCGTTGTACCAATTAAGTGGCACTGTGTTTTATCAGGCAGACTATATTTTAGATCTTCAAGTAATATTTCTGGATTAAATATTCCTTCAAGTTCGGTTCGCATAAAAAAATGTTTAGTTTCAAAATCAACAAACTCATTATTATGTAGAATGTTAAGTTGATGTTTATAACAAATATTAGTAATTTTAGCGATTAGTCCTTTATCATCGGGACAATCGGTTAAAAGTATTTTATTTTCAATCATTGGCGCTCCAATATAAAAAAATAGAACCCGTAATTACGGATTCTATTAGTCTAAAAAGAGGATTAAATTTCAAAATCTGACAATGGTTTACCTGCATCTAATGCTGCTTGCATTGCGCGTGGTGTTCGACCTTGACCCGTCCAAGTTTTTACATTGCCATTTTCGTCTGTATATTGGTATTTAGCTGGACGAGGTTGACGTTTTCCTCTATTTTTTTGTTTTAATTCGTTAGGGGCTAAAATGTCGGCTAAATCGGCAGCAGTTAATCCTTCTTTTATCATCAGTTCTCTATATTTTTCAATCCGCTGTCTGCGTTCTTGCTCTGCTTTTTGTAATTCTGAAATTTCTGCACGTTTTTCATTTACAACCAATTGTAATTTTTCTAATGCACTTTCCGCTTGTTCTAAACTTAATTCACGAATGGCAGCACGTAAACTACGAAGATTTGTTAAACCTTTAATTAATTCACTCATATTCACCTCTATTAGTTAATAATAAAAAACTTAACAATAGTAGCGGAAATATTATTTAAGGTAAATAGAAAATTTAAATTAAAATGCATTTATTTAAATATAAATTTAATATATGTAATTGTTATAAATAATTTATTTTTGTCAATTTTTAGTTTAAATATTCCACGATTATAAAACATTTTGAAAAATCTTAATAAAATCAGGAAACAGTGAAAATAATGGGTTGGCATTTGTTTTTTTTTGTTGTAATCTCTTCGGTTCCTACAAATGTAGAGGTGCAAACATTATAAGTATTTTTTCAGAGTGGATAACAATGACGAAAAGAGAAAGGAATGCTTGCCGAAATTAATCAAAAGTCATTTTGATTAGTTGGGGGCGCTCTCGAAAGGGACGTCACTGTCATAGTGAGTGCAATCTTTGATTGTTAATAATGAACTATGGAGAGCTACTGTGTCGGGTCGGTTTTCCTATATCCTGCCTTTTTGCAAGTAGTATCCGTTTTTTTAGGATAACTTAATGGAACTTATCAATTTTTCTTCCTCTATTTGGTCAATCGTTCCCGCATTGTTGGCGATCGTATTGGCTATTGCTACTCGTAGAGTGCTATTGTCTTTAAGCGCCGGTATTCTTATTGGTGCATTTATGTTAAATAACCATAATATAGGTAATGCTTTTTTATATTTAAAGGATAATATTGCGGCGTTAGTTTATTCAGATGGCGAAATAAATTCCAATATGTATATTATTCTATTTTTGCTTTTACTTGGAGTTTTGACCGCACTTTTAACTGTGTCAGGCAGTAATCGTGCGTTTGCTGAGTGGGCGCAGGTGCGTATTAAAGATCGTCGGGGAGCAAAGTTATTGGCAGCATCTCTTGTATTTATAACATTTATTGATGATTATTTTCACAGCCTTGCCGTAGGGGCAATTGCTCGCCCTGTTACAGACCGCTTTAAAGTTTCACGGGCAAAATTAGCTTATATTCTTGATTCTACTGCTGCACCGATGTGTGTAATGATGCCAGTATCTAGCTGGGGAGCCTATATAATTACCTTAGTTGCCAGTTTATTGGCAACGTATTCGATTACCGAATATAGCCCTATGGGAGCATTCGTTTCAATGAGTTCAATGAACTATTATGCAATCTTTGCATTATTGATGGTGTTCTTTGTCTCGTATTTTTCTTTTGATCTTGGATCAATGTCTCGCCATGAACGTTTGGCATTAGAGCGAGATGATGGGGTAGAACAGGTTATAGAAGGGACAAAGGGGCAGGTACGCGATTTAATTTTTCCTATTATTGTGTTGATTGTGAGTACTGTCGGAATGATGCTCTATACCGGGGGACAAGCTTTAGCCGATAATGGTTCTCCATTTACTATATTAGGTGCCTTTGAAAACACAACTGTCGGAATATCATTAGTTGTCGGTGGATGTTGTGCGGTAGTTGTGTCCACGTTGCTAATTATGAATGCACGTCAAGTTGGTATGAATGAATATGTAAAAGCGTGGATCGTCGGGATTAAGTCAATGTCTGGAGCGATTGCAATTTTATTTTTTGCGTGGACTATTAATAAAGTCGTGCAAGATATGAACACTGGTACTTACCTTTCTTCCTTAGTATCAGGTAATATTCCAGTTGAATTTTTACCGGTTTTATTATTTGTATTGGGAACGGCAATGGCATTTTCAACAGGTACTAGTTGGGGAACATTCGGTATTATGTTACCAATAGCAGCATCAATGGCAGCAAATTCCGCGCCGGAGCTGATGTTAGCTTGCCTATCTGCAGTGATGGCGGGAGCTGTTTGCGGCGATCATTGCTCACCTGTTTCAGATACCACTATCTTATCTTCTACAGGCGCAAAGTGTAATCATATGGATCATGTTACTACTCAGTTACCTTATGCGCTTTGTGTCGCGTTTGCAAGTTGTATTGGCTATATTACGGTCGGTTTTACCCAATCGGGCATTGCCGGTTTCGTAATGACGGCAATTTCATTGGCAATCATTATTTTTATCGTAAAAAAACGTTAAAATAGAATAAAAATTATATTTTATAAAATGCGGCTAATGGCCGCATTTTTTATGTGATTTCATATTCTTTATTTTTATTATGCTTTATTTTTGTTTTTTATCAGGATTTTATTCTGATTTATTGCCTTGATTTGATGTAAAACATACTAGACAAAGATTTTTTTAGCGCTATGATTGGACGGTATTGGTTAAAAATTATATACAAAAGTGCGGTCAATTTCGGAGGTAAAAATGAGAAAATTATCAGGCGCTGAAATGGTTATTCAGTCGTTACGTGATGAAGGTGTAGAGTATTTGTTTGGTTATCCGGGTGGTGCGGTGCTTGATATTTATGATGCAATACATACTTTAGGTGGGATTGAACATATTCTTGTAAGACACGAACAAGCTGCAGTACATATGGCGGACGGTTATGCTCGAGCAACGGGAAAGGTGGGGTGTGTATTGGTAACCTCCGGCCCTGGGGCGACTAATGCAATTACTGGAATCGCAACAGCCTATACGGATTCCATTCCGCTAGTGATTCTTTCTGGTCAAGTTATGTCAAATTTAATCGGGAGTGATGCTTTTCAAGAGTGCGATATGGTGGGGATTTCTCGTCCGGTAGTGAAACATAGCTTTATTGTGAAATCCGCGGAAGAAATTCCGGAAATTATTAAAAAAGCCTTTTATATTGCAGCAAGTGGTCGTCCTGGCCCTGTTGTCATCGATATCCCGAAAGATGCGGTGAATCCGCTAAATAAATATTCTTATAGTTATCCAAAATCCGTAGCATTAAGATCCTATAATCCGACGCTTAATGGACACAAAGGGCAGATTAAAAAAGCATTAAAAGCTATTTTAGTTGCTAAAAAACCGATTCTATTTGTTGGTGGTGGTGCAGTTTCGGCGGAATGTAGTGAACAGATTATTCAACTGGCGCAACGTTTGCATTTACCGGTAACATCTTCATTAATGGGACTTGGGGTTTATCCTTGTACGGATAGGCAATTTCTTGGAATGTTAGGAATGCACGGAACTTTTGAAGCGAATAATGCAATGCATGAAAGTGATTTGATTGTCGGAATCGGTGTGCGTTTTGATGATCGTACGACCAATAATTTAGCAAAATATTGTCCTAATGCAAAAGTAATTCATATTGATATTGATCCTACCTCTATTTCTAAAAATGTACCCGCATCAATTCCGATTGTTGGCAATGCAAAGAATGTACTAGATGAATTATTGGATTTGTTAGATGCTGAAGCACTTAAAGCGCAAAGTAGTTTAGAAGATTGGTGGGAGGATATTAATACTTGGAAAGCCAAAAACTGTCTTGAATTTGACCGCACTTCCCCTATTCTTAAGCCGCAACAAGTTATGGACACGATTTATCGTATTACGAAGGGAGAAGCTTATATTGCATCGGATGTTGGACAGCATCAAATGTTTACTGCTCTGCATTATCCATTTGATAAGCCTCGCCATTGGATTAATTCCGGTGGGTTGGGAACTATGGGATTTGGATTACCCGCATCGTTAGGTGTGAAATTAGCAAAACCGGAGGCAACGGTAATTTGTGTTACTGGCGATGGTAGTATTCAAATGAATATTCAGGAACTTTCTACTGCGACACAATATGGTATTCCTGTGGTGATTATTTGTTTGAATAATCACTTTTTAGGCATGGTGAAACAATGGCAGGATTTAATTTATTCTGGTCGCCATTCACAAACGTATATGAACTCATTACCGGATTTTGTCAAATTGGCAGAGTCTTACGGGCATATTGGTATTCGTATTAGTACACCGGAGGAATTAGAAAGTAAATTAGTCGAAGCCTTCAATATAAAAAATAAATTAGTTTTTGTGGATATTAATGTCGATGAAACAGAGCACGTTTATCCTATGCAGGTACGTGGCGGCGCAATGAATGAAATGATCTTAACTAAACCTGAGGAGAATGCATAATGCGTAGAATTTTATCTGTATTATTAGAAAATGAATCGGGGGCGTTATCACGTGTTATTGGCTTATTTTCACAACGAGCATTTAATATTGAAAGTTTGACGGTTGCGCCGACTGATGATCCGACGTTATCTCGTATGACGATTGAGGCAAAGGGAGATGAGCAAGTACTTGAACAAATTGAAAAACAACTACATAAATTAGTAGATGTATTCAAAGTGATTAATTTAAGTGATCATGAGCATATTGAACGAGAAGTAATGTTACTCAAAGTGCGTGCAGTAGGTAGTTCTCGTGATGAATTAAAGCGTTTGGTAGATATTTTTCGTGGGCAAATCGTTGATGTTACAACGAAATCTTACACCATGCAGCTAACGGGAACGCAAGATAAATTAGATGCCTTTGTGGCGGCAGTAAAAGAACAGACGACATTAATAGAAATTGTTCGCTCTGGATTGATCAGCCTCTCGCGTGGCGAGAAAAATATATTGTAGTAGGAAATTATTATCAAAAGTCCGCATCGGATAAGGAAAACGAGGCGGACTTTTATTTATCTTGAAGCATTTTAAGGTTCACAGTAGGATATATTTATCGTCAGACTGATTAAATTAGGATTAATAAATGCGTACTACTTCTTATATCCCTTCTTCCGATCTCAAAACAATCTTACATTCCAAACGTGCTAATTTATATTATTTGGAACATTGTCGAGTTTTATTAAACGGTGGACGAGTGGAATATGTTACCGATCAAGGGAAAGAATCGCTCTATTGGAATATTCCTATTGCAAATACAACTTGCCTATTGCTAGGTAGTGGAACATCGATTACTCAGGCGGCAATGCGCGAATTGGCAAAAGCGGGTGTAATGGTCGGTTTTTGTAGTGGGGGAGGGACGCCATTATTTAATGCAACGGAAGCTGAAATCGGGTGTGAGTTTTTTAGCCCGCAGAGTGAATATCGCCCAGTGGAATATTTACAACAATGGTGTAGTTTCTGGTTTGATGATGTCAAGCGTCTTAAGGTTGCTAAATCGTTACAGTTACATCGTTTACAATTTTTACAGCAAAGTTGGAAAAAGCTAGATTGGAATATCAATATGAATGAATTAGAGCCTTTAATCCAGCAATTCTCGCTAGAATTCCAGCAAGCGTTGAATAGCCAGAGTTTACTCGCTGCAGAAGGGCGTTTTACCAAAGAGATTTATCAAGTAGCAAATAGATTTACCCTTTGTGATCCTACATTTAAGCGCAGTGAACGGGGGAAAAGTACCGATTTAACTAACCAGTTATTAGACCATGGCAATTATTTGGCTTATGGGCTTGGCGCTACTGCTTGTTGGGTTCTTGGATTGCCTCATGGACTTGCCTTATTGCACGGAAAGACAAGAAGAGGCGGCTTAGTATTTGATGCAGCAGATATGATTAAAGATGCAATAATATTACCGCAGGCTTTTATTTCAGCACAGAATGGTGATACTGAAAAAGAGTTTCGGCAAGTATGTATTGAGAATTTTGCACGTTTTAATGTATTAGATCAAATTATTGATGGGTTAAAGCAGCTTGCCTTGCAAGGGGGATCGCTATGAATATTCTGCTAGTTAGTCAATGTAAAAAGAAAGCGTTAACAGAAACTCGCCGTATTTTGGATCAGTTTGCTGAACGTTGCGGCGATGGCGTGTGGCAAACACCTATTACTCAGGCGGGATTAGACACTTTATATAAAATGCTTCGACAGACGGCCCGTAAAAATACCGCCGTAGCATGTTATTGGACACATGGTAAAAATTTGACTGAATTATTGTGGATTGTAGGAGATAAATCGCAATTTAATTCACAAGGGAGAGTACCGACCAATCGTACTCGACGCAATATTTTACGCGCGGAAGATGAAAGCGATTGGGTATATGCTTATTCAATTCAAATAGTGGTTGCACTTGCTGCATTATTACATGACTTGGGAAAGTCCAACAATGCTTTTCAGCATAAATTGAAATCCAAAGTACCGGTGTATGCCGATTGTTTTCGCCACGAATGGATTTCTGTTCGCTTATTTGAAGCGATGATAGCTGGATGTCAAACAGATCAAGAATGGTTGGAACGTTTGGCGAATTGGTCTCAGTATGATGAAAAGTGGCTAGATAAATTAAATATTGATCAGATAAATAATATTTCCGGGCAGGGCGACTTTAGCGGTTTACCACCGCTGGCAAAAACTTTGATTTGGTTAATCTCTTCTCATCATCGCTTACCTTTTTTACCTGAAGTGTTCCGTTTTCAGGGATTAAATAACAAATCTCTTGCTAATGTTTATAAAAAGTTTGCCCATTGGCAGCACTTTTATCAAATTCAATTATGTCCTATTGATAGATGGGTCAGTAATCAGCATACCGAACATCCTCAGCCAAAACAATTTTGGCAATTTGATCATTTAGCTTGTGATAGTTTGTCTTGGCAGAAAATAATGAGTCGTTGGGCAAAAAAAGCCTTAAACCATTCAGCATTATTTCAGACTAATTTTTCTGATCCGCTTTTTTTATTATTAAGCCGCTTATGTCTTATGGTCGGCGATCATCATTATTCTTCTCTCCAACAAGATAGATCACTAGGTGATAAGGATTTTTACCTTAAGCTCATTGCTAATACAGATAAAAATCACCAACCGAAACAGGCATTAGATGAACATTTAATCGGGGTATGCAAAACTGCTGTATATTTTGCGCGTTTATTGCCTAAATTAAAAAATGAGCTACCGGCAATAACTCAACATAAGCCCTTTGTAAAACGAACGACGGAAGGGCGCTTTCAATGGCAAAATGCAGCATTCGATCTGGCTAAGTCAATCCGTACCGATACGGAAAAGTGCGGTCTATTTTCTGTGAATTTAGCTAGTACAGGCTGTGGAAAAACATTAGGAAATGCTCGCATTATGTATGGTTTGTCAGATCCGCAGAAAGGCACAAGATTTACTGTTGCATTAGGTTTGCGGGTATTGACATTACAAACGGGTAAAGCTTTACAGGAAAAATTGCAGTTAACTGATGAGATGTTAGCCGTGCTTGTTGGTGGAAGTGCGGTTAAAAAATTATATGAATTACAAGTTGAACAGAAAAACTCTCAGGCAATTATAGGTAATAATGGCAGTGAATCTGCGCAAGATTGGTTTAGTGAGAATACAATATATGGCGCAAATTTTATTGAATCAGCCGTCGATGACGAAAAATTCTCTGCAGTTTTACAAGACCCTAAAGCGCGTAAATTATTTTATGCACCGATTGTGAGCTGTACTATTGACCATTTGGTGCCAGCTAGTGAGACAACAAGAGGAGGGCAATATATTATACCTATATTGCGCTTGTTAACTTCCGATTTAATCTTGGATGAACCGGATGATTTTAATCCAGAAGATTTACCTGCATTGGCTCGTCTCGTTCATCTTGCTGGTCTGATGGGATCTCGGGTTTTACTTTCTTCGGCGACATTAACGCCTGATTTTGTGTTTGGATTATTTAAAGCTTATCAGGCGGGGAGAGAAATTTATAACCACAAACAAGGATTTCATCATACTGAAATTTGTTGTGCGTGGTTTGATGAATTTAACCGAAAATCCGTTATTTGCCGTGATATGACGTCTTTTGAACAAAATCATATTCAATTTGTTAACCAACGGGCGCAAAAATTACGGCAAGAGCCTGTACGTAGAAAGGCCTGTATTATGCAGCTTCCTCCTCTTAAAAAGATCGAAAATCAATTATTTGATGTTGAAACATTGGCTCAATATTTGGTGGAACAGTCCATTTTTCTACATAATGCTCATAGTGAATATGATCCGGTAACACAGAAAAACATAAGTTTCGGCTTGATTCGTTTTTCTAATATCAAACCAATGATCCCACTCGCGCAGCAATTGTTCAGATTAAAACAGAAAATGGAATGGAAGAATTATCAAATTCATTTGTGTTGTTATCATTCCAAGCAACTATTGTTACTTCGTTCACGATTGGAAGAAAAATTAGATCGCATTTTAAATCGAACCGAAAAGGACGGACGAAATACGTTTCAGCAGCCAGAAGTCATGAATGAGATAGTAAATTCAGCAGTGGAAAATCATATATTTATTGTGTTGGGTAGTCCAGTTACAGAGGTAGGGCGAGATCACGACTATGATTGGGCAATTGTCGATCCTTCTTCGATGCGTTCAATCATTCAACTTAGTGGACGTGTTTGGCGGCATAGACCGAATAAAATCGCAATACAACCGAATATAGCATTATTGCCGACAAATTGGCGAGTTTTAGCCGGTAAAATGGGCCGTTCTGGTGAAATTTTTAGCCGTCCCGGTTTTGAAGATAAGGAACATTTACTGAAAACACACAAAACGGGAGAATTAATTTCAATGGAACAATTGGAATGTATTGATTCCATTCCTCGCATTATAAAATCGTCAGATTTTAGACCGCACTTTTGTTTAGCTGATTTAGAGCATCAGGTTATTGCTGATTTACTTAATAATCAAAATATCAATTGTGTTAATGCTTATTGGAATAATGAATTAAGTCATAGAATGACGGCGAATTTACCGCTAGTTACCCGTTTTAGACAGTCAGATTTACAGCGTGATCTTGTTTGCTTATTAGATGAGGAAGGAACCCCTTATTTTATAGAACAGAAAAATGCTTGGCATATGGCTAGCTTCCCGCAAAATGCTTTACCAGAATTTAGTTATCAATCCTTAAATGTGGAAAGCGATTTTGTTCAAAAATGGTTAGATTCATCTTTACAACGGGCATTAACTGAATTAACGGAGTATTTACAAGAGGAAAATGATACCTTGACTGCATTAAAATATGCCACAGTAAGTTTGGAGGAAAATGTCGCGGAATGGTATTTTAATGAAATTTTAGGATTTTGGTATGAGAATTGATTAATGCCCGTTTAAAATAGATTTAAACGGGCATTAGTAAAGATTAAAAATGGGGTACAGTGGCAGTTTGGCTCAATCCATAAGAACTAAACGAACCTGGTTCCGACTTGGTTTTATAAATTGACTTAATAGCAAGAATAAAAGATTGTTTGGTACTGCTGCTTTTTAGTTTCACATGAGGATAGAGCCTTTGCTCAGACTGTTTTTTAAGCATATTTTGCAATACCTCTTCATTCCATTTTCCCTGCTCGGTCAATCTTTTTTGTGCGCGTCTAAGGGCACTTTGTCCCTTTAATTGGATCCGTTGATAAATACGGTAATTTCTGATTTTTTCCGGTATGGTTTCCACATTTTCTATTAATGCGTAATCTTTTAATGTGTGTAACTGGAAATGAATACTGCAACAATCCTTTTCAGAACCAAATAGGCGGATAATTCCACCTAAAGTTTTATCTATACCGTAAGCCGGAAATGCTAACCCGATACGCCCTTCAAAGTGCGGTAGAATTTGGTGAAGTTTTTGTAGGCAAAAACTTATCACATCAGCTTGGCTCATATTTGCCTGAGGAATCGCTTTGAGCTCGATGTAGTGGGTTTGTCCGTCCATAGTTATTCCTTACCGCTTGCACCAAATACACCACCACGGATTAACACGCTGATAACATAATGTTGTTGTTCAACATCAGGAATGACATCTTTAAGAATCCAATTATCGAAAATAGTATAAAAATCCAATTTTTCTTTAGGCTGGCGGAATGCAGAACCTAATGTTGTTACTGCACCGTAAGGTTCTGCCGGAATTGGAAATTCCGCATTAGTTTTATACCAAGTGTCGATTGTACGGATAGCATTGCCAATTTTTTGCGAGTGCATTGCGGCTTTATTATTGATTTGATAAAGAATTTTGCTTTTACGAGTAGAAGCTGCCGTATCTAAGACTAATTCTTGAGACGGATAAACCTCTTGTCCGTATCCCATTTGGGCATAGGCTGTAATATTTAGAATGACGAATTGTTTTCCACTTAATCCTGCTTCAATATATTCCGCAAGTTTCAGGATTTGATCATCACAATCATCAAAGGTATTGAGTGGAAGTGTTTTTACATTATCAAAAGTTAGCGTGATATCTTTAAAGGACACTTCAATTTTGATATTTTCCGCATTCATACGATTTCGCCATAACCAACGACCATTAGCAATGTTTGTAGCATAGCGTTTGGCCAGTTCGCGAAATCCTTGATTTTCTATATAAGCCTCTATATTCCTTATCAGCTTGCTTTGGTAAGCTTGACTGTTACAGACACAGGGTTCACCATTGAAAGGTAGAACCTTGCAGGTAAAACGGACGACTAGCATATCATTTGTATCGTTTAACGTTGCAATATCTACTTTTTGTAAATTTGGTTTTTGAATTTCTGCATCTAATTTTGTCGGATCATTGGAGAGTGGATTTTTTAAGCGATTTGAGATTGTTCCTCGCACAGATTTTTCGCGAATATTGATAACGTCTTCTGTCGGCGTTTTATCTTGGCTGTTAAATTGAGTAAAAACGGCATCGGAAATATCTAAATGACGTTCAAATGCGAGGACGGTTGCAGTAGTTTGGCTCATTATTGTGCTCCTTGTGAAATTAAATAGAGACCTTCCTGAGGGGCGTGATAACGCCAAAAACAACAGGATAAATCTTCTGGTAAGTTAATCGGTAAAACCCATTCACCTAAACTATATAAGGTTTCTACATATTGGCTAGGGTAGTCTTGCGTGCGGCAATGTCTCAGTTGCCCTGTTTTAAATAGTGGAGAAATGGCTTGGTAACCTATCGGTATTGGTACTAACCAACCTCGCCCTTGTTTGACGCTATAAGTTTGCCATTCGTTTGATTTTGCCTTTGAGTGATTAGGAATATGATGCAATGTAGCGGTTTCAATTAGGGCATCTAATGCGGTTGCTTGAGGTATTGCGGGGCGAATAACAAAATCGCCTTGCTTGAGTTCTTTTTGTAATTCTTGTGTGATTTCTTGTAATTTAGACTGAGCATCCATTAAAACAAAGGACGGCAGTAAATCATGTTTGATTTTCCATTCTTCATTCAGGTACATCAATTTAGTCTCTTCAACGTCAAATATAGTGCCACCAGCAATGCGTTGAGTTAATAGTAAATTTTTACATTCTGTTAAAAAATGTTGGGTTTTTTCTTCGTCCCTTCCGTTTTCAAACAGACGATGTAATGTAATGTCCGATACTGTTAATTCTACAACTAATGAAATATCTAGATGTATTTTCCCTTCTTCAATAATAGGTGCAGTTTCTCCGTTTTTCTTTAATGGATTACGACTTTGTATAAAAGTGTGGTCGGAAAATGGTGTAGATTGATAAGTTTGTAAATCATAATTATGACAAGCAACTATTACTCCGCCTAATTGGACTTTTCCGTTAAGTTTACGGCTTAATGCATGTATTGCCCCAACAAATCCACTTATTGCCGGAAAACCATAGCTTAAAGGACCGGAAATTGCATTAGCGGATTGAATTTTGATATGTTTAAAAAGAAGATAAAAATCAGCGCTCATATTTTATCCTTATTGGTTTAGTCTGGCTTGGGCCGAAATAGCTTTTTCTATATCTCTACACCATTGATGATACTCTGGATTTGAGAAATCTTGTTGAATGGATTTAAAACGCCATTTTAGACACCGATTAACCCATAGACCAAATTGGTGAATAATATCTGCTGTCCAATTACCTTGGTCAAACGTATGTTTAAAGTTTTCTTCATCGTCTAATTCTGCACGTTTAGGATCGAGCCAGCATTTTTCTGATTCTCTGAGATTATAAGTTTTGCTCCAGCCACTACCGTCCGGATGATTGTTTTGAATTAGCCTAGCTTGTTGTAAGACTGTTTGTATAATTAAATTTAGTGCAAATTTTCGTTTATCTCGTTCAGGATAAATATTTTTTTCGGCTTCGACAACACTATATAACATGGCTAAACCTTCTGAACAGACATGGGCTAAACGTCGATTAAAAATAGTAGATTGTTTCTCTGTTAATCGGATTTGTTCAGATGTTTTGAAGATAGGAGGAAGAGAGGGAAGTAAGTAATTCCGTCCACCTTGGCTACTGGTTAATCGGCTAACGTTTTGAGGTTTTGTTCCACCTAATACGGTAACAGCAATATCTCTCAAGCTACAGTGGGGATGTTGCTCCGAGTCTTTTTTACTGCGATTTATTAAGGCAAGTTTATTGTTTTCAGCGTAGCGTAATTTATTGAGCCTATTATAAAAATAATTTGTTAGTGACACGGGGTAGAGTGGAATTAAGCAAGTATAATCGTTATTTTCAAAATCAGTATCGTTAACCCACAAAATTTGTTTATTACGTTCATCAGTAGTGGGATTGTCTAAGTTTCCTTTTAAGACATTTTGAAACATTTTTTTATATTGATTGGAACAATTTGAGTTATCTGAAAAGGCATTTTCAAGTTCAGGATCATCTTTGAGTAAGAGATCTTTAAGTGTTATTCCTTTCTCTGTGTCAATAAGAATATTAAAGAAACTTGCTAAGGGAAGAGCAGCTGCATTACCATTAGCATCTAACTCTAGTTCAGTAATACATTGCGACCCGATAATACCTGCAGGGAGTGTTGAGTTTCCTTTAAAATTAACATTATCTCCTTTTGATGAAGAATGAATACCACGAGATATATGTGTGCCAAAATAGATTTGCTTTGCCATTACTGTTGCAGCATTTTCTATCCAAGTATCAAACTGATATTTTTCATCATATTTGGCGATCTTTTTTAGTAGTTTTTCTTGCTCTGAATCTGACAGATTTTGTACGCTTTCTAATTTTTTTCTATTATTCTTAGATTTTTTCTCATTTTGTTCAATAAGAAATTGTTGAATAGCAAATCTAACTTTATTCATGATTTCTCCATTATAATTTTAAATCTGTCTTAAGTTTTATGGTTAGATTTAGCGTTGTCAATGTTATCGTTGAATTATTTATTAAATTTGTTAAGTAGATCACAAAATTGACAATAGAAAGTTTATATTAGTATTGCACTTAATGTGGAGTTAAAATGAGTCTGATGAAAATTCTGATATCGACGGCTTTCTAAATTGCTTATGTCGTAGTGAGTAAAGAGATATAAGTGAGGTCGAAAATTAGGAAGCTTTTTCTAAGCAGCCTATGCGGCAGTGAAGGTCTGGTAATGCTCGGGTGTACGGTGATGCTTTTTCTACGCTACCTATGCGGTAGTAAAAATACAGAAAAAATAATAATATTCTCAGCTACTTGTCCAGTAGTAATTGTATTATATCAATTAACTTATCTTTTCCTAATATTAATCTATTTAAAAAATTTCTAGGCTGCTTCGACTTAGGAAAGTTGATATCTCTTCTGAAATTGTGCGTGTCTATTTTAGAATTACCTATTAGGTTTATTCTATGATTTATTTTTTAAATTGCCTATGGAGCAGTGAAGATTTTTTATTATTTCAGACGAAATTTTAAGCATTTCTAAGCTGCCTATGCGGTAGTGAAGTGCATGTGGGTCGATTAAAAAGAAATCGGCAATTTCTAAGCTGCCTATACGGTAGTGAAGAAATCATCGTCGCCAAATACACCAAATCACAAGTTTCTAAGCTGCCTATACGGCAGTGAAGTCAAAGATAGCGGCTTACCTATAGCTCCAGTATTTCTAAGCTGCCTATACGGCAGTGAAGATACCCACAAAGTCAGCACAAGTGATTTAGAGTTTCTAAGCTGCCTATACGGCAGTGAAGATCGAAAAAGTTTGATCGCTAAAATCCATATTTTTCTAAGCTGCCTATATGGCAGTGAAGATCGGTGATGATTTTAGTCAATCCGCGCGAATTTTCTAAGCTGTCTATACGGCAGTGAAGACGTTCTTTTCCTGCCCGTAAGTACCGGGTATTTTCTAAGCTGCCTATACGGCAGTGAAGATATTGATACCGTTATCGACAAACCACTGATATTTCTAAGCTGCCTATACGGCAGTGAAGATCCGTTAGCAGAGTCCAGTTGCCCCGAGTGCTTTCTAAGCTGCCTATACGGCAGTGAAGGTAAAGCATTAAAAGATCACTGCAAAGAAAAGTTTCTAAGCTGCCTATACGGCAGTGAAGATTTAAACAGCGTTACTGCTCCCGGTATTTATTTTCTAAGCTGCCTATACGGCAGTGAAGATTTATTAAGGTATTTCGAAATGAACATTTAATTTCTAAGCTGCCTATACGGCAGTGAAGCAAGAGCAAGGCGACGGTGCAAATACCAGTAATTTCTAAGCTGCCTATACGGCAGTGAAGTTCAAGTGCCACATATCCGCTACAGTAAAAAATTTCTAAGCTGCCTATACGGCAGTGAAGTTCAAACATAGGACGCGCCCTATCCATAATTTTTTCTAAGCTGCCTATACGGCAGTGAAGAAACTCACTAAACGTTCGTCATTGACCAACGCTTTCTAAGCTGCCTATACGGCAGTGAAGTAGGTATTGTATTTGAAAATTATTGATATACCAAGAGGTTAAAATATTTTTGTCTTAAATACCCTTTTTTACAAGAGTTTTATAATTTACTGTTTTTTAAGGAGAAATTTTTAACTTAAAATAAAAGGGGATTTTAGGGGATAGGTTGAAGCATAAATGGAGGCACTTTTAAAATTAAACAAGACTAAGCGTTTTGTTACGCCTAGTCTTTAGTTTGAGATAATTTAATCTTATTTTTGGCGCATTGCTGGGAATAAGATGACATCGCGGATTGATGGGACGTTAGCAAATAGCATTGCTAAACGGTCAATACCTAAACCTTCACCAGCAGTTGGAGGTAAACCATGTTCAAGAGCGACAACGAAATCTTCATCTTTAAACATTGCTTCGTCATCTCCGGCTTCTTTAGCGGCAACTTGATCGTCAAAACGTTGATTTTGATCTTCCGCATCATTTAGTTCAGAAAATCCATTTCCAATTTCGCGTCCGCCGATGAAAAGTTCAAAACGATCGGTAACTTCTGGATTTTCATCGTTACGACGAGCTAGTGGAGATATTTCTGCCGGATGTGCCATTAAGAAAGTCGGTTGAATTAGATGATGTTCTGCAACCTCTTCAAAGATGACATTAACAAGACTACCTAAGCCCCAAGATTTTTGAATTTCGATACCTAATTTTTGTGCTACTGTTTTTGCTCGCTCGAAGTCATAGAGATCATCTTTAACAATCCCTTTATCTGAGCCATATTTTAAAATAGCATCATGCATTGTGATTCGCTCAAACGGTTTGCCAAAATCAAATTCGTATTCACCATACGGAACAATGGTCGTACCTAGAATGTCAAGTGCTAGTTTACGTAATAGTTCCTCCGTATTATCCATTAAGTCATGGTAATCGGCATAGGCTTGATAGTATTCTAACATAGTGAATTCTGGATTATGGCGTACGGAGACCCCTTCATTTCGGAAGTTACGATTTAGTTCAAATACGCGTTCAAACCCGCCGACGACTAAACGTTTTAAATACAGCTCTGGGGCAATCCGCAGGTACATATCAATATCTAATGCATTATGGTGAGTTACAAAAGGACGAGCTGCTGCGCCACCAGGAATAACTTGTAGCATAGGTGTTTCTACTTCCATAAAACCTTTTGAAATGAAGTATTCACGAATGCCGGCAATCACTTTTGAACGAATCATAAAAGTGCGGCGGGATTGTTCGTTGGAAATTAAGTCTAAATAGCGTTGACGGTAACGAGTTTCTTGATCGCTTAAACCGTGGAATTTATCAGGTAATGGGCGCAATGCTTTAGTGAGTAGTTGAACTTGTGAGCCTCGAACGGTAAGTTCATTGGTTTTTGTTTTAAATAATGTACCTTCAACACCAATAATATCGCCAAGATCCCAGTTGTTGACTTCATCGGCATATATGCCTTCCTGTAAGTTATCGCGTGCAATATAAAGCTGAATTCGGCCACTCATATCCTGTAAGGTAATAAATGTCGCTTTGCCCATTACACGGCGAGTCATAATTCGACCGGCAACTTTTACACTAATTTCTTGGGATTTGAGATTTTCTCCATCTATATTGTCATATTTTTCGTGTAAATCTTGGGCAAGTGCATTGCGGCGGAAAGTATTTGGGAAGGCGTTACCTTTTTGGCGTAGCGCGGCTAATTTTTCTCGGCGTACAGCCATTTCACCTTGAAAATCAAGTTCCGTAGTTTCTTGTTCGGACATTTATAGCTCCTTTAAATCTTGTTATTTGTTATCGTAGAGAACACGTCAAAATGTGTCGTAAATTAGCACGAAGACCTATGTTTGTAAATAATTTTCCTGTATTAACCAGCAAAGTGCGGTCAATTTTAAACTGGGTTTCCTCCTCATAAGCTTATTAATATTGAAATTGATTATAAAATAATTTAATAAAAATATAATCAAAATAAGTTTAAATTATGATCTAGGTCAATATTAGAATTTCTTATTGGATCAATAATTTCATTAGATAACTTGTTTGTTTTGGTTATCTATATCGTTAATTATTTTTCAAATGAGGTGATCTTATGAGTTCGTCCAAGAAGATAGGGCTCTTTACCTGCATTGCGGTTGTTGCTGGTAATATGATGGGGAGCGGTATTGCGCTGCTACCTGCAAGTTTAGCCAAGATAGGCGCTATTTCTATTTTTGGTTGGATAATTTCTATGATTGGTGCTGTCGCGTTGGCTTATGTTTTTGCGCGTTTAAGCACGAAAAATCCTCAGGAGGGTGGGCCTATTGCTTATGCAGGGGAGGTCTCACCTATGCTGGGGTATCAGACTTCAATTATGTATTACCACGCCAATTGGATTGGTAATTTAGCCATTGCTATTACGGCTGTTGCGTATTCTTCCGTCTTTTTTCCTATTCTTAATCAACCTATTCCTGCAGCGATAGCGGCCATTGGAGCAGTTTGGTTATTTACTTTTGTGAATTTGTTGGGAGGCGCTTGGGTTAGCCGATTAACTTCTATCGGGCTAATTTTAGTGCTTATTCCAGTGATAGGTACGGCGGTATTTGGTTGGATTTGGTTTGATGTCAATACCTATAAAATGAATTGGATAGCTGATTCTTCAATAGATTCGTCTAAAGCTGTGATTAATTCTGTTCTATTGTGTTTATGGGCTTTTGTTGGGGTGGAGTCTGCTTCCGTTAGTAGTGGTTTAGTGAGTAATCCACAGCGTACGGTACCGCTTGCAACCTTACTAGGAACTACATTAGCCGGTATTGTGTATGTTTTAGCTTCACAAGTTATTGTGGGAATGTTTCCGAATGCGGAAGTTGCTTCTTCTGGTGCCCCTTTTGCTTTGAGTTCATCAAAAATTCTTGGGGAGTGGGTTACGCCTTTTGTCTCGGCATTTACGGCGATAGCCTGTTTAACATCTTTGGGCTCTTGGATGATGCTTGTTGGTCAAGCTGGGCGGAGAGCCGCAAATGATGGAAATTTCCCGAAAATGTTTGGTGAAGTTGATGCGAATGGCGTGCCAAGAAAAGGTTTGATTGCAGCCTCAATTATGATGACATTATTGATGATTGTACTGACAATTGTCAGTGCTAGCGGATCAAATGCAGCAGATTTATTTACACAGCTAACCAGTATTGCTGTGATGCTAACAATGTTCCCGTATTTCTATTCAGCTATCAATCTTATTCGTTTTGAGGGGCTAACCACGAAAAGCACACTCAGTTTATCCGCTTCCGTATTAGCAATTTTATTTTGTTTTATCGCATTAGCAGGAGCCGAACATTATCAGGCTACTGCAATCATTTTAGTTTCATTAACTATTTTTTCATTCTATGCAAAAAAATTAGGTAATCAACAATCAATTTAAGGAGTCAATGATGAAAACTATCTTAATAGGTACAAATAAAGAGACTAAATATATAAATGAATTGAGTTGTTATATTGAAAGAGATGAGTATTCGGTAGTCAAGGCGGGCGGGAAACTAGAGTTGCTTTCATTACTAAGAAATAATGCGAGAATTTCATCAGTCATATTAACCGTAGATTTTTTCTGTGATGATTTTATAAGTCAGCAATTGGTTAAGGATATTATTGATATTAATGAACGTTTACCGATTTTTTTGTTGAAGGAATGTGAAAGCTGTATAAATATTGACTTTGATATGGTTGACGATTGTATACAGTATATAGACAGTAATCTGTATACTTACCCGGAGGTGATGAAACAAATAGAAAAATCCGTAGAACATTATCTTGATCAAATTACCCCGCCTCTAACCAAAACCTTATTTAATTATGTTCATGAAAGTAAATACACCTTCTGTACACCAGGTCATATGGGGGGAACTGCTTTCCAGCGTTCACCGATAGGCTGTTTGTTCTATGATTTTTTTGGCGAAAATACATTTAAGTCAGATGTTTCGGTTTCTGTTGGTGAATTAGGTTCATTATTGGATCATTCTGGACCACATTTTGAGGCAGAAAAATACATTGCAGAAGTGTTTAACGCCGATAGAAGCTATATTGTAACCAATGGGACTTCAACCGCAAATAAAATTGTCGGTATGTATTCAGTTCCTGCTGGAGAGACTGTTCTGATTGATCGTAATTGTCATAAGTCCTTAACGCATTTATTGATGATGACGGATGTTGTACCACTTTATTTAAAACCGACGCGTAATGCCTACGGATTACTTGGTGGTATACCGGAAAGGGAATTTAGTCGTCAGTCGATAGAAGGAAAAATAGCCCAGATTCCTGCCGCTAAATGGCCGATACATGCGGTAATCACTAATTCAACCTATGATGGCTTGTTTTACAATACAAATAAAATTAAACAAAATTTGGACGTAAAATCCATTCATTTTGATTCTGCTTGGGTACCTTATACAAATTTTAGCCCTATTTATGAAGGAAAAACAGGAATGGGAGGGAAGCGTATTCCAAATAAAGTTATTTATGAAACCCAATCTACCCATAAACTCCTTGCTGCCTTTTCTCAAGCGTCAATGATTCATATTAAAGGAAAGGTGAATGAAGAAACCTTTAACGAAGCTTATATGATGCATACTTCTACTTCACCTCATTATGGTATTGTCGCTTCAACTGAAGTTGCCGCCGCAATGATGAAAGGTAATTCTGGCAAACATTTAATGCAGGATGCTATTGAAAGAGCGGTCAAATTTAGAAAAGTTATTAAGAATCATAACCAATCTGATGATTCTTGGTATTTTGACGTTTGGCAACCAGAGAATATCGATTGTATAGAGTGCTGGGAGTTGGAGCAAGATGCTAAATGGCATGGGTTTGATTCGATTGATAAGCAGCATATGTATCTTGATCCGATTAAAGTAACATTATTGACACCAGGATTAAATCGTAATGGGCAGTTGGAAGAGGAAGGTATTCCAGCCGCGCTAGTGTCTAAATTCCTTGATTCGAAAGGTATTATTGTTGAAAAAACAGGTCCTTATAATCTATTGGTTTTGTTTAGTTTCGGTATTGATGATACGAAAGCAATGAGGCTGTTGCAGGGGTTAAATGAATTTAAAGAAATGTACGATGCGAATTTATCTGTAAAAGAAGTTTTACCGGAAGTTTATGCAGAAGATCCTCATTTTTATACCAATATGCCAATTCAGACTCTCGCTAAGGGAATTCATCAGCTTATTTGTAAGCATAAGTTACCGGATTTAATGTTCAATGCCTTTGAAGTACTACCAAAAATGGTGATGACTCCACATAATGCGTTCCAACTAGAGTTAAAAGGACAGATTGAGGATTGTTATTTGGAAGAAATGATTGGCAAAGTAAATGCCAATATGATTCTTCCTTATCCACCAGGTGTGCCTTTAGTGATGCCGGGAGAAATGATCACGGAGGAAAGTCGTTCGATTTTAGATTTTCTTATGATGTTATGTGAAATCGGTGCCCATTATCCAGGGTTTGAAACAGATATCCACGGAGCTTATAAACAACAAGACGGTCGCTATAAAGTGAAAGTATTGATTGTTTAATAAGGTATTAAAACTACCCGATAAATATTGCTATATTTAGGTAAAATTTATCGGGTAAGTTATTCTTGTAGTAATTTTGTGCCTTTTTCTTTAATACATAAACTTAATTTTTTAATTGACTCGGATTCTAAATTATAGCGATGCCAATACAATTTTTTCTGTTGAACTAGATTAGGTAACAAATTGATGATTTTCCCCGTTTCAAGCTCGTTGCGGATTTGCTGTTTTGAAATCATACAACAGGCAGAATGTTGCAAAATTAACTGAATGTAGGCTTCAGATGATGGCACAATGTGGCTGATCAGATTACCAGGACTGATGCCGAAATGTTCTTGTAAAAAAATATGGTGTAGATCGGATGAGCGGGAAAATGTTGCGATAGGTGCCTTTAATAATGCTTCTTTATTTACTCCGCTTGGAAAATACTGTTCGGCAAATTGTGGTGAAGAGGCTAAAATATAATCTAAAGAGCCGATATAATCACATTTCCCATTAATAATAGGTTTCGGATAGGTACTAATCGCGGCTATTACATCTCCTGATATTAAACTATCTAACGTTTTTGTTTCATCTTCAATTTGTATATTTAGACGTAGTGTAGGTTCAGTTAGAATTTCTTGAACGGCGGGCAAAAACCAAGTTGCTAAAGAGTCAGCATTGATTGAAATGGGAATGCTTTCAATATTTACACCGCCGTTGTCAAAAATATCATGTTCCAATAAATTGACGTGATAAAGTAGTTTTAATAATTTTTTACCTAGTTCAGTTGGTTTTGGTGGATTTGTTCTCGTAACTAGCAATTCTCCAAATTCGTTTTCTAGCAATTTTATTCGCTGGGATACAGCAGATTGCGTAATATTTAGTTTATTTGAGGCTTTTTCAAACCCTTGTTCTTTAATGATTAAATCAAGTAATCGAAGCGATTTATAGTCTATTTTTTGCATATTAAACCTACATAAATGAAAGTAACGATATCACACATTAAATTAAAACTATTTTTGCAATGGCGTAATACAACCGTAAGTTACGATAATTAATAATTTATTTATCCAATATATCGTAACTTAGAAGATAAGTGCGGTTGATTATGGAAGCAAAAGTTGAACCGGATTAAAGATTGCAATTTCTTGTTTTCTATGAACAAGAGGAAATGTTGTTAATATTCTGCTTAATATATTCTTTATCGGATTATAGCCCTGCTTTTAAACTTGCTTCAATGAAGCGATCCAAATCGCCGTCTAGCACGGCTTGAGTGTTGCGGTTTTCGACACCGGTACGAAGATCTTTAATGCGGGAATCATCCAGTACATAAGAGCGAATTTGGCTACCCCAGCCGATATCGGATTTACTCTCTTCCATTGCTTGTTTATCGGCATTTTTCTTTTGTAATTCCATTTCATACAACTTAGCCTTAAGTTGTTTCATGCATTGATCTTTATTTTTGTGCTGAGAGCGATCATTTTGACATTGTACAACAATACCGCTTGGAATATGCGTAATTCTGACCGCACTTTCTGTTTTATTAACGTGTTGTCCGCCAGCTCCGGAAGCACGATAAACATCAATTCGTAGATCGGCGGGATTTATTTCAATATCAATATCGTCGTTAATTTCAGGATATACGAATGCAGCACTAAAAGATGTATGGCGGCGGTTATTGGAATCAAAAGGGCTTTTTCGTACCAGACGATGTATTCCTGTCTCAGTACGTAACCAACCAAAAGCATATTCCCCGGATATGCGGATAGTCGCCGATTTTATACCAGCAACATCGCCATCTGACACTTCCATTAACTCGGTTTTAAATCCTTTACCTTCAGCCCAACGAAGATACATGCGTAGTAACATCTCTGTCCAATCTTGGGCTTCAGTACCACCTGAACCGGCTTGTAAATCTACATAACAGTCGGCCTTGTCGTGTTCACCGCTAAACATTCGGCGAAATTCAAGTTTTGCCAAGGATTGTTCTAATTGTTCGGCTTCGGTGATTGCTTCATTAAAGGTTTCTTCATCTGTAGCTTCTAAAGCAAGCTCAAGTAGACCTTCAACATCTTCCAAACCTTGCTCTAACTGACGAATAGTGTTAACAACTTGCTCAAGTGCAACTCGTTCTTTACCTAAGGCCTGTGCTTTCTCTGGTTCGTTCCAAATAGCCGGTTGCTCTAGTTCGGCGTTGACTTCCTCTAATCGCTCGACTTTAGTATCAAAGTCAAAGATACCCCCTAATTACTCTTGTGCGTTCGGCAATATCATTAATTTTATTTTTTACAGGGTTAATTTCAAACATAATTAATTTTTATTAGTTCGTTATTTTAGCGGGAGATTATATGTTATTTTCAACAAATTGAATAGGTTTGCCTTTTTCGTAGAGAAAGGCGTTAAGAAAAATAAGGGCTAATTAGATTGTTATTGGTGCTTGTGATAGAATTCCGCCGTTTTGATCAACAATTAGGAACTTAAAATGAAAAAAATATTGGCCGCACTTTCATTATTGGTCTTATCTTCTACAGTGGCAGCGAATGACTTTACTATTACTCAGCGTTTAAAGAGTTTAGGTGCAGAAGAGGTTAGCATTCAGCCTTCTCCGATTAAAGGATTGAAAACGGTTCTTACTAATGACGGTATATTATATGTAACCGACGATGCGAAATTTGTGTTACGAGGTAAATTATTTGAACTGACGGATAAAAGTATCGTTGATGTTTCTGGTAAAGTGTTAGTGGAAAAATTGAATGCTTATCAAAATGAGATGATTGTTTATCCAGCAAAAAATGAAAAATATGTTGTTACTGTGTTTATGGATATTACTTGTCATTATTGTCATTTGTTGCATCAACAAGTCAAAGAATATAATGACTTAGGTATCACCATAAGATATTTAGCGTTCCCGCGTAACGGAATGGATAGTATGACGGCGAAGCAAATGGAAGCGATTTGGACAGCAAAAGATCCCGCTTTCGCCTTAAATGAAGCAGAAAAGGGTAAGTTACCGACACAATTACAAACACCTAATATTGTTAAAAAGCATTATAATTTAGGTCTTCAATTTGGTGTAAGGGGGACGCCGAGTATCGTAACGAATAGTGGGGAAGTTATTGGCGGTTATTTAAAACCGAAAGACCTATTAAGCGCATTAGAAGAAAGTCGTTAATTCAATTTTTTCCTCAATTAAAATGACCAAAATATTGACTTCACTTTATTCGGTTTAATCAAAAACGGTGAGGTCGATATATAGAATCTAATAATAGATATAAAGGAAATTTGCAATAATTTAGTATGCAAAAATTAATTAAACGCCGTACTGTACCTTTAGGCGGAGAAATAATCTCAAATAATCCTCTTTTAGATCGGCTTTATCGTTCTCGTCAAATTAAAAATGCTACAGAATTAGATTGTACGTTAGCAGCGATGTTGCCTCCTCATTTGTTCTGTGGTATGAAAAGTGCGGTCGATTTACTGGTTAAATCTTTGCAATCGCAGAAGAAAATTGTCATTGTAGGTGATTTTGATGCTGACGGTGCAACTAGTACTGCATTAATGGTTCAAGCATTAATGCAGCTTGGTTTCTCCCATGTTGAGTATTTAGTTCCAAATCGATTTGAACAGGGGTATGGGCTAAGTATTGAAGTTGCTAAACAAGCGCTTGAGAAAAAAGTTGAATTATTAATTACCGTGGATAATGGCGTTTCTTCATTTGAAGGCGTTGATTTTCTTAAAGAGAAAAATGTGCAGGTGTTAATTACCGATCACCATTTACCACCAGAACGCTTGCCTAATGCTGATGCCATAGTTAATCCTAATTTATCTGATTGTGAGTTTCCTTCTAAATCGTTGGCCGGTGTTGGCGTGGCTTTTTATGTGATGTTGGCTCTACGGGCAAGATTGCGTGAATTAGGGATATTTGATCAACAAAGCCAACCGAATTTCAGCGAATTACTGGATTTAGTTGCGTTAGGAACTGTAGCTGATGTGGTCCCTTTGGATCACAATAACCGTATTTTAGCTTATCAAGGATTACAGCGTATTCGAGCAGAACGTTGTCGTTGCGGTATCAGAGCACTAGCGGAAGTCGCGAATCGAGATATTCGCCGATTTAGTGCATCCGATCTCGGTTTTTCTATTGCTCCACGTTTAAATGCTGCTGGGCGTTTAGATAATATGTCAGTTGGTGTGGAATTGTTATTATCCGATAATATGGAATGTGCTAGAGCCTTAGCGTTGGAACTTGATGGCTTGAATCAAACTCGCAAAGAAATAGAGCAGGGCATGAAACTAGAAGCACTTGAAATTTGTCGGAATTTGACCGCACTTCAGCAACAATTACCATTAGGTGTGGTACTGTATCAGTCGGATTGGCATCAGGGTGTATTAGGTATTTTAGCTTCTCGAATTAAAGATCAATTTCATCGTCCAGTTATTGCTTTTACGCAAGAACAAGCCGGTTTGTTGAAAGGGTCTGCTCGTTCAGTTGAAGGGTTACATATTCGTGATGCATTAGAACGCATTCATTCTCGTTATCCTGACATGATTATTAAATTTGGCGGGCATGCAATGGCAGCAGGATTGACCATTAGGCAAGATTTATTGGACGATTTTAAAAAAGCTTTCGAGGACGTAGTCATTGAATTGCTAAATAAAGATCAATTACAGGGTACGATTTGGACCGACGGTGAATTGAGTGTAGACTTTTTTAATGTGGAAACCGCTGAATTATTAAAATATTCGGGACCTTGGGGACCTGCTTTTCCAGAGCCCGTATTTGACGGAGAATTTCGTATTTTACAGCAGCGTTTAGTGGGCGAGAAACATTTAAAAATGATGGTGGAAAGCAAACAGGGCGGACCTTTGCTAGATGCTATTGCGTTCAATATTGATACCCGCTATTATCCTGATCTTTCCATTAAAAAGGCAAAATTTGCGTATAAGTTGGATGTTAATGAGTTTCGTGGGAACCGCAACTTGCAATTATTAGTGGATTATATTGAGCCATTAGTGGACTGAGATAATGCGACGATTTATTTGCTTATGCTTATACTTGTTTAGCTTAAGTACTGCGGGGAAAAGTATTGGAACGGAAGTTTCCAACAGTAGAAGCTTTCCTTCACTTCAATCAGAATTGCCTTCTTTATACTCTACCAAATTTAGCGAAGGACAAGATTACTTTGCTTATCAAGAACCCTTAAATATCCCACAGCGACCAGACAAAAAAATTCTTATTCAATTTTTCTTTGATTATGATTGCCGAGTTTGTTCTGCCGCACAAGATATATTACTGTTTTATAGCCAAATTAAACATAATAAAGTGATTTTTGAACAATATCCGGTTGCTACGCCAGATAATGATTTTTCCGCCACTATTTTCTATTTATTTAACAGCTTGAATGTTCCGGAACTTTCACAAGCTTTATTGTTTGAAACAGAGGAAAAATCACACTATACAGCATTGTCGAGTATTGATAGAATCCGCCGCTGGAGTAGCGAGCATGGAGTTAATGTTAAAGAATTTGATCGGGTTTTACGATCTGCCGAAGTAAAAGAAGATGTAAAAAATGCGGTGGCACTGACAGAAGAGTATGGGGTTTTTACATTCCCTTATGTCGTAATCGGTGGCAAATATGTGTTGACGGCCAGTACACTTTACAATGATGATTACAGTATGGCGGTATTGGATTTTTTAATTGATAAAATAGAACAGGAACAAAATTAAATGAAAATCGGAATTGTTGGCGCAATGGCGCAGGAAGTGGAAATTTTGCTGCGATTATTGCAAAACAAAAGAGAGATTCGGGTCGCAAGTGCGGTCATTGTTGAGGGAGAAATTCAAGGCAAGCAAGTTGCATTATTACAGTCTGGAATCGGTAAAGTTGCTGCTGCATTAGGAACGACTGCATTGCTCCATTTATGTCAGCCGGATATCGTGATAAATACTGGTTCTGCAGGGGGAATTTCTAAGGGATTACAAGTCGGAGATATTATTATCTCTGATGAGATTCGTTACCATGATGTGGATGTAACGGCATTTGGCTATGAAATTGGACAATTACCAGCTAATCCGGCAGCATTTGTGAGTGATACAAAATTAGTTGAATTGGCAGAAAAAATGGCTTTAGAATTAGCTTTACCAGTAAGACGAGGTTTAATTTGTTCGGGAGATAGTTTTATTAACAGTGCCGAAAAATTATCACAAATTAAAAGACATTTTCCTACAGTGATTGCTGTTGAAATGGAAGCTGCAGCAATTGCACAGATCTGTTATGCGTTTAAGACACCTTTTGTTGTTGTAAGAGCGGTTTCTGATGCAGGAGACGGAGAGGCAAGTATTTCTTTTGATGAATTTTTACCTTTAGCGGCACAGAAATCTTCCGAATTAGTATTGAGCATGTTGAAACACTTATAATTTTAGGTAGTATAAATGGGAATAGTGATTACAGTCGATGGCCCTAGTGGAGCAGGAAAAGGAACGCTTTGTTATGCGTTGTCCGAAAAATTAGGTTTTGCATTATTAGATAGCGGAGCTATTTATCGGGTAACAGCATTAGCAGCCTTAAAAATGCAAGAAATAGGTGCAGTCGATTTAAACGACGAATTTGCTCTGTCTGAGTTAGCTAGAAGATTAGATATTCAATTTGTACCAAAAAACGGTGAAGTTAATATTTTGCTTGATGGTGAAGATGTAAGCAGACAAATCCGTACGCAAGAAGTTGCACAAGTTGCCTCTAAAATAGCGGTATTTCCACAGGTCAGATCAGCCTTATTGCAACTTCAACAGGATTTTTCTAAGTACGACGGACTAATTGCTGATGGAAGAGATATGGGAACTGTTGTTTTCCCACTAGCACAAGTTAAATTATTTTTAGATGCAAGTGCGGAAGAGCGAGCAAAAAGACGCTATAAACAGTTGCAAAGTAAAGGAATTAGTGGTAACTTTGCGCAGATTTTAGCCGAGATAAAAGAGCGTGATTTTCGTGATAGAAATCGTGAAGTTGCGCCCTTAAAACCTGCCGAAGATGCGTTGCTATTAGATAGTACAAATTTGAGTATTGATGAAGTCATCACTCAAGCTCTTACGTTCATTCGGCAAAGCGTTAAAATTTAACCGTTTATTCAAGGATTGAATAAATATTTATTTCAACCCCACATTCAATGGAATGAATGGGATGTTACTAACTTAAATTTATAGAAGATTAATTATGTCAGAATCTTTTGCTCAACTATTTGAAGAATCATTAAAAGGCCTTGAAACTCGTCAAGGTTCAATCGTTAGCGGTACTGTTGTTGCTATCCAAAAAGGCTTTGTACTTGTTGATGCCGGTTTAAAATCCGAGTCGGCAATTCCTGTTGCGGAATTTTTAAATACGCAAGGTGAATTGGAAGTTCAAGTGGGTGATGTGGTTAATGTCGCTTTAGATGCTGTAGAAGACGGCTTTGGGGAAACTAAGCTTTCTCGCGAAAAAGCGGTTCGTCACGAGTCTTGGATTGAATTAGAAAAAGCCTATGAAGAAAAAGCTACCGTTATCGGTTTAATCAATGGCAAGGTGAAAGGCGGTTTTACAGTTGAGTTAAACGGCGTGAGAGCTTTCCTACCTGGTTCATTAGTTGATACTCGTCCTGCGCGTGAAGCTGATCACCTATTAGGTAAAGAATTAGAGTTTAAAGTTATTAAACTTGATCAAAAACGTAACAATGTAGTTGTTTCCCGCCGTGCAGTTATTGAATCTGAAAATAGCCAAGAACGTGAGCAAATCCTTGAGAACTTAGCTGAGGGTTCAGAAGTTAAAGGTATTGTTAAAAACTTAACTGACTACGGTGCGTTCGTCGATTTAGGTGGTGTTGACGGTTTATTACACATTACCGATATGGCTTGGAAACGTGTTAAACATCCAAGTGAAATCGTGAATGTTGGTGATGAAGTTACTGTTAAAGTATTGAAATTTGATAAAGATCGTACTCGTGTTTCTTTAGGTTTGAAACAATTAGGTCAAGATCCATGGGTTGCAATTGCTGAAAACCACCCAGTAAACAGTAAACTAACCGGTAAAGTTACTAACTTAACAGACTACGGCTGTTTTGTTGAAATTTTAGAGGGTGTTGAAGGCTTAGTTCATGTATCTGAAATGGATTGGACTAATAAAAACATTCATCCATCTAAAGTGGTAAGCTTAGGTGATGTTGTTGAAGTGATGGTATTGGAAATTGACGAAGAACGTCGTCGTATTTCTTTAGGTTTAAAACAATGTAAACCAAATCCTTGGACTCAATTCGCTGAGACTTATAACAAAGGTGATAAAGTAACAGGTAAAATTAAATCTATCACTGATTTTGGTATCTTTATCGGCTTAGACGGTGGTATTGACGGTTTAGTACATTTATCAGATATTTCTTGGAACGTTCAGGGTGAAGAAGCTGTTCGTCAATACAAGAAAGGCGATGAAGTATCTGCAGTGGTATTAGCTGTTGATGCTGTGAAAGAGCGTATTTCTTTAGGTATCAAGCAACTTGAAGAAGATCCTTTTAACAACTTTGTTGCAATTAACAAAAAAGGTGCCGTAGTTTCTGCTACTGTCGTTGAAGCTGATGCAAAAGGTGCTAAAGTTGAATTAACAGGTGGAGTTGAAGGTTATATTCGTTCAGCTGATTTAACAGATGAAGTTGCTGCCGGTGATGTTATCGAAGCAAAATACACTGGTGTTGATCGTAAAGCTCGTATTGTTCATTTATCTGTTCGTGCTAAAGATCAGGCTGAAGAAGCTGCGGCTGTTGCAAATGTCAATAAGCAAGAAGATATTGTTATTCCAAATGCAATGGCAGAGGCATTTAAAGCTGCTAAAGGGGAATAATTTATTTCCTGAAAATAGGCTGGTTCTCCCAGCCTATTAATATTTTTACTAAATATTGTTTTAAGTAGCAGGTAATGCTGGTTATTTATTTTATAGTCTCGATGTAAAGGAGCAAAATGATGACGAAATCTGAACTTATTGAAAATATTGCAGTGAAATATCCATCTTTATCAATAAAGCAAATTGATAATATTGTAAAAGATATTCTAGAGCAAATTTGCCAATCATTAGAAAATGCGGAACGGGTCGAGGTTCGAGGTTTCGGTAGCTTTTCTTTACATTATCGCCAGCCAAGAATAGGACGTAACCCTAAAACGGGGGAACCAGTTAAATTAGAGGCGAAATGCGTCCCGCATTTTAAGGCTGGTAAAGAATTAAAAGAGCGTGTTGATAATGCTTAGTCTCTTTTATTTATTATAATAGCGGCACATTAAGTGTCGTTTTTTATTGGAGATTTTGGCATAATGATCTCAATTCTGTTTTAGGAGAAAGATATGATTAAGTATATTTTAACTTTTGTTATTATTTTGGCAATTGTATTGGTTGCAATTACTATTGGAGCAAATAACGATCAAATTATTACTTTTAACTATATTTTAGCTCAAAGTGAGATTCAACTTTCTACTCTAGTTGCGATTCTATTCGGTTTTGGACTAATTTTAAGCTGGCTGATTACCGGATTTTTCTATTTAAAATTGAAACTAAAAAATATTTCTTTAGCTCGCCAAGTAAAACGCCAAACATTACAAATCAGTGAATTGACTGCTGTTCGGAATAAGGCACAGTCATAATGCTTGAATTACTCTTTCTGCTTTTGCCTATTGCTGCCGCTTATGGCTGGTATATGGGGCAACGTAGTGCAAAAAAAGATCAGGAAGATATAAGTAATAAACTTTCTCAAGATTATATTGCTGGTGTAAACCTACTACTATCCAATCAAACTGAGAAAGCGGTTGATTTGTTCTTAAATATTTTACAAAAACAAGAACTTGAAAATAAAATAGAAAGTCATTCTCAATTTGAAGCTGAATTAACGCTAGGTAACCTTTTTCGTTCAAGAGGTGAAGTCGATCGCGCACTACGTATTCACCAAGCTATCGACCGAAGCCCTAATTATTCCTTTGAACAAAAATTACTTGCACGTCAACAGCTAGCGAAAGATTTTATGACGGTGGGATTTTATGATCGTGCCGAGAATCTCTATATTACTTTAGTTGATGAGCTGGAATTTGCCGAAAATGCATTACAGCAACTAACAGTTATTTACCAAAAAACAAAAGAATGGAAAAAGGCTATTAATATTGCTGAAAAATTAGCTAAATTAACACCGAAAGAGAATAATATTGAATTAGCCCATTATTATTGTGAGTATGCCGATAGCTTAGATATTGAAAGTGCGGTTGAAAAAAGACAATTTTTTAAAAAGGCATTGGCTGTTTTCCCCTATTGTGTAAGAGCTTCTATTTCGTTAGCACAGCTAGAAATGCTGGAAGGTAACTATCAGCAAGCAATACCTATTCTAGAAAATGTCCTTAACCAAAATGCAGATTATATCGGTGAAACTTTGAACTTACTCAATGCTTGTTATGAAGAAGTTTTACAACGTGATAATTTTGAGCTTTTTCTCATAAAGGCTAGTCAAATGACAAATAATAATGAGGTTGGTCTAGCATTGGTAGATTTAATTGAGCAGAAAGACGGTAAATCTGCAGCTCAGTCAAAACTTTATCAGCAGCTTACCCATCATCCTAGTACATTGATTTTTTATCGTTTTATTCAGTATCAAATTGATGATGCAGAAGACGGGAGAGGAAAAGAAAGTTTGATTTTATTGCATAAAATGGTGGGAAATCGAATTAAGCAAAACTTCAGCTACCGTTGTGAAAATTGTGGCTATCAACTTCATAATTTATTATGGAATTGCCCGTCTTGTCGACAATGGGAAACGATTAAGCCGCTAAGTGGAATTGAGTATAATTAAATTTAAATAAATAGGTTGGAGAATATAAATGGCAAGTAAAATTATTGTTGCATTAGATTATGAAACAGAAGCTGAGGCTTTGTCTCTAGTTGATCAAATTGATCCGAGTTTATGCCGTTTGAAAGTTGGTAAAGAAATGTTTACTACATTAGGAACAAATTTCGTTAAACAACTTCATCAGCGCGATTTTGATGTTTTCCTTGATTTAAAATTTCATGATATTCCAAATACGGTAGCAAGAGCGGTACGTTCTGCCGCAGATTTAGGCGTATGGATGGTAGATGTTCATGCTAGTGGCGGTTTAAAAATGATGGAAGAAGCAAAAAAGATTCTTGAACCTTATGGTAAAGATGCACCACTTTTAATTGCTGTTACCGTTTTGACCAGTATGGAAGATTTGGATTTGCTTCAAATTGGTATTAATGCTTCACCAATGGAACAAGTATTACGCCTTGCTCATTTAACGCAACGGGCGGGGTTAGATGGTGTAGTTTGTTCTCCACAAGAAGTAGAAATTTTACGTAATAGCTGTACACCTGATTTCAAGTTGATTACACCAGGTATTCGTCCAATTGGTGCTGATTTTGGTGATCAGCGTCGTGTAATGACACCAGCAGCGGCAATTCAATCGGGTTCTGATTATTTGGTTATTGGCCGTCCAATTACACAAGCTGAAAATCCAGCAGAAATGCTGTGCTCTATTAATGCATCGATTTCTCAATAATTATGTCAGACTCTGTTTTAGTGTATTCCACAGAATGTGGACGTATTAAAGAAGAAAAAACGAAGTCATTGCGTGTTAAAGGTGATGGCATTGTTCGTATTCAAAAACAAACAAGCGGCAGAAAAGGCTCTGCTGTTTCTGTGATTACAGGGTTAGATCTTCCCGATGATGAACTTAAAAAACTGGCCGCAGAGTTAAAAAAACGCTGTGGCTGTGGTGGTTCAATTAAAGAAGGGAATATTGAGATTCAAGGTGAAAAGCGTGATTTATTGAAACAAATTTTAGAGCAAAAGAACTTTATTGTGAAATTATCTGGCGGTTAGCTGGCTAAGTAAAACCACCTTTATAGAAGGTGGTTTTTAATTAGCAATAAAATAACGAGTCGTAGTACTCTTTTATAGTTTAATGAAAATAGCCTAAGAGAATTGAACCAATAAAACTTAATAAGGCAAGAATGAAGAAGTGCGGTCGATTTTTGAGTTGTTTTCGGCTAAAGAATTTTATTGAGAAAATAATATATATCGCCAACAAAATAAATTTTCCTAGAAGCCAAAGAGAGATATTAAAGTTCCAAAGATATAACAAGTAAAATCCTGTTCCTAATAGTAACGTATCACTCAAATGCGGTAACATTTTTAATATTTTTATATTTCGCCAGTTTTTTCCTAAGCATTGCATTCCACCACGAATAAACAATAGGCTAAAACTCAAAAATGCAAAGATAACATGCAATTTAATTAACATTTTCACTCCAATAAACAAATAATGAGTAGCTATATAGCGCTACTCAAAGTTAAATGTCATTATATAGAAGTTATATCCCTTTTGAAATTTAAATTCCTTCTAGCAAAATATTTTTTATTGGGATGAGGAGGAAATATGTTGTAATATTGGATCATTACAGTGAATGGCTAATATATTAATATCCATAGGAAAAAATTGATAGCCCAGTGGCGAAAGAAGATTGACAATATCTTGATGTCCAGATTTTAAAATTTCAACTGACATAATAGGCAAATATCGTCGGATAGTATTGAGCCCACCATTTAGTGCTTCTAATTCCATTCCTTCTACATCAATTTTTAGAAAATCTAGTCGGTTAAGTTGCAGTGAATCAATAGAGATAAGAGGAACCTTTTGTGTTTTTTGATAATCGATAGATTGACCGATAAACTCATTTTGCGCATTTTGACGTAGCTCTAAGCTACCAAAGGAAGATGGGGTATTGTAATCAACAATAGGAACATCTATCATTGGCTGACTGGTAGGATTACCTATGGCAGAATAAATCGCTTTTGCATTAAAACAGTTATTTAGAGCAATATTACCTGCGAGTGCATAATAAAGACGTTCTTGCGCTTCAATGGCAATAACCTCTCCCCATCCAGTCATTTCTATGCTCCAAGGAATCGTATGAGCGCCAATATTTGCACCACAATCTAAAGCCACCACATTATCTCCAAAATATTGGCGACGCAAATTTAATAGTGTTAGCACATTTTGAATTTCTTGAGGATCGAAAGAACCGGTAGATAAAAATTGATAACCAACACCGTAAGTCTGTCCGGCAAGGTTGGTTCGGCGATCAAGATGATTAACGATAAGTGTACCAAAATTAGTCGCACTAAGAACAAAAGGCGTAGGTCTATTAATATGCTTCATAATTTTTTCCGTATGAGTCAAAAGCTTGGTGGTTTTTCCACCAAGCAATGAAAATTATTTTGCAATACGTTTATATTTCATTCGATGTGGCTGTAAGGCCTCAGCTCCAAAAGTTTTCTTTTTCCATTCTTCGTAGTCGGAGAAGTTACCTTCATAGAAGGTTACTTTGCCTTCATCACCGTAATCTAAAATATGGGTCGCTATACGGTCTAAGAACCAGCGGTCGTGCGAAATCACTAAAGCACAGCCGGGAAACTCTAAGATCGCATTTTCTAATGCTCGTAAGGTTTCAACATCGAGGTCATTGGTTGGTTCATCCAGTAAGAGTACGTTTCCACCCACTTGTAATAGCTTAGCTAAGTGTAAACGTCCACGCTCACCGCCAGAGAGTTCACCAACACGTTTTTGTTGATCGACTCCTTTGAAGTTAAAACGCCCCACATACGCACGGCTTGGGATTTCAAAATTACCGATTCGCATAATATCTAAGCCTCCGGACACTTCTTCCCATACAGTTTTACTGTTATCCATTGCATCTCGGAATTGATCGACTGATGCCATGACCACTGTTTCACCTAAAATGATCGAACCGCTGTCCGCCTGTTCTTGTCCTGAAAGCATACGGAATAAGGTAGATTTTCCAGCCCCGTTTGCACCGATAATTCCCACAATCGCTCCTTTAGGAATAGAGAAAGAGAGGTTATCAATTAAGGTCCGGTCGCCGTAGGATTTAGTCAGATTTTGCACTTCAATTACTTTATCTCCCAATCGAGGACCAGGTGGAATAAATAGTTCATTGGTTTCATTACGTTTTTGATATTCGCCTGAATTAAGCTCTTCAAAACGTGCCATACGAGCTTTGCTTTTTGCTTGACGACCTTTTGGGTTTTGGCGAACCCATTCTAGTTCTTTCTCAATAGATTTCTGGCGAGCTGATTCTGTTGCTTGCTCTTGAGCAAGACGCTTTTCTTTCTGCTCTAACCAAGAGGAGTAGTTACCTTCCCAAGGAATGCCTTCTCCACGATCCAGTTCTAAGATCCAGCCTGCGACATTATCTAAGAAGTAGCGATCGTGGGTAATTGCCACCACGGTGCCTTCATAATCGTGAAGAAAACGCTCTAGCCAGGCTACTGATTCCGCATCTAAGTGGTTGGTCGGCTCGTCTAACAATAACATATCAGGCTTTTCTAACAATAGGCGGCAAAGTGCTACACGGCGACGTTCTCCCCCTGATAAATGCTCAATTTTTGCTTCCCAATCAGGCAAGCGTAAGGCATCGGCGGCGCGTTCTAGTTGGTTGTCTAAGTTATGTCCATCATGCGCTTGAATGATCGCCTCTAATTCAGCTTGTTCTGCGGCAAGTTTATCAAAATCTGCATCAGGGTCGGCATAAAGAGCGTAAACTTCATTAAGACGAGTGAGCGCATTTTTAACCTCTGCCACAGCTTCTTCGACCGCTTCACGCACGGTTTGTTGTGGTTCAAGTTTAGGTTCTTGTGGCAGATAACCGATTTTTATCCCAGGTTGTGGGCGGGCTTCCCCTTCTATCTCTTTATCAATACCTGCCATAATACGAAGCAGGGTCGATTTACCCGCCCCATTTAAACCGAGTACCCCAATTTTTGCTCCTGGGAAAAAGCTTAAGGAAATATCTTTCAAAATATGCCGTTTTGGTGGGACAACCTTCCCGACACGTTGCATGGTATAAACAAATTGTGATGACATAACACCTCTTATTTTATATGTAAAAGTGCGGTCAATTTT
>MLAA01000025.1 GCA_001998905.1 Rodentibacter caecimuris | reverse complement strand
TGTTTATGCTAATCAAGAAAATAAAAGTGGTAGAGATTATAAACACCAAGCCAAGCATAATGCACTATTGAGAGTAGGGAAAAAATTAAAACATCATAGTAAAGATATTATTGTAACGGGGTCGGATTTGGTGAAAATTTCTGGCCGAACCGGAACGGCAATTATTGATTCAAAGGGGATTGTTTTAAAAGGAAAAGTTACGATTAAGGGGAAACTTATCACTACGAGTGGCGTTCCGGAATCAGTATTGAGGCTTTCTCTCGTCGCAAATGATGCTAAGCCAATTTGTGAAATATGTGAACAAATGAAAAACAAAAAAGCAGATGCGTAATCATTTGTTGAATTAAAACGCGACATTATGATTAGCAATCCAATAAAATTAATTAGGGTTAAAGTAGGACATTTTGCTTGCTATTCGTTTGGGTATATCTTGAAATCATTATATTAAATATATGATTTCAAGTGGTTAAAAAGTTAGTCTTGGTACGGATAAAATTAAAAACCAACTACACTATAAAAAGTGCGGTTGGTTTTTTTTAGTGTTTTTGGGCTATAAATCGGCAATTCTTACCTAAAGAAATTTATATTAGCCCTCTATTTGGGATAAAAGATTAATTAATATATTTAAACACTTTAATAACTTTGACTACACCACTGATTTTGCTGGCAACTTGAGCTGCTGCATCGCCTTGATTTTGAGTTAGATTACCGAGTAAGAAGACTTCTCCGTTTTCGGTAATAACTTTTACATCTGTTGTTTTAACTTGATCATGAATTAACATTTTAGATTTGACTTGAGTAGTAATCCAACTATCTTTAGTAATTTGACCAATAGAAATTTTCGGGCTAACTCTTAACTCATTGTAAATGTCGGTTACACCGTTTACTCCTCTTGCCAAACTTTCTGCTGTTTCTTTTGTACTTTCTGATGGAACCTGCCCGATAAGTAGTATTCTGCCACTATATGAAATTGCATTGATGCGAGCTTCTGATTTAATTTGTTCGTCCTTTTCAATCGCATTTTCTACTTTAAATTCTAATGTTTCATCATCAACTTGTGTACCTATAGTACGAGGATCTGTGCCTATTTTAGTGGCGGCAGCGCCACCGCCGATTAATGCCGCAACACAACCTTGTAAAAGAATACTTGTGCTTAAGATAAAGGCTAATTTTTTTAATTGAGTGAGTTTCATTTTCTGCTCCTTTGCTTGAAGTTTGTCCTTAGTTTGAAAGGAAAGTAGATTGATGTCAATGCCTGAGACATATTTTAAGCTCTAGGAAATAATGTTTGATCCACCAATTCACAAATTGCATTAATTATAAACAGGTGATTTTCCAAAAGTCGGCTTTCTTTTGCTGCCGGAATAGATATTTCTAAATCGTTCTGTGCCAGTAATCCTTGTATTGCATCATTATTTGAACCGCTTAATACGATAACATTAATCTCTTTATTTACTGCATTTGCAATGGTATTTAATACCGCTTTTTCGTAACCGAGCGGAGCAAAGGCAATTAACAAATCGCCTGTTTTAGCGATAGCGTTAAATTGGTGTTGATAAATGTGATCAAGAGAATGATTAAAAACTAATGAGGATCCGACCGCACTTTCCAAATTTAATAAAACAGAAGGAAAACTCGGGCGTTCGAAATCATAGCGATTTAATAAATTAGAAACTAAAAATTGTGCATTGGCATGTGAGCGGGCAATACCGCAAGCGATAATTTTATTTCCATTTAGTAAGCTTTGAATAACCATTTGTGCCGCTTTTGCAATACTGTCAGATAATAAGCTAGAGGCGGAAATTTGAATTTGAATACTTTCACTATAAATATCTTTTACTTTTTGTAACATTATTTTATTCATCAAGAAAATTAGGAAACCATTGGATATCTTCGGCAGTTTTTCCGAAGGCGATTAAATCAAAACGACAATCTGTATCTTCAATGCTTTGATCATATTTAGCAAGCCATAGCGCAGCAGCGTCTAGCCATTTTTGTTGCTTATACCAATCGACACTGTCAACTGCAGAACCAAATTTTGAAGTTGAGCGTTGGCGAACTTCAATAAAAACAATAGTGGATTGATCTTGCATAATGAGATCTAATTCACCACATTTAAAGCGCTGATTAGCTGCAATAAATGTTAGCCCTTGCTTTTCTAAAAAAAGACGGGCTTGATGTTCAAAACCCGCTCCCTGTTTCTGTTTGGAAGAAAACATCTTGTCGTTTTAGTTTGCAATAGGAATAATGTTGCCGTTTTGGTATTGGTACCAGGTCATATTCCGTTCAATATTACAGTTTTTATCTGCGCTTAGCTGTCCGGTCAAGCCACTGACGGAATAACCAGGAATTTGGCGTAATTCATTGAAACGGTTAATAAGCAACCAGGCATCAGCTCCCATCGCATAAAGGCGCATTAATTGGTATTCTCCACCCGTTGAATTGTTGACAGTTTGATATTGGCTAGAGGCTGATTCTTTAAAAAATGGAATATCGCTAAATTGTACACCGTTCATTTGAGTGCGAAAATCTGCGCTGTTACTTGAAGCATTGGATCTGGAGCTAGTGTAAATCTTGATATTTGAGCCATTATTGTTATCAAGATAACCTTTCATTTCGCTAAGTTCATCAGGCGAAGCAATAACATAAAGTGCACTAGTTTGGCTTTCTTGCACGAAATAGGTAATATCTGCCGTCAAATTATAATATCGAATATTTGCGTCTTTACCAGCAAGTTTCTGCCAACGTATATTAAACGCATTACCTACTCGTTGACCTAAATCATTCTGTGGCATTGCAACCAATGGGTTTCGAATCCCATCATTCCACATTTTTGTTGCGGCAGATTCTGCTTCATCTTCCGGCGACAGACCGTAGTAACAGATATGGTTAGTTAGGCGAGAGTTGGATGTGGCATTCAATGCTAAAACATCCATTCCTTGCAGCATTGTTGGATTAGCTACAAGTATATCGACATTTTGCTTTAATAACGGTCCGACTAAAGCTTTTATGCCTGAAGCCTTGGCTTGTTCGATAATATCATTAATAGGTGTTGTTACCGTATCAAAAAATTGTACGGGAATACCAGAGTTGCCTTTTGCTTCGTTAAATCCGGATTGAATAGTGGCACCTAAAATCTGCCCACTTCCACTTAAAGGAAGCAGTAAACCGATTTGAGAAAGATTAGTTTGTTGAAAATTCAGCAAATTTTGTAATTCTTTTGGAAATAAAGTGGCTGCCGGATGCGTTGGATAGGCAGACTTCCAACTTTGTAGTGTGTGGCTGAGTTGAAGTGGTTGATTAAGATTATCGTTGTAGGCTTTAATGAGTGTTAACCAACCACCAAGACTAGGATTACCCTCATCTGAAGCATTGTTTACAATACCTGTATTGGCATGGCGTAGTAATGACCAAGTTCGGTCAATATTGTGTTGCTTACGTTGAATATCTACCAAATTTTGTTCAACTAGAATATAAGATTTCACTGCAGCAATGATATCGGCATTATTTTCTGCGATTTTTGCCTGAACAGTGTAATAGCGAGATAGCTGGGATTTACTCAATTTATTGAGATCAACCGTGGATAATAAGGATTGCGCTGCTTGATTATTTGTATTCATTGCAAAAATCTGAGCTTCAATTAAATTACGGTCTAATTTTTGCTCATCATTTAATTCGATTAATTCCGTTAATAATGCTTGGGCTTGGGGAATTTTATTTTCTTCAATTAAAACTCGTGCAGCGAGTAACTTGTAGGTTTGACGATCTTCTTTATCTTGAGTTTGCGCCAATTTATTCATATAAAATTCAGAGCTGGCATTAGCATCACGGCGTAGAGTTTCGGTAAAACTACTACCAAATAAATTAGTACAACCTGCTAATAAGGTTGAAAATAAAATCGGCATTAACGCTTTCTTAAAGCGGTAGCCTTGTAATAGAATAAGAGACATATTAACCTCTAAGATATCAGTAAAAATTTTGCTGATCTTACTTATCTCATCAGGTAAAAGCAAATAAAATGAACAATTTAAACGGGATTTTATATATTGTCGCTACACCTATCGGCAATTTACAAGATATTACAGAACGTGCTTTAGCGGTATTTCATCATGTAGACTTAATTGCAGCGGAAGATACCCGCCATAGCGGGTTATTACTTAACCATTATGGTATAAAAAAGCCATTTTTTGCTCTTCATGATCATAATGAACAGAATAAGGCCCATATTTTAGTAGAGAAATTACAGCAAGGGATAAATATTGCACTTATTTCCGATGCGGGTACGCCATTAATTAGTGATCCGGGGTTTCATTTAGTTCGCCAATGTCGAGAGGCTAATGTCAAAGTTGTTCCTTTACCGGGGGCTTGTGCGGCAATTACGGCCCTTTCGGCATCAGGTATAGCTTCCGATCGTTTTTGCTTTGAGGGTTTTTTACCTGCAAAACCCAAGGCTCGTCAGCAGCGTTTGAAAAATCTTGAAAAAGAAGACCGCACTTTGATTTTTTATGAATCTACACATCGAATATTAGATTGCTTAGCGGATATGCAGAGTGTATTTGGTGGAGAGAGATATGTTGTATTAGCACGTGAAATAACAAAAACTTGGGAAACGATCAAAGGTGATCATATTGCAGAACTACGCCGTTGGCTTGAAGAAGATAAAAATCGGACTAAAGGGGAAATGGTTGTCGTTGTGGAAGGTAATTTGAGAAAAAACCAAACGCAAGAGGTTTCCTTGGCGGCAATGAAAGCCTTGCAGATGATTGCTAAAGAATTACCATTAAAAAAAGCTGCTGCTATTGTCGCTGAGTTGTACGGTTATAAGAAAAATACCTTGTATCAGCTGGGGATCGAAAATTTTAATTAAATATTTGTGTAACTTTCACAAGCGGTTTTTTATAACGAGTAAGATATCTATTCTAATATGTGATCTTATTCACATTTTCAATAAATTTTTACTTCTTTGTTTTATCATGTTTGCAAATAGAAATAATTTGCATTAATCTTGTCTAGTTATTAATTTAATAGTAAGAAAACAAACTAAATCAAAGAGGTATTTTAATGATTATTTCATCGGCTAACGATTATCAAAAAGCAGCTCGTCGACGCGTTCCTCCATTTATGTTTCATTATGCGGACGGCGGTTCATATTCGGAGCAAACATTAAGACGTAATATTAGTGATCTTGAAAATATTGCATTAAGACAACGCGTACTGAAAGATATGTCTCAGCTTAGTACTGAAATTGAATTATTTGGAGAGAAACTATCAATACCGGCAATTCTAGCGCCTGTTGGTGCATGCGGAATGTATGCTCGACGAGGAGAAGTGCAAGCGGCAAAAGCGGCGGATAATAAGGGCATTCCTTTCACTCTTTCTACCGTATCCATTTGTCCTATTGAGGAAGTTGCACCGGCAATTAAGCGTCCAATGTGGTTTCAACTCTATGTGTTAAAAGATAGAGGTTTTATGAAAAATGCCCTTGAGAGAGCGAAAGCTGCTGGCTGTTCAACTTTAGTATTTACAGTGGATATGCCGACCCCTGGCGCTCGTTACCGTGATATGCATTCGGGTATGAGTGGCCCTTACAAAGAGATTCGTCGTATTATTCAAGGCGCCTTACATCCATTTTGGGCGTGGGATGTCGGTATTAAAGGAAAACCACACACATTAGGCAATGTGTCAAATTATATGGGTAAACAAATAGGCTTGGACGATTATATCGGTTGGTTGACAGAAAACTTTGATCCTTCTATTTCTTGGAAGGATTTAGAATGGATTCGTGAATTTTGGGATGGTCCTATGGTTATTAAGGGGATCTTAGATCCTGAAGATGCAAAGGATGCAGTGAAATTCGGCGCTGATGGAATTGTCGTTTCTAATCACGGAGGTCGTCAGTTAGATGGTGTTTTATCTAGTGCTAAGGCTTTACCAGCGATTTCCGATGCAGTCAAAGGTGATATTAAAATTATCGCTGATTCTGGTATTCGTAACGGTTTAGATATTGTGAGAATGATTGCGTTAGGTGCGGATGCTTGTATGTTAGGGCGCTCTTTCGTTTATGCATTAGGTGCGGCAGGTCAGGCAGGGGTAGAAAATATGTTAGATATTTTCAAAAAAGAAATGCGTGTCGCAATGACGTTGACCAGTAATCAAAATATTAGTGATATTACAAAAGACGCATTAGTTGATTTGACAAAAATATAATTTTGATTTTAAAAACGAATAGGGCAGTTTTGCCCTATTTTTATTTATTAGAGAATATCATTAAAAAACAACCGCACTTTTTATCAAACATATAAATCAGAATCTGTTTCTTGCGGGCGGGTTTTAAAACGGCGGTGTAACCACATATATTGCTCTACACCTTTTAATATTTCTTTTTCTACTATTTGATTCATACGTATGGCAATTTGTGTTTCATCACTTAAATCATGGAAATCAACGGGCGGGGAAATTTGAACCTTATAACCTGAACCATCTGCATTGCGTAGCGGAGCAAAGGGTATAACTTTACTGTTTGGCGAAGATTTTAAAAGATAATAGCTACCGCTTGTTGTTGCTGCATCAGGAACCGCAAAAAATGGGACAAAGACCGCATTTTTACGGCCGTAATCATGATCTGGGGCATACCAGATAATATCGCCGTTACGTAGGGCTTTGATCATTCCACGTAAATCTTTACGATCTAACATTGTTTTATTTGAACGTAAACGCCCGTAGGTTTGGAGCCAATCTATTAACGGATTATCATTCGGGCGATAGACGCCAATGCCCGGCTGGTGTAAACCGACAATTCTTGCACCGAGTTCTAATGTTAAAAAATGAAGGCCAACAAAGATGATACCGTCCTTTAAGTTATCCTTAATATAGTTTAATCCTTCCACTTTTGACCATTTTTTTATTCTTGTATCAGACCAAAACCAGGCCATACCGGTTTCAATAATTGCCATTCCAACGGAAGATAAATTATCTTGTAAGATTTTTTCTCTTTGTTCGTCCGAATATTGCGGAAAACAAAGCTCAAGATTGCGTCGAGCGATATTAGCACGGCGTTTACCGACTTTTAAGCGAGAAAATAATTTTCCTAATAAGACCCCGATTTTGCGTAAAATCGGATAAGGAAGTAATAGAATCATTCGCCAAATGAATATAATGAACCAAATTCCCCAATATTTTGGAGATAAAAAATTAAGTTTGAATTGAGGCAATGAATTCTTTGAGGTTTTTGAACTTGATGCTTTTGACATAGCCATTGAAGATTGTTGAATATAGATTTTGCGATAGTTTAACGTAATTTTTAGTTATGGTAAAATCGGCAAAATTTTTACTTAGAGAGAAATAAAATGGCTCAGTATTCAGCAGATTTTCAACAAGCGAAAGTATTAGTTTTGGGCGACGTAATGCTTGACCGATATTGGTTTGGTGCGACAAACCGTATTTCGCCGGAAGCACCCGTGCCAGTGGTTAGAGTTCAAGATAATGAGGAGCGAGCAGGTGGCGCGGCTAACGTTGCCATGAATATTGCTTCACTTAGTGTACCGGTTCAATTATTAGGTTTTATTGGTCAAGATGAAGCAGGCGCGGCACTTAGTAAATTATTACAAAAACAAAAAATCGACTGCAATTTTGTGGGTTTAACAAGTCATCCTACCATCACTAAGCTACGAATTTTATCTCGTCATCAACAATTATTACGCTTGGATTTCGAAGATGATTTCTATAATGTTGAATGTGGAGAATTACTTTCAAAATTAGAAAGTGCGGTCAAAAATTTCGGTGCTTTGGTATTGTCTGATTATGGAAAAGGAACACTAAAAGATGTGCAGCAAATGATTAGAATTGCACACCGAGCAAACGTTCCCGTATTAATTGATCCTAAAGGTACAGATTTTGAGCGTTATCGCGGAGCCACCTTATTAACACCGAATATGTCGGAATTTGAAGCGGTGGTCGGAAAATGCGATTCTGAGCAAGATATTATTGATAAAGGACTGAAATTAATCCAAGATTTTGAATTAACCGCATTACTAGTTACTCGTTCAGAAAAGGGAATGACATTACTTCGTCCGGGACAGACAGCATTTAATCTACCGACAGTAGCAAAAGAAGTTTTTGATGTTACCGGTGCTGGAGATACGGTGATTAGTGTGTTGGCAATCGCATTAGCTGACGGACGTTCTTTGGAAGAAGCCTGTTATCTAGCCAATATTGCCGCCGGTATTGTTGTCGGGAAATTAGGGACATCGACAGTTTCAACTGTTGAATTGGAAAATGCTATTCATGGTAGAACCGAAACAGGATTCGGCATAATGACGGAGCAAAATTTGAAAATAGCGGTTGCTCAGGCAAAAGCTCGCGGTGAGAAAATCGTAATGACAAACGGTTGCTTTGATATCTTACATCCGGGGCATGTTTCTTATTTGGAAAATGCCCGTAAACTAGGTGATCGTTTGATTGTTGCGGTTAATTCAGATGAGTCGGTAAAACGTTTAAAAGGTGAAAACCGTCCAATTAATGATTTAAATACCCGAATGGCAGTATTAGCTGGGCTATCTTCTGTGGATTGGCTAGTACCATTTAGTGAAGACACTCCTCAGCGTTTGATTGGTGATATTTTACCCGATTTATTGGTGAAAGGGGGTGATTACAAACCTGAAGATATTGCCGGTTCGAAAGAAGTTTGGGCAAACGGTGGAGAAGTTCGGGTATTGAATTTTGAAAACGGTTGTTCAACTACAAACGTGATTGAAAAAATTAAATCCTTCAAAGATTAAAAGTGATCGTCTCTCAAACTGGCTATTTAGTGTAATTTTAAAGCCATATCAAAAATAGTTGAAAAAACGACTGCGCATTTAGTATATTGACTCAACGTGCAGTCGAATTATTTAGCGTTAATTTCACTATGATAGTTAATCAAGCATCAAGCTAATACCTCGATGTGCATTTAATTTTCAAGCTTATATGACAAGGATAAAAGATCGTTTTTTTAGCCTGTCTTGATGAGATATTTGCTATGTTCGATTTTCCGCTTGATTGATTAAAAATTGCATCAATAAAGAAACCGGACGACCTGTTGCACCTTTATTTACGCCTTGTAGCCACGCTGTGCCGGCAATATCTAAATGAGCCCAAGGATAATTTGGAGTGAAGTTAGATAGAAAAGCTCCGGCAGTAATTGCCCCTCCCCAACGTCCGCCAATATTAGCAAGATCAGCAAATGGCGATTTAAGTTGCTCTTGATATTCTTCACTTAAAGGCAAGCGCCAAGCTTTATCTGTAGATTGCATTGCCGCCTGTGCCAATTCTTCTGCAAGGTATTCATTTGTGCTGATAAGTCCGCTGTTGTGTTGACCCAATGCTACGACACAGGCTCCGGTTAAGGTCGCTATATCAATGACACATTGTGGTTCAAAACGTTCGACATAGGTGAGAGTATCGCACAGAACTAAACGTCCTTCCGCATCAGTATTCAATACTTCAACAGTGAGCCCTTTCATTGTACTTAGGATATCGCCTGGTCGATAGGCATTTCCGTCCGGCAGGTTTTCACAACCAGCTAATACGCCAATAATATTGAGAGGTAAATTAAGCTGAGCAACGGCAGTCATTACGCCGAATACGCTTGCTGCACCACACATATCGTATTTCATCTCATCCATTTCCGCCGCTGGTTTTAATGAGATTCCACCTGCATCAAAAGTTAATCCTTTACCGACTAATACGATTGGTTTAGCATTTTTATCGGGAGCATTGGTATATTTAATGACGGATAAATAAGCAGGATTTTTTGAACCTCTTGAAACGGCAAGGTAAGCATTCATTCCAAGTGTTTGTATTGCCTCTTCATCTAATATTTCAAGAGAAAGTGCGGTCGATTTTTGGACTAATTTTTTAGCTTGTTCGGCAAGATATTCCGGATTACAAATATTCGGAGGCATATTGGCGAGATCTTTTGCTGCTTGCACCCCTTGTGCAATAGCTTGTCCATGGGCTATTGCTCGGTTTGCTTCGGCGGATTCAGTATGAAAAATAATTTCATTTAGTGGAGTATTGTTTTCGTTTTTTTGACTTTTGAAATGATCAAAACAATATAAATCGGCTTCCATCGTTTCAATAGCAAAGCGAATGTTCCAATATTCATTGCGATTCTTTAATTTAATTTCGGTTAAATAACTGACCGCACTTTTTGCTTGAGTAGTCTTTAGGGTTGCTAATGTTTTTTGAATAATTTGTTTGTATTGGCGTTCGTTCAGTTCCTCTTTTTTTCCGCAACCGGCTATGATAATACGTTGGCTTTGAATATTTGGTAAGAAACGAAGTAGTGCTGTTTGTCCTACTTTTCCGCTAATTTCTCCGCTTTGGATTAATTGAGATAAATAGCCTTGGCTGTGTTCATCAAGAACTTTAGCAGATGTTGATAGGCTTCCGTCTTCATAAATTCCAACCAAAATACTATCTGTCATTTGTGAAAGAGCGGTCATTTTTGCTTGATATTTCATTATTTTCCTCACAAGATTTTTACTGTTTTAAACGACAAAATAAGGTATCATACGCCACTTAAATTATCCAGTTTCGCCACTATTTTCAGTAAAAACAATATGATTTTAACCCGATATTTAACTAAAGAAGTTCTTAAAAGTCAGATTGCCATTTTGTTTATTTTGCTACTTATCTTTTTTTGTCAACAATTAGTCCGGGTTTTAGGTTCGGCGGCAAGCGGTAAAGTTCCGGCAGATTTGGTTATTTCTCTTTTAGGGCTAGGCATGCCGACAATGGCACAACTTATGTTACCCCTATGTTTATTTATTGCTCTGTTGCTGACCTTTGGCCGACTATACGCTGAAAGTGAAATTACAGTTATGCGAGCTTGTGGTATTGGTCAAAAAGTTTTGGTCAAGGTAGCTTTGGTTTTATCTTTATTTACTGCTGGGTTAGCAGCATATAATGCTCTCTGGCTTTCTCCTTGGGCTATTCAAAAGCAAAGTATGATTGTTGAAGACGCTAAAGCTAACCCCACGGTGGGTGCATTAGCTGCCGGGCAGTTTATGTCTACTAATAATGGGAATTTTGTTCTATTTATTGATGAAATTCGTAATAATCAAATTCAAGATATTTATTTATTTCAGATGAATGAAAAAGGGCGTTCTAAACCTTCTGTAGTAGTTGCTGAAAAAGGGGAGTTGAAGGCGTTACCAAATGGCGATCAAGTATTGAATTTACAGAATACTCAACGTGTAGAGGGAACATCATTATTACCCGATTTTCGTATTACTCATTTTGCAGATTATCAAGCGTATTTAGGCTATCAGGCCACGGAGAATACTAATAATGAAGCGGCGGAAATGACTTTTGAACAGTTACTTAACGAAAATACACTTGCGGCTAAAGCTGAGCTACATTGGCGCATTACACTGATTTTGGCTGTGCCGTTAATGGCATTATTAGCCGTACCTTTAAGCCGAGTCAATCCAAGACAAGGACGTTTTGCTAAAATTCTGCCTGCTTTGTTATTGTATCTTATCTATTTTTTGTTACAGAGTTCGTTAAAATCGGCCGGTTCTGCAGGAAAGTTAGACGCAGCTTGGTTTATGCCTTCGATTAATATAGCTTTTTTAATATTAGGTATAATTTTGAATAGTTGGGATAGTCAAACGATGTATAAGTTTCGCCATTTGTTGTGTAGAAATTCTATATAAAGGATAGAAAAATGATGAATACCTTAGATCGTTATATTGGAAAAAGCATTTTAGGTGCAATTTTTGCTACGTTATTAACCCTTGTTGGACTATCGGCAATTATTAAATTTGTTGAGCAATTTCGAAGTGTAGGAAAAGGAACCTATGATATTTGGCAGGCGGTAGCTTATACTGGTTTAACAATACCGAAAGATATTGAAACTTTTTTCCCGATGGCAGCCTTATTAGGGGCATTAATTGCATTGGGAAATTTGGCAAGTCGTAGTGAATTAGTCGTGATGCAGGCTTCAGGATTTTCTCGTTTTAATATCGGAATGGCAGTGATGAAAACAGCGATTCCTTTAGTTTTATTAACTATGTTTATTGGAGAATGGGGTATTCCTCAAACCGAGCAATTTGCTCGTGATATGCGTGCGAAAGCAATTTCTGGCGGTTCGTTGCTTTCTGTAAAAAATGGTGTTTGGGCAAAAGATGGTCGTCATTTTGTCTATGTGAAAAAAATTACAGATGAACAACAATTAACAGATGTGTATATTTACACATTTGGAGAGGCGAGGGATTTACAGCGAGTTAGACACGCAAGCCAAGCTACTTATTCTGAAACTGACAAAACTTGGCAGCTACGTCAAGTCAGTGATTCAATCATTTCTATGAATAAAATAGAAACTTCAAATCATTTGGTTGAAAAATGGCAAACTGGTTTGACACCTGATAAATTAGGCGCATTTTCATTACGCCCGACATCTCTTTCTATTTCTGGTTTGTATGATTACATTCGGTTTTTAAAACAAACGGGGCAGGATTCTAGCCGTTTTGAGTTGACATTTTGGCGAAAAATTTTTCAACCAATTTCAGTTGGGGTGATGATGATGCTTGCTCTTTCTTTTATTTTCGGTTCGTTACGTAGTGTTACTGCTGGTGCGAGAATTGTAACCGGAATTTGTTTTGGTTTTTTATTTTATGTCGTTAATGAAATTTTCGGACAGATGAGTGTAGTCTATGATGTACCGCCCTTATTGGGTGCATTAATGCCAAGTCTGTTATTTATCACTATTATCTGGTGGCTATTAAGTCGAAAACGAGATTAAAGATTGCTTGCAGTGAGAATTAAAAAAGTAGGGGAGCATTATGGCTCCCCTTAGTTTTACAGTGTAATTCGTGTGAGTAAATTATTTACCCTGTAATGCTTGTTTAATGATAAAGAAAATATCCGTTTGATCTAACAATCCTGAAAACTCATAGGATTTTGGTCCGTAAGCTGCAATGCGTAGTTGAGTTCCTGTATGTTGTTGATCATCAGCCTCTTTTCCTGTTCCGTAACTAATTGTCATTATTGAACCGTCTTTTGCTTTAAGTGTTTGAGTTAAACCTGTTGGCTTGGCTTTATTCGGTATTAATTGACTGGTATGAGCGTGATCTGCAGTTACAATCACAAGTGTTTGCCCATCTTTCCGAGCAAATTCCAATGCGGATTGTACTGCCTCATCTAAATCAACAGTTTCACCAATTTGTCCACAAGGGTTCGCTTTATGATTCTGTTTATCAATAGAAGCGCCTTCAACTTGTAAGAAAAAACCATTTGGATTTTTTTGTAGTAATTCAATTGCTTTTTCTGTCATCTGAGCTAAATTCGGAATGGTTGAATCTCGTTCAGGGTTCGCTCGACATTCTATCGGATTGGCAAGATTTCCTTCAAACGTTGCTTGTTCCCCTAACCAACGGACAGGCATATTTCTACTGGAAAATAGTCCTAAGATAGGAAATTTATTGCTTTTATCCAGTTTATTTAATTCTTCAAGGTTGGTAACTAAATTAAATCCTTTATCAATTGCCTGCTGCCATAAAGTGCGGTCTTTAAATTCTCCGTTTTTAGATTTCTCGTCAAAGGTTTTACGTCCTCCTCCAAAAACAACATCCGGAGGATTAGATAGGAATTGTTCAGTAATTGATCCTAATCCACCGTTTTCTAAGGCATTTTCTGGGCAACGTTCACTTGTTGCCGCTGGACCATAACATTTTCGTTGGCTGACGTGAGCTAAGAGGGCGGCTGGTGTTGCGTCTTGAATTTCAGCGGTAGTTACATTTCCAGTGCCTTTTCCCAAATTTTTGGCAATTTCTGCTAAATTTGTTACAGGGTTTCCGTGAATATCTACACCTATTGCGCCATTATAGGTTTTAATTCCTGAGGTCCAAGCTGTTGCCGAAGCAGCTGAATCCGTAACTTGTTCAATGAGTTTTGTATTTTTATCGATGGCATAAGTCGTAATCTGACCAGAGAAAGGCAGCGCATCAATTCCTTTAAAGGCTCCTGCCGCCCCTTCCGAATAATTTCGTGCAATAGTTATTTCAGAATCTCCCATACCGTCGCCGATCAATAAGATGACATTTTTCACCTGATTTTTTTCTAATAATCCACTTAATTCCACTTGTTTACTTTCTACTAAACGCTTTGCGCCTCCCTGTTGCAAAATATTGTCATTAATCGCACTAGGCTCAACAGCATTTACCGCCAGCATAAAAAAATTTAAAGATAAACCTAGTAATGCTTGCTTTCTTATTGATTTCAATTTCATTTTTTTCTCCTATCCATATGAATTGAACGAGAGAATTCTAAGAAAACATTATGACAGTTTGATGACATTAGATTGGAAACTGTAACATTCAATAAATACTCAGAATTTTATTAATTCTCTGTTATTTCGCTTTTCCATAGGAAATTATTGTATAATTTAACGCTTTAAAAACGTATTTAAAATAGGAAATAAAATGGCAAGAGAATTTAGCCGTTCCGACCGAGTGGCACAAGAATTGCAAAAAGAGATTGCAGTAATTTTACAACGCGAAGTTAAGGATCCTCGCATTGGAATGGTAACGGTTTCTGATGTAGAGCTATCTAAAGATTTAGCTTATGCAAAAGTTTTTGTTACTTTTTTATTTGATAATGATAGCAATGCAGTTACTGAAGGAATGAAGGGATTGGAAAAAGCGAGTCCCTATATTCGGACTTTATTAGGTAAAGCGATGCGTTTGCGTATCGTACCAGAACTGCGTTTTGTTTATGATCAATCCTTAGTGGAAGGAATGAGGATGTCAAACCTAGTTACTAATGTAGTACGTCAAGACGAAGCAAAACATATTGAGGAAAAGGTTGAAGAGTAATGGGTAGACCTCGTAAAAAGGGGCGTGATATCCATGGTGTGTTTTTATTAGATAAACCACGGAATATAAGCTCTAATGATATTATGCAAAAAGTGAAACGTCTGTTTCAAGCAAATAAAGCCGGGCATACAGGTGCATTAGATCCGCTGGCGACAGGAATGCTGCCTATTTGCTTAGGCGAAGCAACAAAATTTTCTCAATTTTTACTCGACGCCGATAAACGTTATCGAGTAACAGCAAAATTGGGAGAGCGGACAGATACCTCTGATGCAGATGGACAAGTTGTACAGGTTCGTTCAGTGAATACGAAAATATCGCAGATTTTGACCGCACTTGAACAATTTAGAGGAGATATTTTACAAGTACCCACAATGTTTTCGGCCTTGAAGCACCGGGGTAAACCTTTGTATGAATATGCTAGAGCGGGAATTTTGGTTGAGCGGGAAGCTCGTCCAATTACAATTTTTGAGCTGAATTTTGTTGATTATGAAGCGCCCTTTTTAACTTTAGAGGTACATTGCTCAAAAGGAACTTATATTCGTACATTGATCGATGATTTAGGCGAGGTCTTAGGATGTGGAGCACATGTTACTATGTTACGGCGTTTAGCTGTGGCGAATTATCCGACTGAAAAAATGATGACGATTGAAAATTTGCAAACACTAAGTGAAAAACAATCTTTGAATGACTTAGATCATCACTTGCTAGCAATAGATAGTGCTGTGTCTAGTTTGCCAAAAATATACTTAACAGATATTCAAACCAAAGCAGTTGGTTTTGGACAACGAATAAAATTTGCTAACGATTCTCATATTTATGGACAAGTACGGCTATTTTCAGATATGAATGTCTTTTTAGGCGTGGCAGAAATAACCAAAGATAATGTTATTCGACCAAGTAGAATGGTGAATTATTAAGCTTGAAGTCTGTGATTATTTTTATAGAATTTTGGCCTTGTGTGACTATTTTTCTAAATGGGTATGAATGAGTAGGAAACGATTTCTGCTCGTAGAGAATGAGTAATAGAATTAGCAGATTTTTTCTTAGTAGTTTTTTTTATGATAGTGTTAGATGTGTAGGGAATGTGTACTTCGTAGTACGACAATTCCCTTTAAATAATATCTATTGTGCCATATTGGCAACAGTTTTGAGAAAACCTTGTGCCGTAGCATAAACGTCCGTTTTTCCTTGTGCTTGTAAAATTAAATCGGACATTTCTCTAAATGCGCCTTTACCGCCTCTTAGAGAAAGAATGTGATCTGCACAATCTTTTACATAACCTGGCGCATCTGCAACAGTAAAAGCGATTCCACAAATGGAAAATGCAGGTAAATCTACGCTATCATCACCAATATAGGCGGTTTGTTCTGCATTCACTCCAGCTTGTTTCATGAGTTCCAAACAGGCACTTTGTTTTTCTAATTTACCGAGAAAAAATAAGGTAATACCAAGATCGGCAATACGTTTGCGTAAAATAGGGGAGTCTCGTCCAGATAGCACTGCGACTTGAATGCCTGATTCCATTAACATTTTTATGCCTAAGCCATCTCTAACGTGAAAGCTTTTAATCGCTTCGCCATTAGCATCGTAATGCAATAGTCCGTCGGTTAATACCCCGTCCACATCAGTGATGACAAGTTTAATATTTTCTAGATTATGATTCATCATTATTAACTCGCAAATTCTACTAAACCAACAACGTCGTTTTGATCATTGACTACCACTAGGGAGTGAATCTTATTGGATTTCATGAAGTTTTCCGCTTCTGCAATATAAGTATCTTGGTGAATAGTTTTCGGATTATGAGTCATTAATTCATTAGCGGTTTTATTAAGTGTTTCTGCGCCATTGGCAGTAAGCGCGCGGCGAATATCTCCGTCAGTAATAATACCTTTAAGCTGTTGTTCTTCCATGACTAACGCAACGCCCATTCGACCTTCGTTCATAATACTTAAACAATCGGTAAAATTCGTTTGTGGCGCTGTAACAGGAAGGCGCATTTGCATTTGATCTTTTACCCTGCACAATAAACGTCGCCCTAGACTACCACCAGGGTGAAATTTGGCAAAATCTTCCGGTTGAAAATGGCGAGCAGTAATTAGGGAAACTGCCATTGCATCGCCTAAAGCCAGAGTAACTAATGCGGAAGTGGTTGGTGCAAGATTATTCGGGCAAACTTCACGTTCTACAGTAATATCCAATACATAATCAGCGTGGCGAGCCAGAGTAGAGTTCTTATTACTGGTTAATGCGATAATTTTATTGCCGAAATTTTTTAGGCTTGGGATTAATTTATTTACGTCATCACTTTCGCCACTGTAAGAAATTAACATTACAATATCAATAGGTTTGAGCATTCCTAAATCGCCGTGAAAGGCTTCAGTAGGGTGTAAAAAGAAGCTCGGTGTACCGGTTGAAGCAAAAGTTGCCACCATTTTCTTACCGATTAGTCCTGATTTCCCTATGCCACCAATTACTAATCGTCCCTCACAATGTAAGATCAACTCAATAACCTCATTAAAATGTTGATCAAGGCGTTGACTGATCTGAGCCAGCGCTTTTTCTTCCACGGAAAGGGTTTCACGAGCAATATTTAAATAATTCATTACATATCCTTCTGGCATTAAAAGAGCGGTCATTTTAACGGATATTTTTTTTATGAGAAGTCGTCAATTGATAAAATTTGATTTAGCTCACAGAATTTATGGCTTGAGGATCATCAATCCTTCGTTTATACTACGCGCCGAGTTGGTCAGGCAATCGCTGGTTTATTGAAGCCCTTAACCGTTTTTAACGACCTAGTGGGACAAGTAAACGGGAGGAAAGTCCGAGCTACATAGGGCAGAGTGCCGGATAACGTCCGGGAGGCGTGAGCCTACGACAAGTGCAACAGAGAGCAGACCGCCGATAATAGATGTCGGTAAGGGTGAAAGGGTGCGGTAAGAGCGCACCGTGCCGTCGGTAACGATCGGCAGCAAGGTAAACTCCACTCGTAGCAAGACCAAATAGGAACTCAATGAGTGGCCCGCTCAGAGTTCGGGTAGGTTGCTTGAGCGTATATGCAAATATACGCCTAGATGAATGATTGTCCACGACAGAACTCGGCTTATCGACCAACTCAACTTTTCTTATTGTCTGGCTAAACGAAAATTGTGGGGTACTCCCTCAAAATTAGAGCGAAACGGGTTAATATCTAGTCCTCCTCGTCTGGTATAACGAGCATAGACTGTTAATTTTTTCGGTTTCGCATATTTCATCAGATCACAAAATATTCGTTCTACGCATTGTTCGTGAAATTCGTTGTGTTGGCGGAAAGAGATTAAGTATCGTAATAGTTTTTCTCGATCGATTTGTCTGCCTATATAATGGACTTGAATACTTCCCCAGTCGGGTTGATTAGTGATTAAACAGTTAGATTTTAGTAAATGGCTAACCAACGTTTCTTCTACTACTTCCTCTGTCGTACAATTCTTCAACCAGTCAGTATTAAAGCTATAATCAGTAATTTCAATATCTTGATTATCTAAACATTCACCATTTAATGTATTAATTTTTTGTTGCGAATAGTTTTCTAAGGCATTTAGCCACACTTTGACTTTTCCTTTGGCACAATCGCTTAAATCTTTTTGGAGTAACTGCTCAACTTCCTCAAAAGTACAAAATTTCGTCTGATTAAAACTATTTAAGTAGAGCTTAAAACTTTTTGATTCAATTAAGTTTTCGCTACGAAAATCAATTTCCACATCAGCAATAGCAACTTGAGGTAAGCCTTTTGAGTTAAGCCATGAAAGTTCGTAGGCGGTCCAAATATCTGCGCCTTGATCAAAGGGTTGACTTTGTGTAATGCCTAAATTGTCTCGATTGAGTTTTCGGGGGACGGGTTGTAGCAAAGCTCGGTTATATGTTGATGTGTATTCGGTTTGTTGACCAAGCTTTAATGTTTTTAAAATGTCGTTTTGATAAATTGTCATAAATAGTTCCAGGATAAATTAGAAATTAAGCGGCATTGTTCACATTTAAAATGAAAAATCTCAAATAATGGAGGAGTTATTGCCCAGGCACTACCACAACTTGGGCAACAACGATTTTGTTCTTCAATAAGGGATTTACCACCTACTCGATATAAATAATAATAGGTTGGAATGTTAGTCAATTTTTCTAGTTCCCAAGCTAAATAACGCCCGTGCTTACTTAATTTGCTATCAAAGTCTGAAATCTCGGTAAGAGCTTGGTTTTCCAAACCGGCTGAATTCATTTGTAATTGATCGTAAGCTTGCCAATTTTCTTGCCATTTAACAATATCTTGGCTTAAGTGCGGTTGATTTTTTAACTGTTTATATAGTGGAATCGGTGCAAAATCAAAGCCACTATGAATAGGAGAGCAGCTTTGTAAATGCGTGGTATATAAAATCTGCCAAGCCGGAACGCTACTATTGGCTGTACTATCCGAATTAAAATCCTGTCCAATAATTTCAAAACGATCGAAAAATAGACCGCACTTTTCTATTTGTTTAAGCGCAGAGTGAACTGAAGTATTGTTAAATTCTGGAAGTAGACTGTGTTGTTCTGGACAAATAACACGAGTAACAAACTCACTATTGAGCGCTTGAGTTTGTAAAAAAAGCGGAATTTCTCGACCAATAATTTGCCCGTTATATCGCCATTGATCGATGAGTTGATTTAATATTGGAATTTGTTGAGCAAGATCATTTTGGGGTGAAGAGATATGAAAGAATATATCTACAAGGAACATAATTGTTTTCCTATTTGTTTTAAGCCGTTCAGTCGAGTTTCGCTCAAACGTTGAGTTATTCCGAGTTGATTAAAAAATGCCACAATATCAAATTCGTTTAATTGCTTGCGAGTCTTTCCATTGATTTCGTTGAGTAATAAATAAAGTAGCCCATTCATAATACGAGCTTCGCTATATGCTGAAAACTGAAAGGTATGGTCGGTTTTTTCTTCAAATTGGAACCATAAGCGAGCTTCACACCCGGAAATCTCTTGCATTTGACTTAATTGTTGAATCTCTGGGCGTGGTAGTTTTTTTCCAGCTTGGATAAGTAATCGGTATCGCTCTTCCCAAGTTTTAGCGTTGAGAATTTGTATGTTCATTCGGTTAGTATCTCCAAAGAATGATCTAATGCTGCAAAGAAACGTGCAATATCCTGTTCTGAATTATAGGGAGCAAAGGATAAACGCAATGTGCCTTGTTGATTTAAATGAGCCAAATAAGGCTGCGCGCAATGTTCCCCCACTCGCAAAGCAATATTTTGTTCGCTTAATAATGTAGCAAGATCGAAATTATTAATGCCTTCAAAAATAAAGCTGATGATTGTGCTTGGTTGTGGAGAAGAAAAAACATGGCAATCAGTATAGGAAGTTAATTTTATGCGCGTTATTTCTGCCAGAGAGAGGGTATATTGTTCTGCTTGCTCTAGATTCCATTGGGACAGCCAACTTAAACAGGCACTAAAACCGATGACTGCAGCAATATTTGGCGTTCCTGCTTCTAGGAGATAGGGTAATGGTGAAAATGTGATAGTTTGCTCGGAAACACGATCAACCATTTTTCCACCAAATAATAGCGGTTTAAGTTGAGAAAGTGCGGTCAATTTTCCCGTTAAAATGCCAAGTCCGTTTGGTCCATATATTTTATGGGCGGAGAATGCTAAGAAATCGGCATCTAAATCTTGCAAATTAATAGTAATGTGATTAACTGCCTGTGCGGCATCGACCAATACGAGAGCAGAGCTATAACGACGAATTTGTTTAATTAAATGTTTGATCGGCTGGGCGGTACCGGTAACGTTTGAAATAAAATTTAATGCGACGATTTTAGTTCGCTCATTTAATGTAGATATCAGTGCATTTTCATCAATCAATCCATTATCAAGAAGGGGAAGAATATGAATTTTTGCACTACACTTTTTCGCAATTTCTGACCAGGTAACAAAATTAGCATGGTGTTCCGCTTGACTAATAATAATTTCATCTTGAGTGTGAAATTGAGGAAGTAAACCATAAGCGACTAGATTTATAGAGTGAGTGGTACCAGAGGTCCAAATCACAGCTTGCTCACTTTCAGCATTTAAAAAATGCTTTACTTGGACTCGGGCATTCTCGTATAGTGCAGTTTGTTTCGCTTCATATTGGCTACGATGTACTGAGCCTGCAGATTGATAAAAATCAGTTGTGGCATCAATTAATACCTTAGGCTTCAATGTTGTTGCCGCATTATCTAAATAAACAGCAGTATCTGTACGCGAAAAATAGGGGAATGCTTGTTTAAATTTAAGATAATCAAAAGTCATTATTTTTTCTCTTTTGTTTACGCCATAACTCGGGAGGAATAGCTGTTTTATCCGCCCATAATCCTATTTTCTGTATTTGAGCTTGATTTTGTGCTTTTAGATAACGAGGATCTTTTAAATAGCGGGTGTAAGCCCAAGCCATACCTAATTGCACCATAACTAAATTGATATTTTTTCCTTGATAATAAAGTGTTGCTAATGCGCGTTGATAACGATCGTAGCCAGATATGCTTGCAATAATTTTTTGTTTATATATTAACCTCGCTAAGGTTTGACGAGATTTTTTAGCAAAAGGTTGGCCTTTTTCCGGCGCATCGATTTCTTGCAAGCGAATTTTTAATTGTTTTTTATTTTGTAACAGACAAGTGATTGTATCGCCATCGCTGATTCCGACTACTAAACAAGATTGTTGATGTGCCTGTGTATAAAGTGCGGTCAGAAATAAACTTAAAATTAGTCCAATCTTTTTTAACATATAGATATCAGTTGATATGAAAGCAGTTATTTTACCGAAAAATCTGTTTAATAGAAGACGCCTATAACAGAAAAATTAGAAAATAAAAAAGCCGTAAGCTGCTGATTTATGAAATATTACGCTTACGACTTCAATAGAATTATGGCGGAGGAAGTGAGATTCGAACTCACGGAGGGCGTAAACCCTCGCCGGTTTTCAAGACCGGTGCCTTCAACCACTCGACCATTCCTCCAATGCGCGCTAAGTATAATGAATATTTTTGCGATGTAAATAAAAAAATAACATTTACTTTTTGATAGATGATAATTTATTCATGTCGTTTTATATTTAAGCAATTTTTATCATAAATTTTAATTACACCATTGACTTTTAATGCTTCTGCCCTTACTTTACGAAGAAGTATTGTACTTTAATTTAACAAGGAGCTTTTATGCAATCACGCATTATTGTCAATTCCCGGCAAGAGTCATTACTTAGTACTCACAAAGTGCTTCGTAATACCTATTTCTTATTAGGATTAACAATGGCGTTCTCTGCTGTTGTAGCCTATGTTTCTATGGCAATGAACTTACCTTATCCAAATATTTTTGTATTGTTAGTTGGATTTTATGGTTTGCTTTTTGCCACGAATAAGTTAGCAAATAGTCCTGCTGGTATTTTAGCTGCATTTGCTTTTACTGGTTTTATGGGATATACCATTGGCCCTATTTTAAATATGTATGTGGCTAACGGTATGCAAGATCTTATTGTTTTGGCATTTTCTGGCACTGCATTGGTTTTCTTTAGTTGTTCAGCCTATGTATTAACAACTAAAAAAGATATGTCATTCTTATCGAGTGCAATGTTTGCATTATTTATTGTGCTATTGCTCGGTGTTGTGGCAAGTTTCTTCTTCCAAATGACTGCCTTAAGTGTTGCGATTAGTGCGCTGTTCGTTGTTTTTTCAACCATGGCAATTTTATATGAAACGAGTAATATTATTCATGGTGGAGAAACAAACTATATTCGCGCTACTGTAAGTATTTATGTTTCTATTTATAATCTTTTCATCAGCTTATTGAGACTATTATCAATTTTCTCAAATAATGATTAATTAGTTTAGGCTAAATTGAAGAATCTGCATCTTAATTACATAGTTTAAGATGCAGATTTTTTAACTAAAAATAAATTAGAGTTCATATTAGGATATTCCTAAATTAACCACCATTTCCTTAGTATTTTTTATTCATTCCAAAGTTATTAAGCCCAAATACATACTCTTTCAAGAGTAACGTAAAGTTTTCAATTTCTTCTATTATATTTTTGCAGCATTTTTTTCGCTTAGCTATAAAAATTTTCTATTCCATTATTAGTTCTTTATAAACAATGTTAAGTGATTAACCTGTCATTCGTGCTGAAATGTGTTTGTATCAAGGATAGGATAGTTATCAGTATAATTTTTCTTTTAATCACAGGGATTAAAGTTATTCTTTCGGTTTTTTCTTATCAGATCTTACTTTGTCGTATATTACGTATATTAGAATACTAAATCCCTCATGTTTTTAGCTGTTTAGTGGCCTTGTTTTTTTACTAAATCATTAGAATTTTATCTATTTCAACAGACTTTCTGATTTGCCTATAAAATGTAGTTACATTAACATTTGTAAAAAGACCATGACTGAAGCCTGTTATTTCTAACAGAAAAAATCAAGCTATTTTTGTGTAGATTTGATTAATTAACAAATGAGTTATCGGTAATTCAGTTTTGTGGAATACATTACCAATGTAATACAGTTAAGTTGAATCTTAGTTTTATTGATAGTTAGGAAGAGAGAAAGTAAAAAACCGATTTTATCACTATATAGAAATCGGTTTTTAATTTATATGGAATTTGAATTTAATGATGTGAGGAACTAACCTGTATTTCGCATACCGGCAGCAATTCCTGTAATGCTAATCATCAATGCTTGTTCCACATCTTTGTTAATATTATCAGGATCTGCACGGAATCGACGTAATAGTTCCACTTGCAATAAATTTAGCGGATCTGTATAAATATTCCGTAGTGCGATCGATTCTGCAATCCAAGGTAAATCCGACATCAAAGTCCTTGTATTTGAAAGTGATAGTACGGTTTTAATGTCCGCTTTTAATTGAGTGCGCAAGTTTTCGCCTAAATACCATAATTCTTTTTTAACTAAGTTTTGATCATATTGCTCGGAGAGCCAGGTATCTGTTTTACTGAATACCATTTCTAACATTCCGATCCGGGTGGAAAAGAAAGGCCAGGTTCGACACATTTCTTCAATAATTTCCCCTTTTCCGTTTTCTATAACTTGGCGTACTGATGCGCCGGCACCAAGCCAAGCTGGTAGCATTAAACGATTTTGCATCCAAGCAAAAATCCAAGGAATCGCCCGTAGGCTCTCTACGCCGCCATTAGGATTGCGTTTTGCTGGGCGTGAACCAAGTGGTAATTTAGATAATTCTTGTTCAGGTGTTGCAGAACGAAAATAAGGAACAAAATCTTTATCTCCACGAACAATATTTCGATAAATATCACAGGATATTGTTGATAATTCGTCCATTAATTCACGCCAATGCGGTTGAGGTTCTGGTGGAGGAAGAAGATTTGCTTCTAAAATTGCACTGGCATAAAGATCAAAAGTTTCGATAGCAACAGCGGGTAGGCCTAATTTAAAGCGAATCATTTCCCCTTGTTCGGTAACACGTAATCCGTTTTTTAACGAACGAGGAGGTTGTGAGAGCAAAGCTGCGTGGGCTGGTGCGCCTCCACGTCCGATAGTTCCGCCACGTCCATGAAATAATGTAAGTTCTATCCCTAGTTTTTCAGTCAGGTTAACCAAAACTTCCTGAGCCCTATATTGTGCCCAAGAGGCGGCCATCATTCCAGCATCTTTGGCAGAATCAGAATAGCCTATCATCACCATTTGCTTATTATTAATTTCTCCACGATACCAACCGATGTTGAATAATTCTGTCATTACGGTTTCAACATTATTTAAATCATCGAGTGTTTCAAATAATGGCACTACCGGAATATGGAAAGGTACTCCGGCTTCTTTTAATAATAAGTGTACGGCTAATACATCGGATGCAGATTGTGCCATTGAAATCACATAGCAAGCAATGACACCTTCCTGTTGCTCGGCAATTACTTTACAAGTATCTAAAATTTCTTTGGTCATTGCTGAAGGAACCCAATTTCTCGGTAAAAGCGGACGACGTGAACTGAGTTCGCGAATTAAGAAAGCTTGCTTGTCTTCCTCTGTCCACTGGGCATAATCACCTAAACCGATATAACGAGTAATTTCAGCAATGGCTTCGGTATGTTTAGTGCTTTCTTGACGAATATCCATTCGAGACAACGTAACGCCAAAGCAACGAACACGATGCAAAATATCTAATAAAGAACCATTGGCTATAATTCTCATACCACAACGCATTAACGATTGATAGCAATCATATAGAGGTTCCCAGAGCTGATTATCTTCAATAATAATCTCATTTGGTGTTACTCTTGGTTGACGATTTGCTAATAAATCAGTGTAATACGCTAACGTTACGGTTAATTTTTCCCGTAAGTTTTTTACAACTACTCGGTAGGGTTCTAAATGATCGCCGTATTTTGTACGAAATTCATTGGTACATTTCACCATCGACAATTCATCGGTAAGGGCACGAATATCATTTAAAAATAAATCTGCGGCTTTCCAACGTGCGAGATAGAGCACTTTACGAGTAATTTCTGATGTAACAAAAGGATTGCCATCTCTATCCCCGCCCATCCAAGATGAGAGTCTCACTGGTCTCAATCCTACTGGCAAGTCATAACCTAGAAATTCTCTGGCATTTTCATTTAATTGGCGTAGAAATTCTGGAACAGCTTGCCATAAACTGTTTTCTAACATTGCAAAACCCCATTTGGCTTCATCAAAGGGAGTAGGGCGCACTGTACGAATTTCATTGGTATGCCAAGCTTCCGCGATGAGACGTAATAATAAACGCTCAATAATATTACGTTCTTTTTCACTTAGATCGTCATGCTCAAGTTTGCTTAAACATTTGTTAATCTCAATATGTTTATGGATTAACGAACGACGCGTAGTTTCCGTTGGATGAGCAGTTAGAACTAATTCAATTAATAAATTTTCAACGGTTTCTTGCACTTCTTGCTTAGAAGCATTTTGTTCTTTTAGGCGCTGAAATAAAGCTCGTAGCGAACTTTGAGAACCTGATAAACGATGGTATTCGCGAGAAATGGTTTGGTACTGTTCAGCAATATTAGCAAGATTTAGAAATTGGCTGAAAGCTCTTGCCACAGGAATAATATTATCATTAGAAATCGTTGCTAATGTATGTAGTAACGCTTGACGTGCTTTATCATCCCCGGCTCGGGAATCCCTTGAAAGTTTACGGATATTTTCTATTAATTCTAAAATATCCTCTCCCTGCGCATCATTAATCGTTTCACCGAGAAAACGCCCTAACATATTAATGTTATTGCGTAAAATATTGTATTCTTGGGACATATCCACTCCTAGAAAAATAAAACAAAACTGTGATAGTTAACTCAAAATATGTAGAAAGGTCAAATAGAAATAACGACAGAGTTGAACTAAATCAATATTATCAATAATGTTAGCTTTCTATTGAGTAAAGTGCGGTTACTTTTGAGTGTATTTATGAATAAGTGTTTTTTAAACTTGAAAATACAACTGTAGCTCTTGTAGCCCTCTCTATTGGACATTGATACTATTAAGGTTTCGTATTTGGGTGATCAGGTTTTAATGGTTGTTTAGTCTTAATTGATTACGTCCAAGCGTGTTCGAAATTTGACTGAGTAGCATTAGAAATTATGGGACACTATTTTGTTAAATGCCCCAATTGATTGCTCTAGATTAAATTCGTTATTTCAAGATTGTTTTAACCGATTTTCTTACCACTAATTCTGGATTGATGGCAATACGGTGTTGAGCGATAGGATGAGTTTTTTCTTTAGATTGGCTAATTCTTTCTAAGAGTAAATTTACTGCCTGTGCACCTAAACGAGATTTAGATTGATGAATAGTTGTGAGAGGCGGAGCATAAAAACGAGAAGCATGAATATTATCATAGCCAATAATAGAAATATCCTCGGGTACATTAAGCCCTTTTTCACTGATTGCCGAAATTGCCCCCAGCGCCATTACATCATTACAGCAGAATACCGCTGTCGGATGCTTCTTTTGCGCTAATATTTTGTTCATACATTCAAAGCCGTCTTCCGGTTCAAAAAAACCTTCCATTATCCAATCGGAATTAATAAGTAAACCCGCCTCATTCATTGCTTGAATAAACCCCTCATAACGGGTTTTAGCCGGTGTTTTATTTAGTTCTCCTGCAATAATGCCAATATCTTTATGCCCACAATCAATCAGATATTTTGTAGCAAGATACCCGCCGGTAAAACCATAATCTTCAATAATATCGGTTCGGCTGTTTGGTCCCCAATCCATAACTACCATTGGAACAGATGAGAAATCAGTCAATAGATCTAAGGAATCTTGGGTATATTCGGAACACATCACTAATAAACCGTCAACACGCTTTTTTGCTAACATTTCTAAATGATTTTGAATTTTTCCAGCATCATTTTGAGTGTTACAGAGAAATAAAGAGTAGCCTTGCTGGTAGCAATGCTCTTCTACCGCTTGAATAATTTCTGCGAAATAAGGGGCTTCACTGGTCGTAACCAACATACCAATTGATTTTGTTGTATTGATTTTTAGACTTCTCGCTACTGCACTAGGGGAATAATTCAGTGTTTTAATAGCTTGGTGGACTAATTTTTCAGTTTCAGCCGCAACAAAACGGGTTTTATTAATGACATGGGATACCGTTGTTGTGGATACGCCAGCCATTTTTGCGACATCCTTAATTGTTGCCATATTTATTATCTCCTTAAAGTTTTGCCTATTATATGAGGAGATGAAATAGAGGTTAAGATGATCTTAAAAAATAATTTAAAAAGTGTGATTTCAACCGCTTTTTTTGTTAGACTTCTGTGAGAACTGTTCTATTAATAAACTTAGATTAGGAGATCGTATGAGTGATTTTGGTTATGCTATGATGATGGTCGTATTAACATTGGTAGTTATTGTGGGATTGGGATTTTCTATTTTCTAGTGGTTCTACAAAAACTAAGCAGATAAATTCATTAAATTAAATATTGAGCCCATATTCTAGCTAGCTATGGGCTCAAATTTTTTGGTATAAGAAAGAAATTAGCGTATTATCGGAAGAGTACAGATGCCTGTGCAATATGATTTTCTGATACATTCAATTAAATAAAAACTGCGCCTTAATGAATTAGTTATTTAATAAACTTTGAGGCGCAGATTTAAAGTCCAGTTATTTTTATTTGACTTCTTTAAACAAGATTTCACTTGGAATAACCGAGCCTTGCCAATAAAGTTCGGTAGCGATTTTCTCCGCTAATTGTAAAAAGGTTTGGCTAATTTCATGCTCAGGTACAGCAATAACGGTAGGGCTGCCTTGATCTAAATCTTCACGTAAGCGAATATGTAGGGGAAGCTGTCCTAGTAGATTTACTTGATATTTTTCCGCCATTTTCTTAGCTCCGCCAGTACCGAAAATAGCTTCGTGATGGCCGCATTCGCTACAAATATGCATTGACATATTTTCTACAATACCTAATACCGGTACGCCAACTCGATTAAACATTGCCACACCCTTAATCGCATCTAATAATGCAATGTCTTGTGGCGTTGTCACAACTACTGCACCTGTAACCGGAATTTGTTGGGATAGAGTAAGTTGAATATCACCCGTTCCAGGTGGCATATCAATAACTAAATAATCTAAGCTATCCCATAAAGTCTCATTTAATAATTGGCTCAAGGCACTGCTTGCCATTGGTCCACGCCAAATGGTCGCATTGTCCGCTTCCATTAGAAAGCCGATAGAATTGGCAGAAAGTCCATGTGCTTTAATAGGTAAAATATGCTGGTTATCCGGCGAAGTCGGACGTTGGCTAGCAACACCGAGCATATGCGGAATGGACGGTCCGTAAATATCCGCATCCAAAATGCCGACCCGCGCACCTAATTTCTGTAAGGCTAGAGCAAGGTTAACTGAGACACTGGATTTTCCCACGCCTCCTTTGCCTGATGTTACAGCAATAATATTTTTAACGCCTTTAACAGCTGGTTGGTTATTAGCACGCTTTAGGGTAGCAATTTGGTAATTAGCTAACCATTTAACTTCATTACTTGTAGTTATTTCACTTAAATCTGCCGAGACTGCTTGTTTTAATTGTTCAAAACCATTATTCCAAGCGAAAGGAAACTGCATTTCAATACGCAAAATATTATTGGCTTTTTCGATCTTTTTTAATGTGTTTAGAGTAATAAGATCTCTTTGAAGACTAGGATGTTGAAAATGTTGGAAAAGATTTAGTATATCGTTTTTTTGATTATCGCTAATATTTTCTGAAAAGAAAATTGACATAAATGCTCCTCAAAGTAAGGGTAGTAAAGTAGAGTAAACTAGTCGGGCATATTTAACCATTTTCAGACGAGACTGTCTATCCAACTGGTAAAAATACCCTGTATCGGGTAAAATGCGCCAAATTTTTTGTGCGAAAAAAGAGAGAAAATATGTCAAATTCAGCCCGTCGAATTTTAGTTACCTGTGCATTACCTTACGCTAACGGTGCTATTCATTTAGGCCATATGCTTGAACATATTCAAGCAGATATTTGGGTACGTTTTCAGCGTATGCGTGGTAACCAAGTATATTTTGTGTGTGCCGATGATGCGCACGGTACACCAATTATGTTGAATGCAGATAAATTGGGGATTACACCTGAACAATTAATCGAAAAAGCTAAATCAGATCATATTAAGGATTTTACCGGATTTAACATTGGGTTTGATCATTATCATTCTACCCATAGTGAAGAAAATCGGGTATTAACGGCAGAAATTTATAATACTTTGAAAAATAATGGATTTATCAAAACTAGGGTAATTTCCCAGCTGTTTGATCCAGAAAAAAAGATGTTTTTACCCGATCGTTTCGTCAAAGGGACTTGCCCAAAATGTAAATCAGAAGATCAATATGGCGATAATTGCGAAGTTTGTGCCTCCACTTACAGCCCTATGGATTTAATCAATCCACGTTCTGCCATCTCAGGTGCGACACCGATTGTGAAAGAGTCCGAACATTTCTTCTTTGATTTGCCGGCATTCGAATTAATGTTAAAAAATTGGACAAGCTCAGGCTCATTACAACCGGAAATTGCCAATAAAATGCAAGAATGGTTTGAAAGCGGTTTACAGCAGTGGGATATTTCCCGTGATTCACCATACTTCGGATTTGAAATTCCGAATGCCAAGGATAAATTTTTCTATGTTTGGCTAGATGCGCCAATCGGTTATATGGCATCGTTTAAATATCTATGTGAGCGTGAGGGGATTGATTTCGCCGAGTTTTGGCGGGCAGATAGTCAAACCGAACTTTATCATTTCATCGGCAAAGATATTGTGTACTTCCATAGCTTATTTTGGCCTGCTATGTTGGAGGGGAGTGGCTATCGCAAACCAACCAATATATTTGCCCATGGCTATGTTACGGTAGATGGGGCGAAAATGTCCAAATCACGAGGAACTTTCATTCAAGCAAGTACTTATTTAAACCATCTGGATCCAGAATGTTTACGTTATTATTATGCAGCGAAATTGAATGAGCGTATCGAAGACTTGGATTTCAATTTGGAGGATTTTGTTCAACGAGTCAATACGGATATAGTGAATAAATTTGTCAATTTAGCTTCTCGTAATGCCGGTTTTATTCAAAAGCGGTTTGATGGAAAACTAGCAGCTAAATTAGCAGATCAAGCCCTATTTGATGAATTTATCGAAAAATCGACGCAAATTGCTAACTTTTATGAAGGGCGGGAATATAGCAAAGCTATTCGTGAAATTATGTTATTGGTGGATAAAGCGAATAAATATATTGACGATAAGGCCCCCTGGATACTTGCTAAGGAAGAGGGAAGAGAAGCCGAATTACAAGGCATTTGTTCAATGGGGATTGAATTATTCCGGATACTGATGAGCTATTTAAAACCTGTGTTGCCGAAATTAGCTGAACGGGCGGAAACCTTTTTACAAACAGAATTATGTTGGGATAATTTAGCTCAACCGTTATTGTCTCATCAAATTGCACCGTTTAAATCGTTATTTTCTCGTTTGGAGAAAAAGCAAATTGATGCAGTGATTGAGGAGACCAAAGCTTTATTTACAGAAACAGTACAAAAAATGGTGAAAAAACCAACCGCACTTTCTGCCATTGAACCTATTGCTGATAGCATCACTATTGAGGATTTTGCGAAATTGGATATGCGGGTGGCGAAAGTGTTGAAGTGTGAAGTGGTACCTGAATCCAACAAATTGTTACGCTTTGAATTAGATCTCGGCGATCATACCCGTCAAGTTTTTTCTGGTATCAAAGCGGCCTATCCAGAGCCACAGAAATTGGAAGGAATGTTTGTGATCATAGTGGCAAACCTAGCTTCAAGAAAAATGAAATTTGGGCTTTCTGAGGGAATGATTCTCTCGGCGGGTTCTGGTGGAGAGGATTTATTCCTACTTTCCGCCGACGTCGGTGTAACAGCTGGAATGCAAGTAAAATGAACACCCTAAAAAGCTGAAAGAAGAATGAAAAAAGTCGCTATGGCGACTTTTTCTTGTTAACTAAAAATCCCCCTTCTGTTTAAGGTGGTCATCGGCTTAAAAGACTTTACTTGAATAAATTGACTCATAGAATATCCTTAAGTTTCCATATTTTAAGGAAGCATAAATTATGGGGCAATCACTTTTGGGTTACTGCGTGGACACCGTAGGTATCAATGCATAAATTATAGAAAGATAAGCAATAAAGCTTTCAACAATGTAAAATTCGGATTCTCAGAATCGGAATGGACGTAAATCAAAGCCACCTTCATAAATAATAGAAAGTGGCTTTTTGCTGTATCAAATTGGATACGTTATAGTATTTCACTCAGATATTATCTAATTTAATGCTGAAAATGAATTATGAATTGGATAGCAGAAAGTGCGGTTGGTTTTTTCACCATTTTTTATACTATTTCTGTAAATAAAGCTTTGGTCTCCTCAATCACTGCGCATCAATTTGTCTTTTTCAATCGAGAAAATAACGATAAACGGTACAATTTGATGAGACAATAACAGTTGAATTGGCTATAAATATGTCGATTTGGACAGAGGATAGTCAAAACGTTTCTAAAGTAACAATACTAACAAAAGCATACGAATTAATATTGAAATAGCAAAGTGTTTATTTTTTGATATAAGTGGATAAATTTTTATCACTCAAACGATAAGTCGAAAAAAAGTCTTGAGTTCAATATAAAAAGTGCTATCATACGCCTCGTTTTGCGACCGTAGCTCAGTTGGTTAGAGCACCACCTTGACATGGTGGGGGTCACTGGTTCGAGTCCAGCCGGTCGCACCATATATCATAGCCTCGCGTTAACTTAACGCGAGGCTTTTTTTATCCAGTGTTTACAAGGCTTTTCAGCACTTCTCTTATCATAACTTTTCGTATTAAATCATCCTTGACGGCCATTCTAAAATGAAATTGAGCGCTTTATTTGTTGGGATAAAACGCTTTAGTTTCCCCTTGAAGAACTTTTCCAATACAAACCAAAGGGCTAGATTCTGCTAGGGCCTCAATACTTTACGAATTAAAATCTGTCTAATTGCTTATTAGTATTCATCCCACTATCTATTTTTGTTTGAAAACTTTGAGAGAGCAGACTACTCCTTAATCTATTGATATTTTGATAAAAGTTGATGGATATTATCAATTAAATGTTTTGCGATTTTTGGTCGATAGCAGGAAAAAGTAGCTACAGCAGTCAGGAATTGGAAAAGTAGAATAACTTTCATTTTTAAGTCGTATTAGAATTTGCAAAATCTCATAATCTTTTATTAGATTGGCTTATTCTTGAACAAACTAAGAACTAACTTGACATAGCTAACAAATGGTATTAACTTCACCTAATCCCCTAGATGACCAAAGGAAAATTGAAGCTATTGTATTTCTATCAGGTTGGAGAAAAACACGACTTCTCAATCTGTAAGGGAATATATAATCAATATGGTTGCAGGAAATATGGAGAAGAATTGATTTTCAACTATACGAAAGGAAGCGATAAAAATGAAAAATCTTTTATTTATTTTCGGTTTATTTACATTATCAATGAGTTCACAAGCCAAAGAATGGTATGAAGAAAAAGGGACATTACATGATGCAACATTAAAAGAATGGTGCAAGGCTGAAGCTAAGAACAAGCTTGTTACCGCAGGGGATTTTGTTGCAGCAATTTATCAAAAGAAACTTCTAAAGCCTGATTTAATAAAAGCTATTGATGAACAGCGTATACAAGGAATGAAAATAATGGCTAATGAACTTGTAGAAGGTTTAGATTATTCAGCTTGTAATGGAAAAAAAGAATTAGATAAAAATAAAGTTAGTAGCACAGCCTCAATGTTGATGCTTCTAATGGGTTGGATAGGGGAATAATGCTTTATCTTTCAAGAGGAAGTAGAGGATGACAAAATCAATTTATCAACGCTGACGGTCATGCAAATATCCGGCGGCATAAAAAGTAAATAAAAGCCCAACACAGAAAATACGCATTGAATTACTGTAATTTGATAAATTATTTTAAATGCTTAGCCGTGATTGTCGTGTGAGGATATCATAAAGAATGGCGAAAGCACAAAAACATAACAACGTAACAAAATGCTGGTTAAATAACTGGCATTTTTTATTGCCATTATTTTTCGCTTGCGAAAAATAGGAGTGCAAACCGGCCGGATTTGCACGGAACCGACGATAGCATTTGAAAAACGGTATTTTTTGCGGTGCTGTTTGTTTTAAAAATAGGCGAAGAATTTCCCGCCCCTGCAGAACCTAACGGGATAAAAATATTTAAAGAAGTTTGTGTGGTAAAAGCAAGATAATTTATCAAGTAAAAGGCTTAGATTTTACATAGCGTTACTTGACAAAATCTTGACATATTAAAATCCCGCTAGCATAACTTTAAAAAAACAAGGCAAAGAGAGGCCGAATCTTATTGAGTTGTCTTGTTTGACTAGTATTGGGATGTTGTGTGTAAGTCTGTGATTTATTTAACCCGTAGTTTTCACTCACCTGGTAACTGATTTCGCATAATTCATATTATGTTAAATAATATGAATAAAGTGATGATTGGTTGCAACACAGAATAATAACTGAATATTTACCTATTTCGTATCTCGATTTAGTATGTTATTTGGGATAAATATTAATCCATCATTTAAAACTCCTTTTTTATCTTGAATTTTTCTTATTTTTTATTATACTGACCAAGTTTGGGGCTGATTCTGGATTCGACGGGATTAGCGAAGCCCAAGGTGCACGTCGAGGTGCGGTAGGCCTCGTAAATAAACCGCAAAATAATAGTCGCAAACGACGAACAATACGCTTTAGCAGCTTAATAACCTGCTCATAGCCTTCTCTCTCTAGCTTTCGCTCGTAAGACGGAGATTAAGGGAAGTCATTCAAAACGAGATCGTGTGGAAGCCGCTGTTTGAGGAACGAAACACTAAATTGAACCAAACTAGCTTAATTATCGCGTGTCTGTCCGCAGTGGTTAAGTGAAATTAAAGATTAGACTAAACGTGTAGTACTGACGGTAGAGTAATTTCGGACGCGGGTTCAACTCCCGCCAGCTCCACCAAATTGAAATCCAAAACAATCCAACAAGAACCGATAAAGCCTTGAAAATACTTCCTTCAAGGTTTTTTATTATCCAATGTGAGCCAATGAGATACTACTAAAATCTCTGTAAGTCTTGTAAATACTGGCTTTGTTTTAGTTTTAATCATACTACTAAGAGTTACTACTTATGACTAAAAACAGGCAAGATCACAATCAATTATCTCAGATGGACGAGGGGTTTATTTATTGATTAAATCAGCCAGTGCGAAAAACTATGGCAATTTAATTCCTACAAACCAATCACCAAGAAACGTACCGAAATTAGCTCAGCTCATATCCTTGTTCTTCAACTAGTGCGTTTGTTAAACATTCCTATCGTATCCGCTGATACGTTTTATCATTTTGGTAATTAGGGAAAAAAGCTCATGCGCCGACCATTTAGTTAGAAAATAAATTTGCGGTGGTGGCTGAATATCAGCGTTTGAGTGCACAATGGTAAGTGATGTTACCCAATGATGCCAGTCTACAGGTTAAACGAGTGGCGGACGGGGTGCCTTACTTGAAACAGCCCTACAACTGGCAAGCTTTATCAATTACCAAAAAGAGGAAATTTTGGTAGCTCAATTTGAACGGCTAATATCCTTTCTTTACGATCCAAATAATTGTACAAAGAATAAACGTTTTGATAGATAACTTTGTATTCTTTAGTAGTACATTCAAAAATCAAATCATCAATAGCCCTTATTCCATAAGGCTTTATCACTATCAATTCAGATGACATCAGACTATATAGGAGTAAAAAGCTCAACATTTTACTAAGATCAAAATGTTGAGCTTTTTATAAGTAAGATACATAGTGGAATGAACAGGTTTATTACATTATCACTGATAATATTGGATAAAGTTCCATAATCAATGGAATGGCTTAAGCCCTACTATAATTTTTGTGATTCAGGACTTTTTCTAGTTAATCCAAATTCTCAATTGAATTTAAAAAACTACTCACAGTATAGAAAGAGCCAAAAATAATGATGATATCATTTTTGTTTCCATTCTTGACCGCACTTTCAACGCCCTTTAAGATCGAGTGATATCTTTCTGATATTGTTTTTGGGGATAATTGTAATAATTTTTCTCTCAGCTCTTCTCCTTTTTGTCCTCTGTAACCTTGAAGGCTAATACAATACCATTTATCAATTACGGATAAAAGTGGAGAAAAAATACCAGCTTCATCTTTATCTTTTAAAATGCCACAAACTGCAATAATACTACCCTGTTTTTGTAATTTTAATGAAATGAGTTTTTCTGCTAAATAATTTGCGGCCTGTGGATTATGTCCTACGTCAATAATGATTTGAGGAAAATCTCCAACTGGTAATTTCAATAGCTTAGCGAAAGTAGCTAAATATTCGGGCTGAATAGTTTGAAAACGTCCTGTAAGATAAACTTCTTTTAATGCTTTAATAATAATTTCATTAGAGACATCGAAAGGTAGTAATTCTATTGCAGCCAATGCCGTCGCTGCATTTTCGAGTGGAATTTGACAAAATGGAAGGTTGTTTAACTGTATTTTTTTACCTCTCCATTGCCAATAATTTTGTTCAATTTTAAATTCCCAATCAATATTACGGCAGGATAAAATACATCCTAATTTCTGGGCTTGATGCATCATTGTATGAGGAATATTCTGATCACCTATAACAACAGGTTTATTAGCTCTAAAGATTCCAGCTTTTTCATAAGCAATTTTTTCTCGGGTTTCTCCTAAGAAATCAGTATGATCAATATCAATTGTCGTAATAACTGCAAGATCATTATCGACAATATTGGTTGCATCTAAACGCCCACCAAGCCCTACTTCTAAAATAACAATATCTAGATTTGCCTGTTTAAATAGATGTAGCGCTGATAATGTACTAAATTCGAAATAGGTTAAAGATTCAGTCTTGTTCTGCTCAATAAAGAAAAATGATGCAGTATGTTGTTCATCCGATAATTCTTGATTTTGAATTCTTACACGTTCGTTATAACGTAACAAATGAGGAGAAGAATAAACACCAACTTTAAACCCTGCATTGAGTAAAGTTATCTCTAAAAAGCGGCAAGTACTCCCCTTTCCATTTGTTCCTCCTACTGTAATGACAAAAGGTGCTGGTTTTAATAAATTTAATTTCTCGGCAACGAATCCTACTCGCTCTAAACCTAAATCGATCGCTTTAATATGATGATTTTCTAAATAAGAAAGCCACTCGCTGAGTGGCGATGTGGCTGTTAAATGAGATGTGTGATTATTCATTTGTATTTTCAGCTAAATCAAAATCAATAATAAGTTCACGTTCAATAAAAGGTGAAGGTTTATTCATTAACTTACTTAATATACTTGCTAAAGTTTTTTTCATTTCAGCGCGTTCGATAATCATATCAATAGCCCCTTTTTCTAACAAAAACTCCGAGCGTTGAAAACCTTCCGGAAGTTTTTCACGTACGGTTTGTTCGATTACTCTAGGCCCAGCAAAACCAATCAGTGCTTTGGGTTCTGCAATATTAAGATCACCTAACATAGCAAAACTCGCAGAGACTCCACCTAATGTAGGATCAGTTAAGACAGAAATAAAAGGCACACCTTTTTTACGCATTTTAGCTAGTACTGCACTAGTTTTTGCCATTTGCATTAATGAAAATAATGCTTCTTGCATCCTTGCTCCACCACTTGCTGAGAAGCAAATAAACGGACAATTTAATTCCATAGCTGTTTCTGCTGCCTTAACAAATTTAGCGCCGACAACCGAACCCATGGAGCCTCCCATAAAGCTAAAATTAGAGGCCGCCGCAACTACTGGTATGTCATATAAAGTTCCATTCATTACAATAAGGGCATCTTTCTCACCCGTTTCTTTTTGTGCCGAACTCAATCTATCTTTATATTTTTTTAAATCCTTAAATTTCAAAATATCTTTAGGCTCTAATTCTGTAGCTAATTCTTGGCTTGATCCTTCATCTAGCAATGCTAAAAGACGTTCACGTGCATCAATACGCATATGATGCCCACATTTAGGACAAACTTGTAAATTTCGTTTTAGCTCTTCAGTATATAAAACTTGTTCGCAAGATGTGCATTTCGTCCAAACACCTTCTGGTACATTAGCTTTACGTGTTCCAGAAGAAGTATTTTTACTAAAAATTCGATCAATCCAGCTCATTTTTATCCTTAAAAGTCATCAAAAAATCTTGTGTATTAGACCATAAATCCTAATTTTTAGCTAGTCAGATCAGATTTTCTTCTAAGAATAAAGGACCTAATGTATGACGTGGAAGTGAAAATTTTTCAGGATAAACAACATCAACCAAATACAACCCATTTGGACTTGCTGTTGGTGCGGCTAATTGTCTGTCTCGTTGTTCTAATAGCCATTGAATCCACTCTATTGGCTTGTGCCCTGCTCCTACTTTAATCAAACTACCAACAATATTACGAACCATATGATGTACAAAAGCATTTGCTTGTATATCAATAACCACATAATGATTTTTTCGACATACCGTTAAATGATGGATGCAACGCCAAGGTGTGTTTGATTGGCATTGCGCTGCTCGAAATGAGGAGAAGTCATGTTCTCCTAATAAATATTGTCCAGCTTGATGCATTTTATTTTCATCTAAAGCCAAATGGTAGTGCGTTACACCAGAATTTAGAATTGCGGGTCGCAATTTATGGCAATATATAATATAACGATAACGACGCGCTATTGCGGAAAAACGAGCATGGAACTCATTATCTACAATTTTTGCCCAAGTAATTGCAATATCATCAGGTAAATTTGCATTAGTTCCAAATTCCCAAGCTTTCTCAGGGCGAATCGCATTTGTTTCAAAATGTACTACCTGACCAGTACCATGTACTCCAGAATCCGTACGCCCAGCACAGAATACTTCAATTTTTTCATCTGCAACAAAAGAAAGCGCTTTTTCAAGCACTTCTTGTACACTTATTACCTTTTCTTGTCGTTGCCAGCCAAAATAATTTTGACCACTGTATTCTACCCCTAATGCAATCTTCATAATATTTAAAATAGCCTATTCCCAAAATTTAAACGGAGAGAAAAAGTATAGCATAATCAATGATTGCTATTTTACAAATGCTGTTTGCATATAGGTTAATCGTTCAATATTAGTTAAATAATGTCCGAGTTCTTGTTCTTCTGGTCTATGTAAATAGGGAATTTTTCCAATTAAAGGTGCTTGAATATACTCTTCTAATAATTCAATAATTTCCGCATAGTGTCCTAATAGAGGATTAATTCGATTAGCTATCCAACCTAATAAGGGAACCCCTAAGTCTTTAATTGCTTTAACAGTCAATAATGCATGATTAATACAACCGTCTTTTATTCCGACAACAAGTACTACTGGCATTTTTCGTTTTGCAATCCAATCGGCAAAGCTTTTTCCTTCTGCCATCGGCGTACATAAACCAAATGAGCCTTCTACAACAACCGATTGATATTTCTGATTCAACAGATCCAGTTGTTGATTAATTTTGTCTAATTTAATACGAGATTTTTCTTTCGTCAGCATCGGCAAACTTTGGTTAAAGGTATAACTATTTGCCTCTTGGTATGTTATAGGTTCTAAGGTCGAATTTAGTAATGTTAAAACATCAACATTATCTAAAGTATCATAATCGAGATCTGTTTCAGGCTCTTCTAAAATCGGTTGATCAATTGTATTACAAGCAATAGGCTTATATCCGACAATTTGAATTCCTTGATTTTGTAATGCCTGAATAATTGCTCGGCAAGTGGTAGTTTTTCCAACATTTGTATCCGTACCGGTAACAAAAAAACAACTCATTTTCTACTCCTTTCAAAAGTGCGGTTAATTTTAAAGAAGTTTTTAGAAAAAAAGTTGAGTTAACGCAAAATTTTATGAAATTGTTAAAAAAATTTTACAATTTATTTGATCTCACTCAAACTATTAAACAATCCATCATCTTGTTTTGCTAGTTGAAGATAAAATCCTTGTTCTAAAATTTTCTGTTTAACTTCTTGTTTATCCGCGTTAATCAGCTTTTTTTTACTCGCTAAATTGAACAACATTACAAATTGAGGTTGACCGAAAGAACTGAATAACATTGATGGAATTCGATCAAATTTTCCTTTTTTTTCAATGTATAGGTATGCGCCAAATTTTTTAGGGCTTTTATAAATAGCACAAAGCATTTTTATCCTTAAAAACATAAAAATAAATAAAGAAAAATCCTTACCAAGGTTGATAAGGATTTTTATATAAATATAGTTAAGATATTATTTTACAGCTTCTTTCACTGCATCGGCAGCTTTTTCAATTTTTTCTGCAGCCGCATCTTTAGCTTCAGCAGCTTTTTCCATTGTTGCATCTTTCATTTCTGATGCTTTATCCATAGCTTGTTGCATTTTCTCTGCCATAGCATCTCTTGTACCAGCAGCTTTTTCCATTGCAGCATCTTTCATTTCTGCTGCTTTATCCATAGCTTGTTGCATTTTCCCTGCCATAGCATCTTTTGTATCAGCAACTTTTTCCATTGCAGCATCTTTCATTTCTGCTGCTTTATCCATAGCTTGCTGCGCTTTTTCTGCCATGGCATCTTTAACTTCTCCTGCCTTCTCTACTGCGACATTTTTTACTTCTTCAGCTTTTGTAGCCATATCTTGTTTTACTTCAGTAACGGCACTCGCTGTTGCCTCCTTGGCCGACTCAATTTTTTGAGTTGTTTCTTGCTTATCAAAACAACCGGTTACGGTTAATGTTGCGCCTAACACTAATGCGGCTAATACTGATTTTTTCATTGAATTTCTCCATTAATAATAAAGTGATAACATATTCCGCAATATTTTAACGGACATGCCAGTGGCACAGTTTACGTTAAAATTCTTAAAAAGAAATTATTTTTTATAAAATTTACATTTCCATCTTTCCAATTTTAAAAAAAACTTACCATTTTATGGCGGTAACCGATTGAAATTAGAAATAATTTTAAAAGTTCCATTGGAAAAATTTATTTTTTGTAAAGAGGTAAGTGATTGATTTTTAATCAATCATAATACTTCTTTAGCATATTGATAAGCTTCTATTTTACCTTTTTCACCATTCCAATCCAATTGGGCAATCGTAGCCGGATAAAAAGCAATCGGATTAGATTTACCATAAAGTTCTGCGACAATTTCTCCAACTAAGGGCAAATGTGAAATTAACAACACACATTTTATGCCTTGTTCTGCCAGTACTGCCAAATAATTTAGTACGTTATTCGGCGAACCATAAGGCGTAATACCCTTCCAATCCTCTTTTACTAGTTTTTCTTCAAATGCAAGGTTAAGGCATTCAAAGGTTTGTTGAGCTCGAATATAGGGGCTAACAATAATTTTTTCCAATGAAAGTTCATTTGATTCTAATTGATTCTTTAGCCATTTACCTTGTTGATTAGCTTGCTTTTTCCCCACATCATTTAAAGCTCTCAGCTGATCTGTAGCTGCAGCAATTTCGGCTTCCCCATGCCGCATAACAAAAATTTTCATGAAACTTTCCTAATTTTTAAAACTCTGGTAAAAATGACCGCACTTTAGTTTGTCTTCACGGCCTCTGCAATCAATTTTGCACATTCTTGTGCTAATTCCCCATCCTCACATTCAACCATTACTCTAATTAATGGTTCCGTACCTGATTTTCGTAATAAAATACGTCCTTTTCCTATTAGGCGTTGTTCCACTTCTGCCGCCACCGTTTTTACAATTTCGCTTTCCAATGGATTTGTACCGCCGTTAAAGCGAACATTAATCAATACTTGTGGGAATAAGCGCACAGCTGAAGCCAGTTCGTTTAATGATAACGCGTGTTGGGCCATCGCGGCTAAAACCGCTAGTGAAGCAATAATTCCATCGCCTGTGGTATTTTTATCGGCAATAATAATATGCCCTGAATTTTCGCCCCCTAAGGTCCAACCATGTTCTTGCATTTTCTCTAACACATAACGGTCTCCGACATTTGCTCTCACAAATGGAATGGCTAACTGTTTTAGTGCCAATTCTAAACTCATATTACTCATTAAGGTACCAACAACACCGCCTTTTAATTGGCCGGAACGTAAAGCTTCACGGGCAATAATAAATAAAATTTGATCACCATCTACTTTATTACCGAGATGATCAACCATGATTAATCGATCACCATCTCCGTCATAGGCTAAACCGACATCCGCTCGATATTCTAATACTTTTTCTTGTAATACCTTAATATCTGTTGCACCACATTGTTCATTAATGTTCATTCCGTTCGGATTTGTACCTATTTCAATCACTTCAGCGCCCAGCTCTCGCATAACATTCGGAGCAATGTGATAAGTTGCACCATTCGCACAATCAACTACAATTTTATAATTTTCTAAACTTAAATGAGCGGGAAAGGTGCTTTTACAAAATTCGATATAACGCCCTGCTGCATCATTGATTCGACTTGCTCTCCCCAAAGAGGATGATTCAACACAGTCCATAGGTTGTTCTAACATCGCTTCGATTGCTTCTTCAACATCATCAGGTAATTTTGTTCCTTTGGTTGAAAAGAATTTGATACCGTTATCATCATAGGGATTGTGAGAAGCAGAAATTACAATTCCAGCCTCTGCTCTAAAAGTACGGGTTAAATAAGCGATTGCTGGTGTAGGCATTGGGCCGGTAAAAGCTGCAGATAATCCTGCTGCGGCTAATCCAGCCTCTAAAGCGGATTCCAACATATAACCCGAAATTCGAGTATCTTTACCGATCAAGACAGTACGAGATCCCTGTGTGGCTAACACTTTACCTGCCGCCCACCCTAGTTTTAATACAAAATCAGGTGTAATCGGTGCTGTTCCTACTTTTCCTCTAACGCCATCTGTTCCAAAATATTTACGTTCTGCCATATTTTATTCCTTGTTATTTATATATTTATGAGCCTTTAATAATGATTCATCGTTAATAATATTTGCGCTATTAAGCGGATACTGTCGCCTGCCAAATTTTTAGCGCATCTGCTGTTTCTGCTACATCATGGACCCTAACAATATTGGCTCCTAATGTTAATGCAATTAATGCGCCTGCCGTACTTCCCACTACACGCTGTTCTACCGACTTATTTAATATTGTTCCAATCATTGATTTACGAGATAGACCAACTAAGACAGGAAAATCTGATTGAGTAAAGCGATTTAGCTGCTGCAATAATTGGTAATTATGTTGAAGATTTTTACCAAATCCAAACCCGGGATCCCAAATAATGTTATGTTTTTGCATTCCTGCTTGTAAACAAATTTTGGTACGATTTTGTAAAAAATCATATACTTCTTCTACAACACAATGATATTTAGGATCATCTTGCATTGTTTTAGGCTGACCTTTCATATGCATAATACAAGTTGGTAAATTCAATTTAACTGCGGTTTGTAACGCATTAGGTTCTTGTAATGCACGAATATCGTTGATTAGATCCATTCCGACTTTTGCCGCTTCTTCCATTACTTGCGCTTTAGATGTATCGACGGAAATCCAGCAACCAAAACGCAAATTAACTGCTTCTACTAAGGGAATGACGCGTTGCAATTCTTCTGCTTCTGATACTATTTCGGCATTAGGACGAGTTGATTCTCCACCAATATCAATAATATCAGCACCTTCGGATAGCATTTTTTCCACTTGGAACAATGCACGGTCCAAATTAAAGAACTTTCCACTGTCGGAAAAAGAATCGGGAGTAAAATTCAAAATTCCCATAATTTTAGGTGTAGATAAATCCAAAATTTTGTTATTTGAGTAGAGTTTCATAAACGCTGTTGTTTAAGCCCATTTTTGATAAGAATTTAAAGATCGTATTATAGCGGAAGATAAAATCGACGAAAACAAAAAAGCCTCTTTAATCTTCTATTAAAAAGGCTTATTAATTATTTTCTAAAAATTGTTAGATATTTTTGACCGCACTTTCAGCTGCATTATTATCGAAAGTTGTAGACTGAGAAGCGCCATCATTATTATCGTCCCAACCGGATGGTGCAGTTACTGACTCACGATTCATTAGTTGCTTAATCTGCAATTCTTCAATCGTTTCATACTTAACCAAAGCATCTTTCATTGCATGTAAAATATCCATATTATCTATCAATAGCTGTTTTGCACGTGCATAATTACGGGTAACAATTGTACGTACTTCTTCATCAATAGTATGAGCCGTTTCATCAGACATATGTTTGGCTTTTGCCATTGAGCGACCGAGAAATACTTCACCTTCATCTTCAGAATATAAAATTGGCCCTAATTTATCGGAGAATCCCCATTGCGTTACCATATTACGAGCAATATTAGTCGCTACTTTAATATCATTAGATGCTCCTGTAGAAATATTTTCTTCACCATAAATCAGTTCTTCAGCCAAACGTCCCGCATAAAGAGTCGATAATTTACTTTCTAGTTGTTTTTGGCTAATGCTAATCTGATCGCCTTCAGGCAGGAAGAAAGTTACACCTAATGCACGACCTCGTGGAATAATAGTAACCTTGTGCACAGGATCATGCTCAGGAACCAAATATCCAACAATAGCGTGTCCAGCTTCATGATAAGCGGTAGATTCTTTTTGTTTTTCCGTCATAATCATTGTGCGGCGCTCTGGTCCCATATTGATTTTGTCCTTCGCTTTTTCAAATTCCGACATCGTTACTGTGCGCTTATTCATTCTAGCTGCGAATAATGCCGCTTCATTAACTAAGTTTGCCAAATCAGCACCAGAATAGCCAGGTGTACCACGAGCTAATGTCATAGCATCAACATCTTGTGCAACCGGTACTTTTCTCATATGCACTTTTAGAATTTGTTCACGTCCGCGAACATCCGGTAAACCAACAACGACTTGACGGTCAAAACGTCCAGGACGAGTTAGGGCAGGATCTAGAACATCAGGGCGGTTAGTTGCGGCAATCACAATCACACCCTCATTACCGCCAAAACCATCCATTTCTACCAACATTTGATTGAGTGTTTGCTCGCGCTCATCATGACCGCCTCCCAATCCAGCACCACGCTGGCGACCAACGGCATCAATTTCGTCAATAAAAATCAAACAAGGTGCATTTTTCTTGGCTTGCTCAAACATATCGCGTACGCGAGAAGCACCGACACCGACGAACATTTCGACAAAATCCGAACCGGAAATGGTAAAGAAAGGAACTTTTGCTTCCCCAGCAATTGCTTTAGCTAATAAGGTTTTACCCGTTCCAGGAGGTCCAACCATTAAAATGCCTTTTGGAATTTTTCCGCCTAACTTTTGAAATCTGCTAGGATCACGTAGAAAATCAACCACTTCTCCAACTTCTTCTTTTGCTTCATCACAACCTGCGACATCAGCGAAAGTAACTTTAATTTGATCTTGATTCAACATTTTTGCGCGGCTTTTTCCAAAACTCATTGCTTTACCGCCACCACCTTGCATTTGTCGCATAAAGAAAACCCATACGCCAATAAGCAATAACATTGGGAACCAAGAAATAAAAATTTGTGCTAAGAAAGAACGTTGTTCTGGTAAAGCCCCCTCAATTTTGACTTTGTTTTTGAGAAGATCATCTAACAATTTTCTATCTTCCAATGGGGTTGGCAATACTGTTGTATATTTTACGCCATCCTTTTTGGTTACTATAATTTCACCGACTTCATTAAATTTGGTTGCGGATATTTGATCATTTTCAACATCGGAAATGAATGTTGTGTAATCTGTCGCATTCGCTGCTGAATTACCGCTAAAGCCCTGATATGCAGTGATCATAACCACAGCGACAACAATCCAAAGGACTAAATTTTTTACCATATCGTTCAAAGTTGAACCCCGTTATTTCCTTAAAATTAAAAACTGTTACAAGATACTATAATTAAAGTTAAATTTGAAGCAATCAAATTTATAGAAAAAAGTCATTTTCTATTTAATTAATGCCTTTATAACCCATTGCCACAATATAAACCTCTCGTGATCGATCTCGAGAGGCCTCGGGTTTGCGGACTTTTACAGATGAAAATAGCGAACGAATCTCTTTTAAATATTCATCAAATCCCTCGCCTTGAAAAACTTTCACTACAAAACTGCCTTTGAAAGCCAAAATTTGTTTGCACATATCCAGAGCTAATTCAACTAGGTACATCGCTCTTGGTATGTCTACCGAAGGCATTCCGCTAAAGTTTGGCGCCATATCAGACATTACTACATCAACTTTAGTTTCTCCAATCCGGTCAAGTAATGCCTTGAGCACATTTTCATCACGGAAATCACCTTGTAGAAAATCAACGCCGACAATCGGATCCATTTCCAAAATATCGCAAGCAATTACTTTTCCATGACCTCCTATTTGACTAACAGCATATTGCGACCATCCGCCGGGCGCTGCGCCCAAATCTACAATTGTCATTCCAGTTCTAAATAAGCGATCCGTTTGTTGGATTTCATCTAACTTAAAATAAGCTCGAGATCGTAATTTTTGCTTGTGTGCCTTTTGTACAAAAGGATCTTTAAAATGTTCATTTAGCCAACGAGTTGAACTCGCCGAACGTTTTTTCTTTCCCATAATTTCTCAAATTTTGTGGCAGTTTTTCCAATATAAGGGTAAAATCCGCGGGTTCAAGACGGTCTGATATTTTTTTACGATTTATAGCGGTCATAACGCAAATTTTCTAAAAACGATCATACTTCTTATTATAAATGAGGATAAATATTACATGACATTATCAACAAAACAAAAGCAGTATTTAAAAGGATTAGCTCATCATCTAAATCCTGTCGTGATGCTTGGTGCAAATGGTTTAACCGAAGGTGTTCTTGCCGAAATTGATAACGCCCTTAATCACCACGAATTGATCAAAATAAAAATATCTGGTGCAGATCGAGAAACCAAACAACTTATTATTGATGCGATTATTCGTGAAACTCAAGGAAATGCTGTACAAATTATCGGACATATTTTAGTTCTCTACCGCGCAAGCAACGAACCGAATATTCAATTACCTCGTAAATAACTTAATAGAAAGTGCGGTCAATTTTGACCGCACTTTTCTAATTAATCGTAAAACATTAAATATAGTTGATTTCAATAATATCAAACTCTACAACACCGCCTGGCGTGGTAATAGAGACTGAATCATCTAATTCTTTACCGATTAATCCTCTAGCAATAGGTGAATTAACTGAAATTAACCCTTTTTTAATATCGGCCTCATCATCTCCAACAATCTGGTAGGTTACCTCTTCATCTGTGGAGGTATTTAATAAAACGACAGTCGCGCCAAAAATGACTTTGCCGTTATTTGGTAATTTTGTGATGTCTATAATCTGACTATTACCCAATTTCCCTTCAATTTCTTGGATACGTCCTTCACAGAATCCTTGTTGTTCGCGTGCGGCATGATATTCCGCATTTTCTTTAAGATCTCCGTGTTCGCGGGCCTCCGCAATAGATTTAATAATCTCCGGACGACGGACATTTTTTAAAAAATCAAGCTCCTCGCGTAATAATTCCGCACCTCTTACTGTCATAGGAATTTGTTTCATAATATTCATCCTTAAAAACGATAAAACAAAACCACGATGGAATCATACATCCCATCGTAGCTTAATAAATAAAACAAATTGTAAATGAGAAAATCATTTACTCTTATTAATTCGGCGTCTATTATTGTTCGTCTGAAAAAAAATAGCAACTATAACCTTATAACATGATGAAATTATCGCCTATCTCATTAATTAGAACCGCAACATTCACATTTGGATTCTTTTTCGCACAACATAGTCATGCTAGCGTTGACATTTCATCGCTACTCAAATACTTGCCCGAAGGTGCAAGTACTGCGATTATGGCCAAAAACTTAAATTCAGAACAAATTCTTCTTGATCATAATGCAAGTACTTTTATGCTCCCAGCCAGCACTCAAAAAATTTTTACTGCAGTGGCGGCAAAATTAGTTTTAGGTGATCAATTTCGCTTCGAAACAATTCTGCGAACCAACGGACAGATTCAACAAAATCAATTACAAGGTGATCTCATCGTACAATTTAGCGGAGATCCTGATTTAACCAGTGGGCAACTGTATAATTTATTAGCAGAATTAAAAAATCAAGGTATTGAAAATATTAAAGGTAATTTAATTTTAGATACTTCCGTCTTCACCAGTCATGACAGAGGTCTTGGTTGGATATGGAATGATTTGACAATGTGTTTTAATTCTCCGCCAGCCGCTGCCAATATTGATAATAACTGTTTTTATGCAGAATTAGATGCCAATAAAGCGGAGGGGGAGAATGTTAAAATTAATGTGCCTGCTCAATTTCCCATCCAAGTTTTCGGTAATTTGTATGTTGCAAGGCAAAAAGATGCACCTTATTGTCAGCTCGATGTAGTGGTTCACGATAATAATCGTTATCAAATCAAAGGTTGTTTGGCAAGACAAAGCAAACCTTTCGGATTAAGTTTTGCTGTACAAGATACAGATGCCTACGCCGCCGCTATTATACAGCGTCAATTAAAACGTTTAGGCATCCAATTTAGCGGAAAAATACAACAACCCCAGCTCCCTCAACAAGGAAAGATGTTAGCTCAACATTTTTCTAAACCGTTACCAGATTTATTGAAAAAAATGATGAAAAAATCCGATAATCAAATTGCGGATTCGCTTTTCCGAGCTATTGCTTACCATTACTATAAACGCCCAGCGTCTTTTCAGCTCGGTACATTAGCAATAAAGTCTATTTTACAAAAAGAAGGTATTAAATTCGGTCATACTGTCTTAGCTGATGGCTCAGGTTTATCCAGACACAATTTAGTTTCGGCTAAAACACTACTTCAACTTTTAGAATATATTTCAAAAAATGAACAACGTTTAAATTTAATGGAAACTTTCCCTATTGCTGGTGTCGACGGAACTATCAGCGGGCGAGGTTCACTTATTAATCCGCCACTAGTAAAAAATTTGATAGCCAAAACCGGGTCGCTAAAAGGTGTTTACAATTTAGCCGGCTTTATGCTCAATGCTCGCGGAGAACGCATTGCATTTGTTCAGTTTATTAATGGATATTCTACTGGTGATTTAGAAAGTAAAACCAAGCGAGCACCGTTGGTCCAATTTGAAAGCGGATTATATAATCAACTATACAAAGAATAAGCGTATAAAACGGAAAAATTTGACCGCTCTTTGACTATTTTCTAAACACTACTCAAAGTGCGGTCAATTTTAACTGAGTTTTTCTATAAGAAATGATTATTTAGCCTCGAGCAAAGCCGGCACTTTCAATAAAATTAATTCATTATCATCTTGATGATTAGGTTGTCGGCTTGATGAAAAAGGAAAGTTATTATCATTGCCGACGATAATATGCTCATTATCGACAATATCAAGGTTTTCAATAGTAAAAAATGGGAATTTTAACACTCCTCCATTCAGCGGTTTGAGACTAATTTTATTGGGGTCGGAAATATTCAACAAATCGATATATGCAAGTTTTTTTACTGATTTTCCTACATTATCTGAGGAAAATAACACTTTATAAACTCGCTTAAATTTTGCAGGTTCAGAAAAACAATGTGTAGTATCTACAAGATTTTTACAGGCTTTATCCTCTGTTCCTTCACCGTTATCACGTTCTATGATCAATCCGCTTTTTGCATCAATCAGATTAAAATCACCAATCGCATTATGTTCATTTTCGAGTGGATAAAACCAATAACGTCCTGTCCACTCTTGTTTATCAACATCAAATTCTAAAATACGCAGTACAACTTTGCCATCCACCGTTTTTTCCCAACTTTGTTTTTTTTCATCCCATAATGGACCTTCTAATAATGGATAAAGGTATTTACCATCAGGTGAGGAAGCCATTCCTTCATACCCTTTTGAGCGCTTTAAATTGACATTTTTATGGAGACCGTTTGGCACACCTGGTGAGACTATTTGGTAATGATCGGGAGACTTAATTTTTATCCCATCTACTTCTGTTTCAAACACAGATAATATTTTTCCGTCTAAATCCGTTTTGATTAAATATGGACCAAATTCATCACCAATCCAAATATTATTGCCGATAATTTGAAAGCTTTCCGTATCAAAATCTGCTCCGGTTAAATATCTTTCCTTTGTATCTTCGTGTACAATACGAAACGGTACTTTTTTATCTGGATCGGCTAAAAATACGGTCTTAAGTGGTTCAAATTGCCCCTGCGACCAATTAATTTTATATTGATTCAAGTAAAGCATCGAATCCGGTGAATTAGCTTTACTGCCAAAACCATTATCGGTAAGGAGCCATACTATATCTTTTCCAACAACTTTGATTCCGGAATGCCCTTGTCGAGGCTGATTTTTAATCGGTAAGAAATAACCAGTTTCACGATCTTTTGATTTTCCTGGTACGGATTGTAATTCTTCTACTCGTTTAAAAGTCGTATATTTTCCTGCTGTTTTTAAGTCATTCGGTGCATCATTCGGTACAGTAACTACAGCATTTGCCGGTAACACTGCATAACCTGCCAGTTCAGCCGGAGTTTCAAAAGCTGATGATATTTCTGCAATACTTGTCATACTTAAAGCTAAACTTAAAAATGCAAAATAATGTTTATTTTTCATGTAATTTCCTTTCTAGTCCATTGCTATTAAAAAGAATACCTTGTAAAAATGACGAGAGTATGACAATAAACAATATTGCGATAAAAATAAATCTACACAATACAAGGTAGAATACCGTTTTGTGCAGATTTACGTTAATAAGCCCCGAAAGAGCGGTTGGTTTCGCTGAACTTTCTTATTATTCGTCTATAGTACGTAATAATTCGTTAATTCCTACTTTACCTAAGGTTTTAGCATCCACTTTTTTTACAATGACTGCACAATAAAGGCTATATTTGCCACATTTTGATGGAAGGCTTCCTGAAACTACAACAGAACCGGCTGGCACTCGCCCATAATAAATTTCACCAGTCTCACGATCATAAATTTTAGTTGATTGCCCAATAAATACGCCCATTGAAATCACACAGCCGTCTTCTACAATCACCCCTTCCACTATTTCTGAGCGTGCGCCAATAAAGCAATTATCGCCGATAATAGTTGGATTAGCCTGCAATGGTTCCAATACACCGCCAATACCTACCCCTCCGGATAAATGCACATTTTTACCAATTTGCGCACAAGATCCTACCGTTGCCCAAGTATCTACCATAGTGCCTTCATCTACATAGGCACCAATATTCACATAAGACGGCATTAATACAGTATTTTTAGCGATGTAAGCACCTTTACGGACGGTGGCAGACGGTACAACACGAAAGCCTTCTTGTTGAAAACGAGCCTCATCATAATCTGCAAATTTAAGCGGAACTTTGTCATAATACTTAGTTTCTGCTCCTTCAATAATTTGGTTTTCATTAATGCGAAATGAAAGTAGAACTGCCTTTTTTAACCACTGATGAACAACCCAATTACCGTCAATTTTTTCTGCAACTCGAAATTTGCCACTATCTAAACCTTCAATCACTTGTTGTACTGCCGAACGAGTTTCTATATCAACGGTTTTTGGTGTAATTTCGGCACGGCGTTCAAAAGCAGTTTCAATAATAGTTTGTAAATTTGACATAAATATTTCCTAATAGGTAAAACACAGACAGTAGTTTTATCATACTTCCCCTCAAAACTCATCTTTTTATTTTAGTTAAGTTTTTATTTATTTCATTTCCAATCTTACAATTTTCGCTTTGCCCTTTCTATCTTTTTAAAGAAAATGTAAGATTGCTTACTATCTCTCACTCTCATTAAAAAATCATCAAACTTAATCGCTCTTAGATTGATTATTTGGAAAATCTTAGATTTTTATGTGGAGAAAATATACGATATTCGATATGTGTTAGGTTTCTTTTTCTAGATATGATTATTTTTTCATTTTTTGAAAAAGGGGTATTAGAATAAAAACGAAATTAACTCTAATCAAAATGATTCAAACTCCCTTCCCTAGATTTAAACTATAGAAAGCAGGGATATCTAGGTGGAAAAAGATGAAATATCCCTAATTATTTGAGATTTAAGCGAAATTTATTTCTTTTTTAAGCGTCGGCTATCTACCGCCCTTGCTAATTGAGCTAACACTTTTTCCGAGTCTTCCCAACCAATACAGGCATCGGTAATACTTTGTCCGTAAGTCAAAGGCTGTCCACTGATAAGATCTTGTCTTCCTTCAACTAAATGACTTTCGATCATTACACCAAAAATTTGATTTGATCCTTGTGCAATTTGGTTGCATACATCATCACACACTTTCAATTGTTTTTTAAATTGTTTACTACTATTAGCATGACTAAAATCAATCATAACATGAGGAATTCGGCCTTGCTTTTGAATATCCGCACAAACAGTTGCAACATCTTCTCTACTATAATTCGGTCCTTGCTCCCCGCCACGCAAAATAATATGACAATCTTCGTTTCCTTTAGTTGAGACTATTGCAGACTGACCAAATTTTGTTACCGATAAAAAATAATGAGGGGCCTCTGCGGCACCGATAGCATCTAAAGCGATTTTTACACTGCCGTTAGTCGCATTTTTAAATCCTACGGCACAAGATAGTCCGGAAGCTAACTCTCGATGAACCTGAGATTCCGTAGTACGGGCACCAATTGCTCCCCAACTCATAAAATCTGCTAGATATTGTGGAGTGATCATATCTAGGAACTCACCGGCAGCAGGGACCTCTAAATCGTTAATATCCGACAGTAATTTTCTTGCTATACGTAGGCCTTCGTTCAGAGCATAGCTATTATCCAAGTGAGGGTCATTAATTAAACCTTTCCAACCCACTGTCGTACGAGGTTTTTCAAAGTAAACCCGCATAATAATTTCTAATTTATCTTGGTATTTCTGGCGCATCAGCTTAATGCGTTCAGCATATTCTAATGCGGATTTAGGATCGTGAATTGAACAAGGTCCGATCACAACTAGTAAGCGGTCATCTTTGCCATGGATGATATTATGAGCTTGCAATCGGGTTTGTTCGACGGTTTTTATCGCAGTCGAACTGGCTGGGTATTTTTCCAATAGGGCGATAGGTGGAAGAACCTGCTCAACTTTAGCAATTCTAGTGTCGTCGTTTGCAATTTTAATTTTATTCTTTTTAGTCATAAGGTTACTACTCTCTTTACTTATATTTAAATGAAAAGGGCTAATTCAAGGACTAATTTAGCACTCTAATTTGAACTAGTAAACTAGTTTATTAATAAAATTATAGACTTTTGGTTCAATGATTACTTAGAACCTGTGCAGGTTGTAGTTTTACTGCCCTACTGGCAGGATATAAACTTGCTAATAAACTCAGAATTAATGCTACCGACAGTACCATTAGCACATCTCTAAAATATAATTCGCTAGGAAGAAAATCAATAAAATACACACCGTCAGACAATAGCTTTCTGCCTAATAAAAATTCAATATATTGGATAAAACGAGTTAAGTTTAAAGCTAAGGTAATTCCTAGTATTAACCCGATTAAACAACCTTTCATACCAGCTTGTATTCCATACCAGATAAAAATTCGTTTAATAAAACGATTATTTGCGCCCAAAGTTCTTAGGATAGCAATATCACCTTGTTTATCTTTTACTGCCATAATGAGCGTGGAAATGATATTAAAACAAGCTACTCCAATGACGAGTATCATCGCAATATACATCACGGTTCTAATTAATTGAATATCTCGATACATATAACCGTATTTATTGATCCAAGTTTGAACATATAGACTTTGGGGATAGTCTTGCAACATTTCATATTGTAAATTTTGAACCTCAAAAGGATGCCGAACTTTTAGTTCCAATCCTGTAATTTGATTTTCCTGATAATCTAAAAAAGCCTGAGCTTGCTTCAAAGATATTAAGGCGTAACTATGATCAAGTTGTCCGTCTAAACGTAAAATAGCGCTAATCTGAATTCTCTCACGAATAGGTTGAGATAATTGCTCTTGCTTGTCTTGACGAGAAATCAATAGTGTTACCCAATCTCCTTCGGAAACATTTAAATCTCTAGCAATACCAGAGCCAATAACTAAACCGTTTTCTTTTTCAAAACGTTGCCAACCGTTATTCAGTACGAAACGACCTAAAGCACTAACACTATCTTGTGCGCTTCTTTCAATACCTTTAATCTGAGCGACTTTAAGTTTTGAGCCATTTTCGATTAATGCGGTAAAACTGACAAAAGGAGAGATGCCAATAATCCGTGAATCAGATTTTAAAAGTGCGGTCAATTTTTGCTGATTTTTTATTGTTCCTGATTCATCTGTATTTTGATCCGCGGAGATTTCAATATGCGGTACGACAGCTAAAATTCGTCGATTCAATTCTCTTTCAAAACCGTTCATTGCGCTCAATCCTACAATTAATACGGCAACGCCTAGCGCAATACCAATAGTAGAAAAAAGTGAAATTAAGGAAGCTAAACGATTTTTTTGTTTCGTGCGTTGATAACGCCGACTAATAAAAAAAGGCGTATTCATTATTTCTTCTCTTGTAGAATTCCGTCTTGCATTACTAAACAACGGGAAAATTTTTCAGCCAAATAGGGATCATGCGTTACCAATAAAAAAGCAATATGTTGTTCTTGATTCAATTTCTGAATGAGCTCAAAAATACTTTCTGTACTTTTTCTATCTAAATTACCTGTTGGTTCATCGGCTAAAACTAACGCTGGATTATTTACTAAAGCACGGGCAATAGCTACTCGTTGGCGTTCCCCACCTGATAATGCTGAAGGTCTATGAGAAATTCGATGAGAAAGTCCCACTGCCGATAATATTTTTTCTGCTTGTTCTGCCGCAGTATCTTTATCTTGTTTAGCAATCAACATTGGCATCATCACATTTTCAAGTGCGCTAAAATCCGCCATTAAATGATGAAATTGATAAACAAATCCTAAATATTGATTACGCCATTGTGCTAATTGATCTGCGCTGGCTTTTTGCAGTGATTGCTCTTTAATAAAGATTTCACCACTACTTGGTTGATCCAATCCGCCTAATATATGCAACAACGTACTTTTACCCGAACCTGAGCTACCTACGATAGCAACTAATTCTTGAGATTGCATAGTAAAAGAAACATTTTTTAACACTTGGGTTAAATTCTGCCCTTCTTGATAAAATTTATTAATATTTTGACATTCTAGCAACATAATTTTACTCATAACGTAAGGCTTCGGCCGGTTCAATTTTTGCCGCCCGATAAGCAGGATAAATAGTTGAAATAAGAGATAAGACTAAAGAAAATACGACTACAATAACGATCTGTTCGACCGATAATTCTGTCGGTAAAAAAACATTCCCTAAATTAACCGCACTTATTATTGTATTAAGATTTTGCGTAATAAGCATGCCCAATAATGTACCGAATAACGTACCCACTGTTCCTATTGCCAATCCCTGAAAAATAAAAATTGAACGAACTTGTTTTTTAGTTAGTCCTTGAGTTTGTAGAATAGCAATCTCGCCTTGTTTATCCACAACAATTAAACTCAAGGAAGTAATAATATTCGATACGGCAACCACAATAATTAAGCTAATCAGTAAACCCATCATATTTTTCTCCATTCTTACCGCTTGAAAAAATTCACCCTTTTGAGTTCGCCAATCTTCAATTCGCCATTGTTCTGCCGGGAAAAAATCAGGTAATCGGGTAATTTGAAAAGGGTCATCTAGAAATAAACGATATCCTTGCGCTTGCTCTGGTTTGATCCTCATTAATCGCCCTATATCAGCTAAATTAGCAAAAACTTCATATCCTGCGGCTTCAGAAAAGGAGAAATAAATTCCACTTACTGTAAACAATCTCTGATTAGGTACTCGTCCAAAGGGCGTATATTGGCTATTATCGGTAATCATTAGTCTAACTTTATCTCCGATTTGAAGCTGTAATTTTTGTGCTAATGTAGCGCCAATAACAAGTTTAAATTCGCCTATAGGCAGTAAGTTCGCAAAATCCTGACCATTAAAATCAGTTAATAATGGATCATCACTAAATTGTTTAATACCGACTATTTGTCCTGCACTCACTCCCTCCTGTGTTTGTAAAATGACTTGTGTAGTATTAATTGGCAAAATGTGCTGTACGAAATCAGGAGTGGAAGGATAAGTGTTCTCAAGAGAAATCAATCCGGATTTTGGCATAATAATTGCATGAGGAATAGAAGAAAGCACTTGTTGTTTTTGGTGATTTTCTAAACCATTCATTACTGATAGAACAATAATTAATGCGGCAACGCCCAGTATAATACCAATGCCGGCAAGATTTCCGACCAGCCTTCCAAACCGATCAGCACTTTTTGCCCGCCAATAACGCATTGCAATAAAAAGAGAAATAGGAATAGTCATAAGAATTTATTTGATTAGTTATTGAAAAATAAGGGACGCCGTAATTGACGCCCGGTTATTAATACTATTTGCTAGCAATAACAAAATCTTCGATATTTTTTGTTACTTTATGTACTAAAGTTGTTACCGCACTATCTGATGCCCAAGCAATATGTGGTGTAATAATTAGGTTAGATAAGCGAGTTCCTGCCTGAAGAAGCGGATTATCTTTTTCTGGAGGCTCTTTGATTAATACGTCTATAGCGGCAGCGGCAATAGTTTTATTTTCTAATGCTTCAACTAATGCAACTTCATCAACTAAGGAACCACGCCCAGTGTTAATTAAATAAGCACTCGGTTTCATTAATTTCAACGTATCGGTATTTATCAGATTTTTAGTTTCCTCCGTCAACGGACAATGTAAAGTAACAATGTCAGCTTCTTTTAAGACGGTTTCAAAAGGTAAATATCCCTCGCGAACGATTTTAGCGTCTTTACGTTCTGCATAGAGCACATTCATATCTAAAGCTGTTGCTAAACGGCCGATTTCTGTTCCTAAATTTCCCTTTCCGATAATTCCCAGAGTAGAACCTTTTACATCGGTAATCGGATAATCGAAATAACAAAATTGTTTACTATCTCCCCACTTTGCAGACAATTGATCTTTATACCAACACATTAAACTATGTTTTAAAGCAAAAATTAATCCTAATACATGTTCCGGTACAGTTACAGAAGAATAACCAGTTACATTTTTTACTGTAATTCCAAGCTCTTTTGCTGCAACTAAATCAATGTTATTTGTTCCTGTTGCAGTTAGCGCTATTAGTTTTAAGTTTGGTAATTGTTGCATTATCTCACGATTGAAAATAACTTTACTGGTAATCACAATATCAGCATCTTTTGCTCGTTCTATAGTTTGTTCCGGCATAGTATGTTCATATTCAATCCATTGATGGTCAAAACTTGGTCGAGGAATCGGAATATGTTTTGGAATAGCCGTACTATCAAGAAAGACGATTTTCATTTTTGCTCCTTAATTGTTATGTATGACGATGTCAGATGTTATCAAAATATCATCGATAAAGATAACTTTATTCCAGTTTGTTTTCCTAAATTATTAATAAAATTCATACAAATAATGAAATTATTAAACTTGACCCATATAGACTTTTCTTTTATCGTTCAAATAAGCAACACGACAAACAAAAGGTGAAAATAATGAGCTATGCCAAAGAAATTGATACGTTAAATCAACACATTACCGATATCAATAAAAAAATTAACGTCTCTTTTGAATTTTTTCCAGCGAAAAATGAAAAAATGGAAAACCTACTTTGGGACTCTATTCATCGCCTCAAAACCTTAAATCCAAAATTTGTTTCTGTAACTTATGGCGCCAATTCGGGGGAACGAGATCGAACTCATAGTATTGTTAAAGCAATTAAACAAGAAACTGGGCTTGAAGCAGCACCGCATTTAACCGGTATTGATGCCACACCTGAGGAATTAAGAGTTATCGCGAAAGACTATTGGGATAGTGGTATCCGTCGTATTGTAGCGCTACGTGGTGATGAACCCGAAGGCTATGAGAGAAAGCCTTTTTACGCCTCAGATCTCGTTGCGTTACTTCGCTCTGTTGCCGATTTCGATATTTCGGTTGCAGCTTATCCGGAAGTACATCCAGAAGCAAAATCAGCACAAGCGGATCTAATTAATTTAAAGCGTAAAATTGATGCCGGTGCAAATCATGTTATTACACAATTCTTCTTCGATATTGAAAGCTATTTGCGCTTTCGTGATCGTTGTGCATCAATTGGTATTGATGCGGAAATTGTCCCTGGAATTTTACCTGTTACCAATTTCAAGCAATTAACGAAAATGGCCTCTATTACTAATGTTAAAATCCCTGCTTGGTTGGCAAAAATGTATGAAGGATTAGACAATGACCAAACTACTCGTAATTTAGTGGCAGCAAGCGTTGCAATGGATATGGTAAAAATTCTTTCCCGCGAAGGTGTCAATGATTTCCACTTTTACACACTAAATCGTAGTGAATTAACTTATGCGATTTGCCATACTTTAGGTGTTCGCCCAACAGAATAAAGTGCGGTCAAAAGCAAAAGCAATTAGGGGACTTTACTGCTTACTAGTTTTTAGTCGCACTTTATTTATATAAAATTGACCTTATAGCTAAATTCGCCTAACTTGCCAAAATGTTTTTTTCCAGTACGGACTATTCATCGAGGAATAAATTACTCCACCTTTTGTTGAAGCATGCAAAAACAGATCATCCTTAACATAGATACCAACATGATAGCCGTTTGGTCCACGCCCCGTTTTAAAAAACACTAAGTCTCCAGTTTGTATCTCTTTCTTTGCGACTAACTTTCCGTATTTTGCTTGTTCTTTCGTTGTTCTAGGTAAGCGGATATCAAAACGATCAAGAAAAGTTTTCTGCACAAAACCAGAACAATCAATCCCACGTTGAGACTGTCCACCTAATTTATAAGGCGTGCCTGCCCATTCATATTGCTGTTCACTTAATAACGAAATCGCCATAATAGGATCATTTATTTTCCCTTTATAACGAATTGCATAACTTTCTCCACTTGAATCAGAAGTTGAGCAAGCACTTAAAACAAGAATAGAAAGCAACAATATTCCAATATTTAAAATCTTCACAACATTTCCTTAAAATAAATTAGAGTCCAATTATCGTCGTAACAATTTGGTTTTTCATGGATTCTTATTAGGTTATCTTTCATTTATCAAAGCATTTAAGAATTAGTTCTAAAACGAGTGGAAATTTACTCCACCCTTCTCTATCGAGAAAATGCCCACCTTGTGATAAACGAATATAGTCGGCTGATAAATGAATAGATAATTCACTACTGTATTTATGAGGAACAATATCGTCATCCATAGCACTCACAACATAAGATTTAAAGTTAGGCAAACTTGGTAAACTGCTATAAAAATCAATAAATGAAGTTAACATAGGCAAAGTTTCTGGCACTTGATAGAACCCTGAAACAAATACAGCTCCAGCCGGTTTAATACAATGTTTAGCAAGCAAATTCATAATAGCAACACAGCCTAAACTATGTCCTACTAATACTGTATTAGCATTAATTTTAGTATGCAGCTCTAAATAAGCCAGCCATTTATCTGGCGTTGGATTAGAGGATTCAGGCATTGTTAAACATTCGCAATTAATACTATACTGAGATAATTGCTGTTTTAACCACGGAAACCAATGATTATTCGGTGAAGCGGTATAACCATGTACAATGTAAACATTTTTCAAGATTTTTCCTTATTTTATTTCTATAACTAATTGAAATATACAAAAAGTGCGGTTAATACCGACCGCACTTTTAAATTTAGACTTTGAGCTTTACTTTTTCGACTCGATCTCTTAATTTTTGTCCTGCTTTAAAAGAAACTACTCGACGTGCCGTTACAGGTACGTTTTCTCCTGTTTTAGGATTTCTTCCTGGGCGAGAAGCTTTCTCTCGTAATTCAAAGTTACCAAAACCGGATAATTTGACATTTTGTCCGTTTTCTAATGCTAAACGAATTTCTTCAAAAAAAGCTTCGATAAAACGTTTAGCATCTTGTTTGCTTAGATCAAATTTTTCGACTAAAGCGGTGGTGATTTCGACTTTTGTCAGTGTCATAATTACTCCCTCAATTCCGCATTAAAGCGTTGTTTTAATTCGGCTAAGAGTACTGAAATTACTCCGTTAATTTCTTCATCGCCAAGCGTTTTTTCATTATCTTGGATAACTAAACTAACAGCCAGACTCTTATAGCCTTGCGGAACGCCGACTCCTTGATAAACATCAAACAAGTTCACTTGAGTCAGCGTTTCGCCTCCGATTTGTTTACAAACATCAATAATATCACCAGCAGCAATATCATTTTTAACGACTAATGCTAAATCCCGCCGATTCGCAGGAAATTTTGAGACCTCCTTTGCTTTTGTGATCTGTGAATTAGAAATAGCATTCCATAAAATTTCAAAAGCAAAAATTCGTCCATTCAGTCCTAATTTTTGGCTAATAGAAGGGTGAATTGCTCCAATAAAACCAATTTCTTGTCCATCTAATTCAATTCCAGCAGATTGTCCCGGATGAAATGCGGTATATGGTTTTACCACAAATCGAATTCGATTACATACATCACTAAAAGAGAGAATACGTTCGACATCACCTTTTAAATCAAAAAAGTCTACATTTTCCGACGTTTTCGCCCATTGCTCGTTTGCTGTTGTGCCGATTATAATACCGCCCACAACAAATTCTTGTCTCACCCCCATTTCAGTGCTCGAATCAGGAATAAAGCGTAGCCCTGTTTCAAATAAACGAACGCGATTTTGCTGGCGGTTTTGATTATAAAGGACGGCACTTAACAATCCAGTTAATAACGATACTCGCATAGCTGACATTTCTGTAGAAATCGGATTTGGTAAAATTAATGCCTCTTGATTTGGATGTAATAAGGATTGAATTTTCGGATCGACAAAACTATAAGTAATCGCTTCTTGATAATCACTATCTACTAAAACGGCTTTGATTCGTGCTAGATCTAAATTAGATTCTTTATGCTCCCGCATCTGCAAATGCGCTAAAGGTGCGTTATTAGGAATACTATTGTATCCATAAATACGAGCCACTTCCTCAATTAAATCTTCTTCAATTTCAACATCGAATCTCCAACTTGCAGAAGTAACAAACCAAGTATCATTGTCATAAACCGAACTAAATCCTAAGCGCTCGAAAATTTCCGTAACCGTTTGTATATCAATGTGATGACCTAATAGTTTATCCAATTTACTGCGCTGTAACTGAACGGTTTTTAGTTTTGGTAGAAACTCCTCGTTTACTATCTCACAAATTTCACCTGCTTGACCACCACAAATATCCAGTAATAATGCTGTTGCTCTTTCTATTGCGTGACGTTGTAGCGTAAAATCGACTCCTCTCTCAAAACGGTGAGAGGAATCCGTATGTAAACCATATTGGCGAGCACGACCAACAATGGATAAAGGAGCAAAAAATGCTGATTCTAGAATCACATCTTTAGTATTATCATTTACACCGCTTGCTTGTCCACCAAAAATACCAGCTATTGCCAAAGGACCACTTTTATCTGCAATGACTAAAGTGTTATTTTGCAATTTAGCAGTTGAACCATCTAATAATATGAGTTCTTCATCATTTTCTGCCATACGCACTTGAATCGGTTGGGTAACTTTTTCCGCATCAAAGGCGTGCATAGGTTGCCCCAGCTCTAATAAAACATAATTAGTAACATCTACTACGGGATCAATAGAGCGGATACCACAACGACGTAATCTCTCTTGTAACCAAATAGGTGATTGTGCCGTTATATCTATATTTTTTATCACTCGTAATAAATAACGTGGACAAGCTTTCGGTGCCTGTAAATCAATTTCTACTTTCTCGCTAATTGTGGAACTAATTGTCTCAACGTACGGTCTATTTAGAGGGAGTTTATTCACTACGCCAATTTCCCTTGCAATCCCAGCAATACTTAAACAATCCGCACGGTTTGGTGTTAAACTAATTTCAATACTTTTATCATCTAATTTTAAATAACTGCGTAGATTTGTACCAATAGGGGCATCTTGCGGTAATTCAATTATTCCTTCGGATTCAATTTCGATTCCTAGTTCGGAGAAGGAACAAAGCATTCCTTCTGAAGGCTGACCACGTAATTTTGTTTTTTTAATTTTAAAATTTCCTGGTAAAATCGCACCTTCTACGGCACAAGCGACTTTTAACCCTTGTCTACAATTTGGCGCACCACATACAATATCTAATAAACGCTCCCCGCCTACATCGACTTTTGTAATACGCAATTTATCTGCATCAGGATGTTGAGCACATTCAACGACTTCACCAATAACAACATTACAAAATTCCCCGGCGACCGATTCAATATCATCAACTTCTAGACCCAGCATTGTAATTTGCTCAGCTAATTGTTCCGTTGAAATTGCCGGATTTACCCATTCTCTCACCCATTGTTCGCTAAATTTCATTTTGCTTACCCTTTATCATCAAATCGTTAAATATTATTTAAATTGTTTTAAAAACCGTAGATCATTTTCAAAAAATGAACGCAAATCTGTGACGTTGTATCTTAACATTGTTAAACGCTCTACACCCATTCCTACAGCAAACCCTGAATATTCATTAGGATCAATCCCCACATTGCGTAATACATTCGGATGAACCATACCACAACCAAGAACTTCTAACCATTTACCATTTTTCCCCATCACATCTACTTCTGCAGATGGTTCGGTAAACGGAAAATAAGAAGGTCGGAAACGAACTTGTAAATTTTCTTCAAAAAATGCCCGAAGAAAATCGTGTAATAATCCTTTTAGTTCAGTAAAGTTTGCATTTTTATCCACATAAAGTAATTCAATTTGATGGAACATTGGGGTATGAGTTTGATCATAATCGTTACGGTAAACTCGCCCAGGAGCCATAATTCTGATAGGAGGTTGCATTTTCTCCATAGTACGGATTTGTACGCCGGAAGTCTGGGTTCTTAGTAGAAGTTCAGGATTAAACCAGAAAGTATCATGATCTGCCCGAGCGGGGTGATGCTTTGGAATATTTAATGCATCAAAATTATAGTAATCGCTTTCAATTTCCGGGCCATTTTCGACAGAAAAACCTAACTCAGAAAAAAATTTGGTTACACGATTAATCGTGATAGTTACAGGATGTAGTCCTCCGATATCCATTTTCTTTCCAGGTAAACTCACATCAATGCGTTCTTTTTCTAATTTAGCGTTTAACTCCGCTTGTTCCCACTCTATCTTTTTCGTATTTAAAAAATCTAGTGCAATTTGTTTCGCTTCATTTATTTTTGCCCCAATAGCTGGTCTTTCCTCAGCAGCCACATTACGCAACTCTTGCATAAGATGGGTAAAATGCCCTTTCTTTCCAAAATATTCCACTCGAATTTCATCTAGTGCGCTTAGACTTTTATTCTCGATCGCTTCAATCGCTAATTTTGCTTTCTCAACAAGTTCTTTGAGATGTTGCATGGTGCCTCTCTTTAGTTATAAATCATTACTCAAAAATGCCTTTAATGATAATACTAACTTGTTAAAAAATCACGCTATTATTCGTCGATTTAAAAAGAAAAATCCGCTCTATCTTAGAAAAGAAGGCGGATTCTCACAATAAATAAAAAAGAGCATATTTCTATGCTCTTCTTTTTCAATTAATTATTTTTGATAAAGTGGTGTAGGTCCTTGAGTACCACCATTAATTTCACTACTATCTTGCAATCTTAGCACAGAGCCTGAAGAAGTAATCTCTACACGACGGTTAGGGCGTAAACAATCTTTTTCTTCTTGGCTTGCATGACGATACCCTTCGCAAGCTTTCACTTGCGGATATTTACCATAACCTACCGCTGTAATTTGCGCTTTAACACCGTCCTCTAATAAACGAGCTTTAACTCGGTTAGCACGACGTTGTGAAAGATTCAAGTTATAAGCATCAGAACCTAAACGATCGGTATAACCAGCAACTTTAACATCTTTTGCTCCAGAGGCTTTCAATTGTTCTGCAACATTATTCACAACTTCTTTGCCTCGTGGTGTTAATGTATCTTTATTAAAATCAAATAAGAAATCACCACTTAAATTAAACGCCGTATTGCCATTACATCCGTTAGGATACCAAAAGAAACTTTGAGCATTATGCTTATTATCGAATAACACTTTATATTGACAGATTTTATGAATACCATTTTCACGATAGTTAAATACGAAATCCCATTCTTCAACGCCATATAAACCTTCGCTAAACTGAGGACTACCAATAAGGTGGCGGATTTGATCTTTATTCATACCCTGTTCAATCATACGAACATTCTCCCAATTCGGCCAAGAACCGAATTGACTACCATCATGATTAAAATTGGATTTATCAATACGAGGCCATTTTAGTTGTGGAATTTGTACACCATCAACTTCTTTATATTCAGGGGTCCCTTGAGCTGTTACTTTACTTAAATTACCACAGGCTGCTAATGTAGCAATAGCAACACTTGATAATAAGATACGAGATAGTTTCATTTTTTTATCCTTTAATGTTGAGATGAGAGACTTTTGTCATAAACTAACTTTTATTAAAGTTATACAATTATTAAAATTTGAACTCGCTATACTAATGGCAAATCCTTTTTTTGTAAACCTCCGATATTTTCAAAACGCTAATTTTTTGTAAATTAATGTAAGTAATAAACACTTTATTGAATAAAATCTTGACTATTTTTATTCATGTAACGTTCGACAAACGCTGATAAAGTTTCTTCACTTTGCTTACCTAATTTTTGTAAAAAGGATTTTTTTGTTATATAGCGAACTTTTAAAATTGATTTTTCATTTATTAAATTCAAAATATAATCATCGCTTGTTAAAATTTCATTAATAAGGTTTAGTTCTAAAGCCTTAGTTCCAAACCAATGTTCCCCTGTCGCCACTTTATCGATATCTAAGCACGGTCGATTTTCAAGCACAAATTGCTTAAATAATTGATGCGTTTCTTCTAATTCCTGTTGAAATTTCTCTTTTCCTTTTTGTGTATTCTCGCCTAATATCGTAACGGTACGTTTAAATTCACCAGCAGTCATTACATCCACATCGACATCATGCTTTTTTAATAAACGATGAATGTTAGGTATTTGTGCTACAACACCAATAGAACCGATAACAGCAAAAGGGGCCGCAATTATTTTATCGGCAACACAAGCCATCATATAACCACCGCTTGCCGCAACTTTATCAACGGCAACTGTCAATTTAATCTTTTTTTGTTTTAAACGCATTAATTGAGAAGCTGCAAAGCCATAACCGTGAACAACGCCACCTGGGCTTTCCAAACGTAATAAAACTTCATCATCAGCTTTCGCTACCTGTATAATCGCTGAAATTTCTTCGCGTAGCGCCGCACTTTCTGAAGCAGCAATATCACCTTTAAAATCCAACACATAAAGGCAAGGTTTTATAGCTTCTTTTTCTCCTTTTTTGAGTTTTGTCTTTCTCTCTTTTTCTTTTGCTTTTTCACGTTTTCTTTCCGCTTTACTTTCCTGTTTAATTTCTTCTATCGACAAATAGAAATCGCGAAGCTTCTTATTGTTTTTTTCAAATTCCTCATTTAAATCAATCAGTTCTAACTCTCCTGTTGAGTTATTTTTTCGTCCTTTCGCAGTTATGATTATGGCGAAAATTACACCAATAATCAGTAAAATAGTTAAAATCTCTAAAATAAAAATACCATAACCAATCAAAATATCGGATAAAACCATCTTTTCCTCTTTAAAATTAAATAAAAACGCTACATTCTACTGCATATTTATTTATTCGTACTTATTTTTTATGGAAAATTCTCGCAATTCAGGTAAACTAATTCAGTTTTTTAAATGAATACAATAAAATCAGAGGTTTAATATGTCAAAAACGGCATCAATTGTTGATGTATTACAGGGTAAGATTGCCATCGGCGAAACCATTATTGTTCAAGGTTGGGTACGCACTCGGCGTGATTCTAAAGCCGGTTTATCATTTTTGTCTGTCTATGACGGTTCTTGTTTCGATCCAATCCAAGCTATTGTCAATAACGATCTCAGCAATTACCAGGATGAAGTACTACGTTTAACCGCCGGTTGCTCAGTCATTGTTACCGGAACCGTTGTGGCTTCGCCAGCAGAGGGGCAAGCTGTTGAATTACACGCAAAAAATATTGAAGTTGTAGGTTGGGTAGAAGATCCGGATACTTATCCTATGGCAGCTAAACGACACTCTATTGAATATTTACGTGAAGTTGCACATTTACGTCCACGCACGAATTTAATCGGCGCCGTTGCTCGTGTGCGTCATTGCTTGGCACAAGCTATTCACCGTTTTTTCCACGAACAAGGTTTCTACTGGGTAGCAACACCATTAATTACAGCCTCCGACACCGAAGGGGCAGGAGAGATGTTCCGTGTATCTACTCTTGATTTAGAGAATCTTCCTCGTACAGAAAACAACAAAGTGGATTTTAGTCAAGACTTCTTCGGTAAAGAAGCTTTTTTAACTGTCTCCGGACAATTAAACGGTGAAACTTACGCCTGTGCATTGAGTAAAATTTATACCTTTGGTCCAACATTCCGTGCAGAAAATTCAAATACGACCCGTCATCTCGCAGAATTCTGGATGGTAGAACCGGAAATCGCTTTTGCTAATTTAGCGGATAATGCGAAATTAGCGGAAGATATGTTGAAATATGTATTCCGTGCAGTGTTAGAAGAGCGTAAAGATGATATGGCTTTCTTCGCTAAACATATTGATAGCAATGTAATTAACCGTTTAGAGCAGTTCGTAAATTCTGATTTTGCTCAAATTGACTATACCGATGCAATTGAAGTTTTACTAAAATCAGGTAAAGACTTTGAATTCCCAGTTAAATGGGGAATTGATTTATCTTCCGAACATGAACGTTATTTAGCTGAAGAACATTTTAAATCTCCTGTTGTGGTAAAAAACTATCCAAAAGATATTAAAGCTTTTTATATGCGCCTAAATGACGATGGAAAAACTGTAGCTGCAATGGATGTTTTAGCCCCGGGAATCGGTGAAATCATTGGTGGTTCACAACGTGAAGAGCGTTTAGATGTACTAGATAAACGTATGCAAGAAATGGGATTAAACCCTGATGACTACTGGTGGTATCGTGATTTACGCCGTTATGGAACGGTACCACATTCTGGCTTTGGCTTAGGCTTTGAACGTTTAATTGTATATGTAACAGGTTTGCAGAATATTCGAGAAGTAATTCCGTTTCCTCGTGCACCGAGAAATGCAAATTTCTAAAATCAAGTAAGAATGACCGCACTTTTGAAAAGAGTGATTTTCAATTAAAGTGCGGTCATTATTTTTCATATTTTTATCGGAAGGCTATATTGTATTATGAAACGAATTGAACAACTTTTTGCTAACAACTATAGTTGGGCAAAAAGAATGAAAGAGGAAAATTCCGAATATTTTAAGGAATTAGCCGAGCATCAAACACCACACTATCTTTGGATTGGTTGTTCCGACAGCCGGGTTCCAGCAGAAAAATTAACGAATCTTGAACCCGGAGAATTATTTGTTCATCGTAATGTTGCTAATCAGGTAATACATACTGATTTAAATTGCTTATCTGTCGTCCAATATGCTGTTGAAGTACTAGACATTGAGCATATCATTATATGCGGACATACCAATTGCGGTGGTATAAAAGCGGCAATGGCAGATCAAGATTTAGGATTAATTAATAATTGGCTATTACATATTCGGGATATTTGGTTTAAACATGGACATTTATTAGGCAAACTTTCTCCAGAACATCGTGCCGATATGCTAACTAGAATTAATGTAGCTGAACAAGTATACAACTTGGGGCGCTCCTCTATCATAAAGTCTGCTTGGGCAGCTGGGAAAAAATTATCACTTCATGGTTGGGTTTATGATGTAAATGATGGATTTCTAATTGACCAAGGGGTAATGGCTACTAGTAGAGAAACTCTCGAAATATCTTATAGGAATTTGATTTCTCGACTCCAAACCTTAGAAGGTGAAGATCTGTTGAAAAAAGATCATAAAATGGAATAAAGAGTAAAGTGCGGTCAATAACGATCGCACTTTTGCTAAAAATAAAAACTTGCTTAGAACAAACCTAAGTTCAGTTAATAATCTACGGTTTATTTTTCGGCTATAAACTCTGTAACTGTCAATAAACAAATTATCTTTTACCTAAAGCGATATAGATAACAATATCGCTTTCGTCTCTGTAATGTTTTATTGTTTTTGCAATAATCTCAACACTAATGCGTTATTATGTCGATTCCTTAAAACTTATCCACATATAGCAGCTAAAAATAGCCATATATAAAATTAGCCATCGGAAATTAACCGACTTATCATTAGTTAAAAATATATCGCCAAACAAAAGCGCCAACTAAAATACAAAACATAATTCCGATTTGAATAAGTCGCTTTTTCGTTAATTTTTCTGCTGCCATATACGCTTCCTGATTGAATATTTGTCTTCTTAAAATACTTGATTAATGATAAACTTCTTGCGCCAGATCAATTTTACACAATTTTATAAAAAAATTGAGGATTTAATGAGAAATTTAGTTTCTGACGCCAAAACAATAGGTCGCCGAATTCAATCTGGAGGCTGTGCTATTCATTGCCAAGATTGCAGTATTAGCCAACTTTGTATTCCCTTCACTTTAAATGAATTTGAACTTGATCAACTAGATAATATTATTGAACGTAAAAAACCTATTCAAAAAGCCCAAGTTTTATTTAAAGCAGGGGACAAGCTTACTTCTCTTTATGCAATCCGTTCAGGAACAATTAAAAGTTATACAATTAGCGAAGCCGGAGAAGAACAAATTACCGCTTTTCATTTACCCGGTGATTTAGTCGGCTTTGATGCTATTACTAACATGCAACATCCTAGTTTTGCACAAGCTTTAGAAACCGCAATGGTATGTGAAATTCCTTTCGATATTCTTGATGATTTATCCGGTAAAATGCCTAAGTTGCGTCATCAAATTATTCGTTTGATGAGTAGCGAAATTAAAAGCGACCAAGAAATGATTTTATTATTATCTAAAATGAATGCGGAAGAACGCTTAGCGGCTTTTATCCATAATTTATCAAAACGTTATTCCGCTCGTGGTTTTTCTGCTCGAGAATTTCGTCTCACAATGACACGCAGTGATATAGGGAACTATCTTGGTTTAACTGTTGAAACAATCAGTCGTTTACTCGGCCGTTTCCAAAAAATAGGCGTACTTACTGTACAAGGTAAATATATTACCATTAATGATATTAATGCACTTATCGAATTAACCGGAACAAATAAAACTAAAGAGATAGTACCGGAAAAATAATTTAACGAATGTATTAAGGTGTGAGTATTCACACCTTATTTTTTGGTTTTTTATTTTTGTTCCTTGTTATTTCTTTCAATCTTTTTTATGCTATAGTCGTTTAAATAATTCCGAGGTGTGATTATGATCTTCAATAACATTCTAGTGGTACTAAATCCCGAAAATGAAAAACAATACGCTCTTGCAAGAGCTGTTCGCTTAGCAAAAGAACAGAAGATAGAGCAAAAAGTTAAGATTACAGCACTTTTAGCAGTTTATGACCTCTCTTATGAAATGTCCTCATTACTTTCTTCTGAAGAACGTGAAGCAATGCACCATACGGCAATAGAGCAACAAAGATCCGCAGTTCAATTTTATTTAGATAAATATGCCGCACCAGAAATAGAGTTTGATTCTAGAATAGTATGGAATAGCAATGAGGCGGAAGCTATACGCCAAGAAGTAGAAAATAATCCTTATGATTTAGTTATTAAATATACAAAAGATGAAGAAAGCCTGACATCTTTAATTTTTACACCTTTAGATTGGCAATTACTACGCAAGTGTCCTATTCCAGTTCTTATGGTTCGAGATGGCGATTGGAAACATCAACGCCGTATTTTAGTTGCTGTCAATGTTTCAGGAGAGCAAGAATATCACAATGAATTTAATAAAGAGCTTGTCTCAACAGGTATCTCATTAGCTGAAAATTTAAATCGTGGTAATGTTCATCTTGTAGCCGCCTACCCTATTACGCCGATCAATATGGCAATAGATTTACCGGAATTTAATCATTCTGATAATGAAAACAGCATTCGCGGACAACATTTAATTAATATGAAAACGCTCCGCCAACAATTCTCTATTGACGAAGATCATACTCATGTTTATGAAGGTTTTCCTGAAGAGGTTATCCCTAAAGTGGCTCAAGCAATAGAAGCAGAATTAGTGATTCTAGGTACAATCGGAAGGACAGGCTTATCAGCCGCTTTGCTAGGCAATACCGCTGAACATGTTATCAGCAAATTAAGCTGTAATTTACTGGCAATTAAGCCTACTCAAAAATAACCTGTATAACCTAAACTTAATAACGGAAAGCTTGGTCAAAAATACCAAGCTTTTACATTATATAGAAAATATACAGAGTATCGCCCAATAAACAAAATACATGGATACCATAGGGGTGAATGAGGATAAGTTAATATCTACATTCTATACTTGCAGAGCAAAGAAATAGTAAATTTATATCTTAATACGAAGTATCGTACTCTTATAATGAAAGATACAATTTCTCACGATGACTAAATAACAACGTATTTTTGACCGCACTTTTATTTCAATTCTTTAATTTTGGCTTGTAGATAACGCTCGACAGTATCTACAATAGCTTGAGTTTGCGGATCAATTTCAATATTAACAATCTCCCCAATTTGACGCTGTCCGATTAAAGTTCTGTGTAAAGTTTCGGGAATAAGATTTACACTAAATTGATTTTCTTTCACTTCTCCTATAGTAAGGCTAATGCCATCTATGGCAATAAAACCTTTCGTGAGAACGTATTTCATTACATCTGTATTCGGCATTTCAAACCAAATTTTACGGTTATTTTCAGTGGAAATAATATCTACCACTTTGGCTGTACAATAGACGTGTCCAGATAAAATATGCCCGCCAATCTCTGCCCCCATTTGCATAGCACGCTCAATATTGACGAAATCACCAACTTTTAGCCCACCCAAATTCGTAATGCGTAATGTTTCTTGCATTAAATCGAAACTGACTAAATTGTGATTAATTTCAGTTACAGTTAAACAAACTCCGTTATTGGAAACTGAAGCACCGATTTCTAATCCTTTTAACATTTCCGATGGTAATTTTATCACCTGTGTTCTAAAATGTGTTTTTTCGGTGATTGAATAAATTTGGGCAATGCCCTGTACGATTCCTGTAAACATAACGACTCCTAAATTTAAATTTTCGGCATTATAACAAACCTATGAAATTTAGTCTTATTCAACAATATCATATTGAAATTAAAAAACTTATTAAGCTTGCCACGCCTATTTTATTTGCTCAAATTGCACAAAATTCAATGGGATTAGTCGATACGATTATGTCGGGACGAGTAAGTTCTGCAGATATGGCCGCTATTTCGGTTGGCGCATCGATCTGGCTACCACTTGTATTATTCGGACATGGACTTTTATTAGCCCTCCCTCCGACGATTTCCTATTTAAACGGTTCAGGACAACGCAAACTTATTGCACACCAAGTTAGACAAGGGGTTTGGATCGTGATTTTTTGCTGTCTACCACTTGGTTTTCTGATTTATTCCAGCGATATAGTCATTCGTTTTATGCAAATGGATAGCCATCTAGCAAGAATTACCCAAGGTTATTTACAAGCAATGTTATGGGGATTGCCAGGTTATTTGTTACTAGTAAATTTTCGCTGTTTAAACGACGGTATTGCAAAAACTAAACCTGCGATGATCATTACTTTTTTAGGATTAATGTTAAATATTCCGTTAAATTATATTTTAATTTATGGAAAATTTGGGTTACCTGCTTTTGGTGCAGTTGGTTGTGGTATTGCAACAGCAATCGTTAATTGGACAATGTGTTTAATGATGATTTTTTATTCCTATAAAAATCATAATGAAAGGGAATTAAAAGTCTTTAGTCATTTATTAGAAAAACCGGATTTTTATACCTTAAAAAAATTACTGAGCTTAGGCTTCCCTATTGCCTTTGCAATTTGTTGTGAAGTTGCATTATTTGCCATTAGCGCCTTATTATTATCTCCCTTAGGCGCTGATATTGTCGCTAGCCATCAAATTGCATTAAACACTAGCTCATTTTTATTTATGTTTCCAATGTCAATAGGAATGGCTACTACGATTATGGTCGGACAAGCATTGGGTGCGGGTTCCCCAAATGAGGCAAAAACAATCACCTACTCTGCTTTATTATTAGGATTAACGATTGCATTTTTAGCGGCAATAATTACAGCCGTATTCCGTTATGATATCGCAGCAATTTTTGTAACAGATCAAAACGTTATTGCACTTTCCGTCAGCTTGTTACTCATTGCTTCAATTTATCAATTTTCCGACACTATACAAGTCATTGTTAGCGGTGCCTTGCGGGGTTATAAGGATACTCAAATCATTCTTTACATCACGCTATTTTGCTACTGGGTTATCGGCATTCCATTAGGCTATATTCTTGCTCGTACTGATTGGCTAATGCCAAGTATAGGTGCAATGGGGTTCTGGATAGCCTTTGTTGTCGCATTGACACTTGCCGCTTCAATGCTTTATACCAGAATACACAAGATCCAAAAACTAAGTGATCACGAACTCTTACAAAAATTAGAGCGACTGAAATAGTGTATTTTTCTTAGCCTTTGTTTCTACAAAGGCCTTAAATATGACCTATTTTCATATCCTTTGAACATATCCTTCTCCCCCGGTTTTACCCTATTAGATGAGAATAATTCCTATTGAAGAGACTGGAGGTTTTCGCTATACTCGCGAAAATTTTTATATTTTATTATTAGGAAAGCCATTTATGAGATTTAAACACAAGCTCATTCACACCGCACTTTTTATAGCTACCCCAATCTCTGTTAGCGCGGAAAACACTCAGTTAGAACAAATTAATGTTGTTACCGAATTAGAAACTTTTAAAGCCGCAAATGGTACTTTAAAAGATGATGTCAATCTAAGTTTATTAGGTAAACAACCTGCCTTCACTTCTCCTATCAGCGTTATAAATTATGATGAAAAAGCGTTTTCTGATAAAGAACCCCGCAATGTTGTAGATGCTTTAGCAAAAACCGATGCATCGGTAATGAATTTTGGGGGAGAAACTAATACCTTACAAGGCGTATATGTTAGAGGTTTACAACTTGATGCCAGGCAATTCAGTGTAAATGGTCTTGCCGGATTATATTCTACTTATAACTCCCCTACGGCCGGAGTGAGTTCTGCTCAACTGATTAAAGGGGCATCAACTGCTACGGTTGGTATGGATCCGGAGGGTTCTTCTGGCGCTTCAATTAATATAGAGACTAAACGAGCAACAGATGAACCAATCAACAAAATTGGATTTGCTTGGTTTAGTAATAATCGCTTACAGCCGTCCTTTGATTTTGGCAGACGATTCGGAAAAAATAACGAATGGGGAATCCGTTTAAACGGGAAATATCGAGATGGTAGTACTCCTCGCCATGATTTTGATGAAATCAATAAAGAATTTGCTGTCGGCGCAGACTATCGCAGCGAAAAAGTGAGGATTGGTGTAGATTATATGTACACTAAGCGAGCAACGAACGGTGGGCGTGCCAGAGTACAAGATATTCAAAGTTTAGATTTTGCTTTACCAAAAGCACCAAACGGAAAAATCAATTTAATTCCTCATTGGTCGGGACAAACAACAGAAGATCAAACGGCAATGCTGACTTTCGAATATGATCTACCTTACGATATGATGTTATCCGGTGGTATTGGTCATTTAACCTCAAAATATTACGGTTCTTTCGGACAAGTTAGAATGATTTCACCAAATAATAAAAATTATACTCAAGTCGGTGATGCTCATATTCAGCAAATGCGAGCAATCGATTATCGCCAGCGCACAACCAGTGCTAATCTAAAACTACAAGGTAGTTTAATAACAGGAGAAATCAGCCATAGCTGGAATCTTTCCTTTGATAAAGTAGTCCGTTATCGTGATTTTGACCAGAGTACTATTTTAAAAAACCAAAAAGTCAATATTTACGATTTGTATCGCTATAACTCTAATTATCGTAATGCGCCAACATTCACTGAGCTCAAGCAAGGTTCTACTGATGAAAAATTAATGACTCAAAGCTTTGCTATTGCCGACACGTTAGGCTTTATACAAGATCAAATCCGCTTTACCTTAGGGGGGCGCCTTCAGGGGATCAAACAAAACGACTATTCTTCAAATATTGCTGCAAAATCTAAACGCTTTAGTCCAATGTTTACTCTTGCTTGGGTACCAAATGTGAATTTAGTGCTCTACGGAAATTATCTAGAAGATCTAGAGCCGGGTTCGGTAGATGAAGATGGCGTAATGGCTAAACCGATTGTCAGTCGTCAAATAGAAGTCGGAGCACGTAAAAACTGGGGAAATATCTTCACCACAACACTGAGTCTATATCAAATTGCACGTCCTGGTATCATTACGGCAGAAGCAGCTAAAGCAGGTTATGGAAAGCCCGGTGAAGAACAGGGAAAAGAACGTAACCGTGGGGTAGAATTTAATATTTACGCTAATTTGCTAAATAGTTCGCTACGTCCAACTTTAGGTATTACCTACAATCAAGGAAAATTAATTGATTATGCCAGCTTTGCCGGTAATATCATTAATGGAGCACAAGTCGCCAGCCCACGAATTATTGCTAAAGCCGGTATCGAATGGGACACACCTTTCTTGCAAGGTCTAACCTTAAACACAGCACTTCAATACTATAGTAAATCCTACCAAGATTATGCAAAAAACTATAAATTCCCCTCCTATACCACAGTGGATTTAGGTGCAAAATACCAAGTAAAATTGCATAATAAACAAATACTTATCTTACGCACTGCGATTGAAAATCTGTTTAATGAGAGTTATTGGCAGGTACAAAGAGGAAGATATGATCGTAGTTTTGCCGTACTTGGTATGCCACGTACCTATTGGTTTAAAGCAGAATATTCATTCTAAATTTCAGTAATATTTATTAAGGGCAATAACCATGCCCTTTTGTTGTTAAAAGGAAAATAATGAACTGGCAAACTGAACTCAACACTAGTTTTAGCTGGATTTTGACCGCACTTTTTTGGGTTATGTTATGCTTTAGCATAAGCTTATTACTTCTAAAACAGACTTCTTTTGGTCAAAAATTTTGGCGTATTACTGCCCCCTCAATGACCGAACAAAATCGGATTAAACTGCTCGGAATGCTATTGATATTATTCGTAATGCTCTTACTTGAAGTCCGTTTCAGCGTACTCAATTCATTTTTCTACAACGGCTTATACAGTTCGATGCAAGAGCTCAATGCCGAACGATTTTGGTTCTTTGCTACACTCAACGCTATTTTAGTATTAGTGCAAATCATTCGTTCTATCAGTGATTATTTTCTATGCCAAATATTTGAAATTCGCTGGTTAGAAAGCTTAAACCAAATTTTATTAACACGTTGGTTAGAACATAAAAATTACTACCGCTTAAAATATGATAAAGCGTTACCAGACAATATTGATCAACGTATAGAACAAGATGCCCGCGAATTTATCACCGTTACCCTACAGATTATCCGTGGCGTTATTAATTCTATATTAACCACTATTGAATTTACTCTCATACTATGGTCTCTCTCTGGAGTATTAAGCTTATTTGACGTACAAATAGAAAAAGGCGTTGTCTTCTTTATTTATGCTTTTATTCTTATAGCAACATTATTCTCAATTTGGATTGGTCGTCCCTTAATTAAGTTAAATTTTAATAAAGAAAAACTTAACGGGGATTATCGCTACTCGTTAATCAGAATACGAGACAACGCAGAAAGTATTGCGTTTTATCACGGTGAACAACAAGAACAAGCGCAGTTAAAACAAAAATTTAACCAAATAATTCAAAACCGTTGGGCAATCGTATACCGAATGTTAGGATTAGACGGTTTCAATATCGGTGTAACCCGCACAGCAAAATTACTCCCTCTAATGCTACAAGCACCACGTTTTTTTACCGGACAAATTAAATTAGGTGATATGCATCAAACCGTACAAGCCTTCAATCGCTTAATGACCGCTTTATCATTTTTCCGTTTATTCTATGAAGAATTTACCTCATACCAAGCTCGTCTTAACCGCCTTTACGGCTTTATGACAAAATTGGACGAATTAGAGCAAACAGAAATTCATCAACCGATACAATGTTCTAATCTTGTCGCCTTGCGCAACTTTGGTATAAAAGACAGTCAAGGCAACATTCTACTTAAAGATATTAATGTTACATTACAAAATGGAGATGCATTACTTATCAAGGGAGCATCAGGGGTTGGAAAAACGACCTTACTGAAAGCGATTGCTGGTATTTATCCTTTTAAAACTTTTGGACAAGCAGAACATCCCTGTTCTGCAACATTATTTCTACCGCAACGCCCATATGTTCCTCAAGGAACGCTACGTCAAGCCATTTGCTATCCCAATATAGATCCTTACCATGCTGAATTGGAGAATATTATGCATTCTTGCCAATTAGATAAATATTTACCTGCTTTAGATCAAACAAATGATTGGCAAGTCATTCTCTCACCCGGCGAATTACAACGGGTAGCATTTATGAGAATTTTATTAAGCAAACCCAATGTTGTTTTTCTTGATGAAACAACCTCTGCTCTAGATGAACCAACGGAGTTCTTACTTTATAAAACGATTAAAGAAAAACTACCGAATTTAATTATTCTCAGTGTTGGACATCGCTGTACTCTTAGTCAATTTCATAATAAGGAATTGAATTTGTATTCATCATCATAAAGTGCGGTCAATTTTAGCTATATTTTTTTAAAGTTTTTAAACTACTGCTATCAAAAACAAATACACAAAATCTATCTCGTGCAACATAATGCTGATAAAGATAAAACTATATCTACGACAAGCGGCTAAAAATTTAGCCGCTTACTTATTTTAACAATCTAAGCTATTACAAATTTGAAGCACGAATTAGTCTCTTGGTGTAATCATTAACCGGCATTTCAAAAATTTGATGAACATTCCCGCTTTCGACTACTTGCCCTTGGCTCATAACAATCACTCGATCACTTAACGCACGGATTACGGCAAGATCGTGGCTAATGAAAATATAGCTCAAGCCATATTTTTGTTGCAGACGATTTAGCAGTTCCACTACGGTAATTTGCGTTGAGCGATCTAATGCCGAAGTTGGTTCATCTAGCAATACAAATTTCGGCTCAAGAATAATCGCACGGGCAATAGCAATTCGTTGGCGTTGTCCACCAGAAAATTCGTGCGGATAACGGTTGATCATTGTCGGGGATAAATTGACCTCTTCCAGTATTTTCATCACTTTTTCCCGCCGTTGTTGTGCCGACATGTTCGGATAATGTACAGCCAATCCTTCACCGATAATTTCGCCTACCGTCAAACGAGGAGATAAAGAGTTAAAAGGGTCTTGGAATACTATTTGCATCTCTTTTTTCAAAGCTCGGCTTGCTTGTTTCGGTAAATGCGTAATAGTTTTACTATCAAACTCAATATTGCCCCGATAATCTAAAATCTGCATTATTACTCGCCCAAGTGTTGATTTCCCGGATCCCGATTCGCCGACAATACCGAGAGTCTCACCAACACTTAGCGTAAAAGATATATCTTTTACTGCATTGAACACATTTTTTGGCTTACCAAATAGAGTGCGTTTTAGTACATAGTCTACTTCGATATTATCTGCTTTGATTAGTACATTTTGATTTTCACTTGGCTGTTTTAAATTTGCTGGTATAGGCGTTAGTAATTCCACGGTATAAGGGTGTTGTGGCTTATTGAATACCTGTAATGTATCACTACGCTCAATAATCTCACCATTTTGCATCACACAAACTTGGTTACTATATTTTTTTACTAATCGTAAATCGTGGAAATGAGGATAATCGCCATGCCCATTTCGTTTTGTAAATTATGTATTAGATCCAAAATTTCTGCTTGCGTTGTTACATCAAGAGCCGTAGTAGGTTCATCGGCAATCAGTAAATCCGGTTTATTGATAATTGCCATTGCAATCATAATTCGTTGTAGTTGCCCACCGGAAAATTCGTGTGGATAGCAACTCAATTTTTTCTCGGCATTCGGGATTTTTACTTTTTTCAGGGTGGAAAGCGTGAGCTTTTCTGCATCAAGGCGGTTAATGTGGCGATTATGCGTCATCACAGCTTCGATCACTTGTTCTCCAATTGTCATAAATGGATTGAGTGAAGTCATCGGTTCTTGGAAAATCATTCCAATACGGTCCCCGCGAATGCTGCGCCGTTGTTCCTCTGTAAATTTGAGGATATCTTGTTGTTCAAACATAATACTGGCGTTTTTGCCATATTCCACAATATTAGCGGGAAGTAATTGCATAATAGACATTGCGGTAACGGATTTACCGGAGCCGGACTCACCGACAATTGCCAGCGTCTGTCCTTTTTCTATGCTAAAAGCGACATTTCGTACAGCTTGAATGCGCTGTTCATCGGTTTTTAAATAAACGTCTAACTGATTGATTTCTAATAGTTTCATTTTCCGCCCCTACTTATCTTTTGGATCAAGGGCATCACGCAGCCCATCACCTATAAAATTGAAACAAAATAAGGTTAAACACAGAAAAAATGCCGGAAATATCAACAACCAAGGGGAGGTTTCCATTTGCGCTGCTCCATCACTGAGCAAGGCTCCCCAACTACTCATTGGTTCTTGTGTGCCTAATCCTAAAAAGCTGAGAAAGGATTCAAATAAAATCAGAGAGGGGACTTCAAGAGAAGCATACACCACGACAATACCCAATACGTTCGGGATAATGTGTTTCCAAATAATTTGGCGACGAGGTACGCCACATACCACAGCAGCTTCAATAAACTCTTTATTTTTTAAACTGAGTGTTTGTCCTCGCACAATACGGGCGAGGTTAAGCCATGCAATCATACCGATTGCCACAAAAATCAATAGGATATTTTTACCGAATAAAGTAATGAGTAAAATCACAAAGAACATAAAGGGAAAAAATGCAAGGATTTCTAAGAAGCGCATCATCACTATGTCAGTTTTCCCTCCCACATAACCGGAAATTGCTCCGTAAAGTGTGCTAATAATCACTGAAATAATTGCACCGGCAATACCAACCATTAACGAAATACGGCCGCCGATAGCAACCTGAACCAATAGATCCCGGCCGGAAGAATCCGTACCGAAATAATGCTGAGAGGCAAAATCTGGTGCCGCATTCATTAGTCCGAAATCAGTATCCTCATAGCTAAACGGCATTATCATTGGTGCAAATGTAATAAATAAAATAATCAGCAATAAAGTGATTAAACTACTCACCGCAGCCTTATTGTGAAAAAAACGCAAGCGAGCGTCTTGCCATAGGCTACGACCTTTGATGTTTTCATTTTCAATTGTGGACAAAGTGCGGTCAGTTTTTAGGGAATTTTGAGTTAAATTTTCAGACATTTTCCCTCCTTATGAATAACGAATTTTCGGATCAATCACCGCGTAGAGAATATCTACTACTGTATTGAATAAAATTGTGAGTGAACCGACCAAAATAGTTAGGCTCAGAACTAGAGAATAATCACGATTTAATGCGCCGTTTACGAATAATTGTCCAATACCGGGAATACCAAATACACTTTCAATGACCATTGAACCGGTAATAATACCGACAAAGGCAGAACCAAGATAACTAACCACAGGCATCAATGCGGGGCGTAGAGCATGTTTAATTAAAATTCTCCCCATCGGTAAGCCTTTAGCTTTAGCTTTAGCCGTACGAATAAAATTGGAATGAAGTACTTCAATCATTGAGCCACGGGTAATTCGAGCAATGCCAGCAACATAGGCAATAGTTAAGGCAATCACTGGTAATACCATATAATAGAGCTGACCACCGTGCCAACCACCTGCCGGTAACCAATTTAAGTAAATTGCAAAAACTAAAACCAATAATGGCGCGAAAACAAAACCTGGCATGATGATGCCTGTCATTGCTGAAGACATTATCAAATAATCCCACCTGCTATTTTGCTTGAGGGCAGCAATTGTCCCAGTAAAAATACCAATCAATACAGCAAAAAAGAAAGAGATAATACCTAATTTAAAAGAGACAGGAAAAGCAGAGGCAATTAAATCATTCACCGTTTGATCTTTATATTTAAAAGAAGGACCAAAATCACCTTTTGATAAATTTTTTAAATAGAGGAAATACTGTCTGTGTAATGGTTCATTTAAGTGATATTTAGCTTCAATATTCGCCATTACTGCCGGAGGATAGGCTATCTCCGAGGTAAAAGGACTACCAGGGGCTAACCGCATTAAAAAGAAAGAGAGTGTAATCAGGACAAACAGGGTGGGAATTGCCTGTAAAATCCTTTTTAAAATAAATTTCAACATTGGAAAAACTCCACGCTTTAATAATTCACTAAAACAAGCGGTAGGCTTAGAGTCATTTTGTAAAATCACCTCTAAGTCAAACCGCTTGTCAAGAAATAAGATAAGACCTATTTCAATATTTATTTCTTGATGTAAAGATTTCTGAGGAAAATGTGGTCTTGCGGATCTTTACCTTCGTATCCACCTACATAAGTTTTCACAAGGCGAGCGTTTACATAGTTATAAACCGGAATTAACGCATTATCTTCCGCTAAAATGGCTTCGGCTTTAGCATACACGGCTGCGCGATCTGCACTGTTATTGGTTAAATAAGACTCAGCGATCGCTTTATCATAGGCTTCACTTTTATAAAAAGCCGTATTATTACTGGAGTTCGATAAGAAATAATTACTATAAGTAGAAGCTTGGTTATAGTCTGCAGCCCAACCTGCACGAGCTAAGTCATAATTCCCTTGACGGCGACTATCAATATAGGTTTTCCATTCTTGGTTTTCGAGTTTGACATCGACTAGACCTTTTGTATTATTTTTCCACAGTGATGCTGCTGCGATTGCTACTTTTTTGTGGTTTTCGTTCGTGTTATACAAAATGGTGAATTTGAGCGGATTTGTTTTGCTAAACCCAGCTTCTTCTAGGAGTTTGATAGCCTCGGCATTACGTTCTGCCATTGGTTGATTGGAATACGCTGGTTGTTGAATTTGATTCCCTTCACTAATATAAGTTGGAGTGAAAACATAGGTAGGGGTTTGCCCTTGTGCTAGCACTTTATCAGTAATCACATTGCGATCTAAAGCTAAATTCAACGCTTTGCGTACCCGAATATCATTAAATGGGACTTTGGTATGATTGATTTCATACATATAAGTGGAGAGAGTTCTTGGTGTGAATACTTCATTCGGAATTTCTTTTTTCAATTTTGGGAATAATTCCGGCGGTAAACTATAATTAGTAATATCTAAATCTCCCGCACGATAGCGTTGCACATCAGTGGTTGGTTGTTCAATAGAAAGAAAGGTTGCTTTGTTAATGATGGTTTCTTTATCATTCCAGTATAACGGATTGCGCTCAAACACAATTCTTTCATTGATGACGTGCTCAGCCAATTTATATGCACCATTACCAACAAAATTTCCTTTTTTAACCCATGAATCGCCAAGTTGCTCTACCACTTTTTTAGGCACGGGTAAAACAGACTGATGCAGTCATTCCCACTAAATAAGGAATAGAATTACTGTTTGTTATTTGGAAGGTATGATCATCAAGCGCTTTTACACCAAGACTATCCGGTTGTTTTTTTCCGCTAATAACATCTTGTGCATTTTCAATTTGGAGATAAGTGAGGTAGCTGGCGTAAGGCGAAGCGGTAGTTGGGGAGGCAAGACGTTGCCAAGCAAAAACAAAATCGTGTGCAGTAACCGGATCTCCATTTGACCACTTAGCCTCAGGGCGTAACTTAAATGTCCACTGTTTAAAGTCCGGAGAACTTTCCCACGAGATAGCAACACCCGGTATTACATTACCTTCAGTATCGGTAGTTACTAATCCTTCTAATAGCTGATAAGCAATTTGAGATTCCGGCACGCCTTCGCTTTTTTATGGGTCGAAACTTTGTGGTTCTGAGCCCATTATTAATAGTGATTTCTTGTTTGTCAGCGAGTACTGTACCTTCAGGAACTTTTGCCGCAAATGTGGAAATAGATAGCCCCAAAGTAATAGCAGTTGCTAATAATGAACGTTGGATGTTGAGTTGCATAATTTTTCTCCTATATTGAATACATTCATTGCTGTAGTGTAAATACGCAAAATGCGATAGGAGTAATACATAACGGAAAAAAATGTTTTTGTAAAGAATTCGCTAAACATTGATAAAATGTATCACCAAAAATGAGAAGTAATTCACGAAATTATCGAAAAAAACGCTCTGAAAAGAGCGTTTTAAAAAATTTACAGAAAATAAACTGCTTGATAAGGAGCCAATTGAATACCGCTTTCAGTATATTCTAGTTCAGCATAATTATTCATTAGTACGTTACCTTGTGGTTGAATATCGACAACTTGAGTTTGATCACTTAAATTGACAAAAACTTGCAGTGTTTCGACCGCACTTTGTCGTTGATACACCCATACAAAAGGATCTTGCGGGAGCAAGTCTTGATAATCCCCCTCTGTCAATACAGCTAAATATTTACGTAATTTTATCAAGGACTGATAAGTATAAAACACCGAATTCGAATCGGTAAGGGCTTGTTCGACATTGATTTCGCGATAATTTTTCGCAACCCCAATCCACGGTATACCACAGGTAAAACCTGCATTAGTGGAGTCATCCCATTGTACCGGTGTACGACTATTATCACGAGATTTCTGTGCTAGAATCTTGAGAGCTAACGATGTATTTACGCCTTTTTCTTGCAATTCAGCGTAAGCATTCAAACTCTCAACATCTCGATATTCTTCAATAGTGGTGAAATTTGGGTTAGTCATTCCAATTTCTTCCCCTTGATAAATATAAGGTGTGCCTTGCATTCCGTGCAATAACATTGCCAGCATTTTTGCAGAAAGTATACGAAGCTCACCTTGTTCTGTGCCAAAACGGGAAACAATGCGCGGTTGGTCGTGGTTACACCAAAATAAAGCATTCCACGCTTTACCATACATTCCCTGTTGCCAATAGTTAAAAATAGCTTTTAATTCGATATAATCCGGTTGAGCATATGTCCATTTTTCACCGTTCGGATAATCCACTTTTAAATGGTGGAAATTGAACGTCATTGAAAGTTCCGTGCCATTCAAATTCGCATATTGTTGACAGTGTTCCAGTTTAGTGGAGGACATTTCACCTACTGTCATTAAATCATAAGGTTTTAGAGCCTTTTGATTAAGTTCTTGTAAATATTGATGAATTTTAGAACCATCGGTGTAAAAACGGCGACCATCTCCTTCTAAATCGTCTTCAAAACGGTCTGGCTTGGAAATTAAATTCACCACGTCTAAACGTAAACCGTCCACTCCTTTTTCTGCCCAAAAACGACAAATTTCATATAATTCCGCCCGTAACGCTGGATTTTCCCAGTTTAAATCCGCTTGCTCAGGAGCAAATAAGTGCAGGTAATATTTTTGGGCTTTATCTGACCATTTCCATGCCGAGCCACCAAATTTGGATTTCCAATTAGTCGGTTGTTCCCGCCAGATATAGAAATCGTGATATTTATTATTTGGCTCTTCACCTTGTTCAAACCAATGATGAAATGTTGAACTATGATTAAACACCATATCCATTACAATGCGAATATTACGTTGGTGGGCTTTAGCAACTAGCTCTTCAAAATCAGCCATGGTGCCGTAACTTGGATCGATCTCACGATAATTGGCAATATCATAGCCGTTATCAATTTGTGGTGAAATATACATCGGTGTAAGCCAAATTCCATCCACCCCTAATTGTTGCAGATAATCCAATCGTCTAATCACTCCTTGAATATCGCCTGTCCCCGAGCCTGTTGTGTCTTGGAAAGATTTCGGATAAATCTGATAAATTACGCCTTTTTTCCACCAAGATTGCATAATGTTTTCCCTATTTATTAAAAATAAAATTGCACTATTATAAACAAAAAAACTCAAACCCGGGAACGTTCCCAGTAATTGTTAAAAAAAATAGAATTAATAACTTTTTTTTAACATTATCCATTGATAGAATGTTGCGCAAATTATCCCTCCGCCCTAAAAACTAAAGGAACTCAAATGGCAAACTATCTGCGTGTTACTCAACACGGCAAAACAACTGAATTTATTCTTTCAGCTAATAAATCTCTTCACTTAAATGCTCAACCTGATACCCTATACCAATTAGTTGATGAAAAGGGTCAACTTATTCAACAAGAAACAAAATCAGAATTAATTGAAGGCAATTTACATATTTATATTGAAAGCGATACTTCAAACTTAATTTTAAATAATTATCAATCTGTTTATCCTATCGAAAACAAAGCTTATTTATCAGAATTAAATGCAACTTTTGCAACCGCACAAAATGCCTCACAAGCTGCATTATATAACAAGCCAATTCTCGCTACCGAAGTGCTCTCTCCAACGATGAAAATATTAGGTATTTTAGGACTAAGTGCCGTAGGTATTACCGGAGCCGCCTTAGCTATATCAAATAAAGATCACAAACCTTCTACTAACACAAAAGAATCTGCTCAGCCTGAACCACAAGAATCGGTTCAACTTGAACCTGAAAAACTAGTTCAATCTGAACAAGAAATAAAACAACTAGTAATTACCTTACATCATGTTACACAAGACAATGTTATTAATCTTGATGAAAGCCAAAATAATATTACCCTATCAGGAACAACAGAAAACGTACCGAATGGTACAGAAATCATGCTAGCTATTGGAGAAAAGGTTTTTAGCACAATAGTTGAAAATAATGCTTTTAGTTTAAATGTAAACAGTAAAATTTTAACCGAAAATAGCCATATTTCTGCTAAAGTTGAAATAAGAGACCCTTTAGGCAATATCGTCGCATCGGCACAGAAAGAACAAAATTACCTTGTAGATATAACAGTACCGAGTGTCAATATCTCAATAGATCCAATTAATCAAGGAAATATTCTTAATCTTAAAAATGCAGATAGTGGACTGATATTAAGCGGAACAGTAATAGTGGAAAATAATGCGGAACTTAAAAAACTTCAAGTTAGTTTCGGTGAGCGTAATGAAATCGCACAATTAGAAGGTAATAAATGGACGGTTAATGCCTTTGGCGGAGATCTCGTCTATGCGGAAAATAAACAAGTTTCAGTCGAAGCCTTAGTAATCGATAAAGCTGGGAATAAGAACTCTGCAATCACTCGACAGAACTATGAGGTTGATACTACTCTACCGATAATCCAGTTGGCTTTAAATGACATCACGAATGATAATGTAATTAATATTAAAGAAAGCCAAGAACAAATTACCCTTTCAGGTAAAGCAAATGGAGAATTTAAAGAAAATGATACGGTAGTATTCAGTGTAGGTAAAAAATCTATTGGATCTGCACGCCTGTCAACCAATGGTGAATTTAGCCTTGTGATTGAGGCAAGTAAATTAATAGACTATCGTGAGCTTAATGCAACTTTAAGAACGCAAAATGACGCAGGGAATTCAGCAATTGCAACCGCCAAGAAACTCTATGATGTAGATTTACATATTGATAAACCAGTTATTACCCTTGACCCTATCGCAAATGATGATTTTTTAAACGTCAGTGAAGCGAAAGAAAATGTTTCTATTAAAGGAAGTGTTACTAATGCGGCGGACGGTGTAGTTGTAAATATTACTATTGGTTCACATCAAACTACAGCAATAGTTGAAAATGGGCGTTTCAGCGTCGAAGTAAGCGGTCAAATTTTGGTAGAGAATCGCAATATTTCTGCTAATGTATCAGTTACTGATCAAGCGGGAAATTCTGCTGAAAGCTCAGTTACGCGAGATTACGACGTTGATCCAAACCTAAGCGCTGCAATTGATATTACACATATCGGTAAAGCATTTAATACGGAATTGCTTCAAACCAGCCGTATTAGCGGAACCGTTGAATTCGATGGTATTTATGCATTAGGGCAAAATGCAAGAATGATTCGGGCTGTAAATATCGTCATAGGCGATAAAACTTATACGACGGGATTTGACGGTAAGAACAAGTCATTCTACATTGATATTCCAGATACAGAATTGGCGGTATTAAATGGTCAAACAGTAAGCATCAACTTCTTGAACCGTAAAACGCAAGCGGAATTACCTTATACAACAATTTCAGAGAATGATCCTATCAATTTATTTGAAGTGGTTTATGATTTAACAAAAAATGGTGATGGTAGCTATACGATGACGCCTAAAGGTGAGTTTTATGGCGGTGTAAGACCCGAAATTAAGGTAAAAAATGTTGTATTCGATAGCCCTGTGCTGGCTGGTCAAATAATAAACAAGCAGGCAGAGACAACAGAAATTAGCGGTAAAGTAAGCGGTCGTGCAAAAGTCGGTGATACCATAAATATCGAAATTGGTAATGAAGTGATTGAAACTACTGTAAAAGCAGATAATACTTTTTCAGTTAATGTTGAAAATGAAAAACTCAATGGCAATAGCCGAGTTGTCGCTACACTAAAAACGCAAGATGTCGCAGGTAAAGCAATTGAAGTAGTAGATAGCGAAAGCTATATCACACCAAGTGCGGTCAATTCTGAATTCGTTTCTAGACATCAAGATATAGAAAAATCAGCGCGTAAAATTGATCATACAAAAGAGGAGTATAATTTCCCTTATTTTGTTGATGGTATTCTTTTACCTGATACTTATGTTGGCTTTAATAAAGGCTATCCTGTGGGGGGGAAAACAGAGCCTTTGATCGTCAAATATCATTTTATGACTACTGATGAAGCAAAAGCTACACCGGTACCGAATGCGTCTTCGGAAATTTCAGGATACAAAACTGATCATACTGATGAGGAAAAATCAATGATTCGTTTTAGTTACAAGCAAATTGAGCAATATGCCAATATTAAATTTGTTGAAGTGGATAATGTTAGTGAAGCGGATTCAAAGGTTTATAAAGCAGTGATGAAGGAACAACAAGGTGGAACATTATTAGGGGTAGCAAATAATGGTGGAAACCTTGCTATAAATGGGGTGGAATTCGAAAAGCCTCAAAATAATAGCAGTAAAAATAAAGCGGTACTTTATCATACAAGTGTTCACGAAATTGGGCATAATTTACAACTTGACCACTCTGCGGGTAAAAAAGGATTCACTTATGAAGATACAATAGAATTTACTGTAGAGTCATATAACACGGCGTCTCTTACCCAAGGTACAATAGTGTCTCGTTATAGTTTGCCTCGCATCTTTGATTTAGCCACTTTACATTACCGCTATGGTGTCAACCCTGAGGCCCGTAAGGGTAACGATATTTATACGTTTAAAAATTATAATGCGCTAGAAAGTGATGGGGCGTTGTATATCTGGGATGGCGCAGGTGTAGATACTTTTGATGCATCTAATGAAAAGATGGCAGTGAACGTGAATTTGACACCGGGTTCTTGGATTTATCGAGGTGATCAGTTAAAAGAATTCTTTGTTGCCGAAGGTAAAGATAAATTTACTCCACAAAGCTATTTTGGCTTAGCAAACGATGCGCTAATAAAAGGTTCATTTGTTCACGATTTGCCGATAACACTGCCGAACGTACCGGACGAAATGTCTATGCATATATCTTCTATGTCAGTGTCTCAGATTGTAGAGATGTTGGAACTCTCTCTTAAGATTCCTAAACAGATTGCCGAAATGTTAGCTAATCAGATTGTGATTAGCGAAAAAGAATTTATGCAATACACTAAAGATCAAGCCTTTATTGGATTTGGCACTCAAATTGAAAACTTAATCGGCTCAGATTATGATGATGTCCTCACAGGTAACAATGCAGATAATAATATCCAAGGCGGTAAAGGTAATGATACAATCCGTGGTGGTGCTGGTAATGATTTCCTAGACGGAGGTTTAGGCGTGGATACTATGTACGGCGGTACAGGTGATGATCGTTACGTTGTTGATAATGTCGGCGACAAAGTGATTGAACTAGCAAATGAAGGCACTGATACGGTATTTAGCCATATTGATTATACATTAACAGAAAATGTGGAAAATCTCACCCTACTCGGCACAATGGCAAAATCTGCTACGGGAAATGAGCTTGACAATGTATTAACTGCCAACAATATCGGAAATACACTTAATGGCGGAGCTGGTAATGATCGTTTAATCGGTGGACTAGGTGCTGATACTCTGACAGGAGGTGAAGGCAATGATACTTTTGTGTTCCAAACAGAATTAAATGGAAGTATTGATACAATCACTGATTTTCAAAAAGGAGATAAAATTGCCTTATCCCGTGTAATTTTTAATTCACTCAAAGAAAATATGGATAATTTCAGCGATTATATCCAATATAATGCACAAAATGGGAAACTCTCTTATGATGCAGATGGTAATGGAAGCAAAAATGCCATACACTTTGCGAACCTAAATACAGGGCTAGTATTAGAACAAAGCCAATTTGAGATTATATAGTTAACTTTTGGGAAGAAACTCCAACACAAAACCCACTATTTTTAATGTGAAAATAGTGGGTTTATTTTTATGGAGGCTGCTAATTACGCTCTTACGTTTTCAAATACTGCTCTTCTACTCTATGCAATAACTTGATTATATTATATGCTGATTATGTATTAATGATATAAATTGCCATATATAGGGCTTACCGTTTGTTTTCCAAAAAACTAATAGAACGGTACTATCGTCCCCTTGTCCTATCATCAATTATCCATTCCTTTGACAAGACCATTCGCAAGAGATCGTTTTACACCTGAGCAGCCAATAACTATTAGATCAATACTCTCCTACCCAATCACCTGACAAACTGATGTAATCATTGTAATGATTTATCAATAAGTACCGTCTAAATCTGCGCCTTTCGTAAAATTATCTTGATTTAATTCTGGTTCTATCCGATATAAACGGGTATCTCTATAAAATCTTTTCTTTAAAATTAATCATTAACTGCTCGAGTATCTCCACGCTATCGAATGATTACATTCGCCATAGTATTATCGCGATAACTGACAACTACAGAACAAAAGTGCGGTCAAATTTAGAGAAGTTTTGTATCATGTGATTGGGGGAATAATTCCCCCTTATCTTTCTTCAAAATTTATACATTTTACGAGAGGCTAAATCGATTTTGTTTGGCTATCGCTAAAATTATTACCAAGTAAATGCTTTACAGGGCTATTTAAGGGAATACCTATCCTCCTGATATTCAATATAATTTTTCCATCTTCTGCTAATAAGAAAATATCGATATCTGCTTTTATTTGTTGCTCTTGCTACTTTATTGTACCTTATAATGTCGTGTAACATAACATACGGACATTCAGAATACCCCTTAAAAAGGGGGCTAATACTCATAGTAGTCTCCAACCATATGCTAGTAAAATTGCACAAAACTACGGAAATCTTACTGATTTTATCATCGTTATTCCAAAGTATTTGTATTAACTCGGCGTTTATATAGAATGATTGTCAGTATAATAGGGACAATAATTGCGACCAACATTGCTACGGCAAAGGTTGCTCAGAATTGATGCTGAATAGACAAAATGCCTGGTAAACCGCCTACACCAATACTACTTGCCAATACACCGGCTAATCCACATACCAGTGCCGCACAAGCAGAACCAATCATTGCGCACAATATCGGGAAACGGTATTTTAAATTGATACCGTACATTGCTGGTTCAGTTACACCTAAATAAGCAGATAAGGCTGCTGGTACGGCTATTTCGCGTACACTTGTTTTTTTGCTCATAATGATGATTGCTACTACCGCAGAAGCTTGCGCAATGTTAGACAACGCAATTAATGGCCAAACAGGAGTACCGCCAATACTTTGAATCATCTGCATATCAATTGCAAGAGAAGTTTGGTGAACGCCCGTAACAACCAATGGTGCATATAAAAAGCCAAATAATGCCGCCCCAATCGGTGCAAAATCTCCCGTCATTGCATATTTAACAACAAAAGCTACACCATTACCGATATCACGTCCAATAGGACCAATAATCGTATGAGCAAGAAAAACGGCTAAAATAATTGAAGTTACAGGCACGATAATTAAATTTAAAAAATCCGGTACAATTTTGTTTAAAAAACGTTCAATGTAGGATAATGCCAAACCCGCCATGATTGCTGGAATTACTTGTGCTTGATAGCCAACTTTTTCAATAGCAAGCAACCCAAAATCCCATACTTCTGGAATTTGTGAACCTAAACCATAAGAATTCATTAATTGCGGTGAAACCAAAGTAATCCCAAGCACTATCCCTAAAATAGGAGAAGTCCCCATTTTACGAGCAATCGACCAGCAAATTCCAACCGGTAAGAAGTGGAAAATTGCTTCACCAATTAACCATAAGAATGCGTGAATACTGTTCCAAAAAGGGCTTATTTGGGTTAAAGTTTTACCATCAATCATTGCAATATCGCCAATCACATTGCGAAAACCTAGAATAAGCCCCCCACTGATCAATGCTGGTAATAGTGGAATGAAAATATCGGCCATATGTGAAATCAAATTTTCATACCATTTTTGATTTTGTCGGGCAGCCACTTTGACCTGCTCCTTATCAACATCAGTTAAGCCGGTTTTTTGCAACAATATATTATAATAATCGCTAACTTCTTGCCCAATAACGACCTGATATTGCCCTCCGGTAGCAAAATTTGCCTTCACCATAGGCAAAGCTTCAATCCCTTTGCAATCTATTCTTGTTTCATCATTCAAAACAAAACGTAAACGGGTAATACAGTGGGTAACGGTTACAATATTTTCACGTCCCCCAATCAACTCAATTAATTTATCCACGTTCTGTGGATCCAATTTTTGTTTAGCCATACTGTTACCTAATTAATCAAAATAAATTTCATAATTATAAATTTTAGACCAACTCCGATCAATGGGAACGTTCCCAGTTAATGTAAAAAATAATAAACGTGATCTTAATCACGTTTTATGTAAAATACAGAAAAATTTCTAATTAAAATAGTATGAATATCAGTCAAGCAGCAAAAGCCTCAGGGCTATCTCCAAAACAAATTCGAGATTACGAAAAAATAGGATTATTACCCATATCAAAGCGCTCTAGTTCAGGTTATCGATGTTATAAAGAACAAGATCTAATCAGATTAAATTTTATTGCAAATGCTCGTAAAGTAGGATTCTCACTCAATCAAATTAAACAATTATTAGCGTTAAACGACGACCCAAACCGAACTAGTCGAACGGTAAAAGCAATGACAGAACAACATATTCTAGAATTGCAAGAAAAAATCCTAAACTTACAAGAAATGCTATTGTTATTACAGCAATGGCATTGTGCCTGTCAAGGCGATGATAACCCCAACTGCTCTATCCTATCTGGCTTGAGTTCTCATTCTAAAAAAGAAATCTAATATTCTGTTAAAAAAATCCAACCGCACTTTAAAAGTATCACCTAAAGTGCGGTCAATTTTAATTGAGATTTGATTAATATCATGATTACCCCCTTTACGGACCGCCGACTAGGGCTTCATAAGAACCGTTGAAAGTTAGCCAAGAATTAACCCAGGTTTACTTTTAGTCAGTTTATGCCTTTATTCCCTTTAGCACTTAATAGCAGATAACTGAACCAAAATTACCTTTATTTTCCTAATATTTTCTTACCAAGGATATCATTTGGTCCGATAACAGAGCTATCACTCCACGCTCTTCTCGTATCAAGCCCCTGCTGATTTAGTCCGACTAGGATTTCTCTCCCAGAAGTTTGAGAATCGCCTATTTTGCAGTATGGAAACAACACGAATAGAACACTAATGCATTACTTTTAGAATAAAGAAAGCGATGTTCAAGCAGAAAAATCCTAGAATATAGGAGGATTAATCTATATTAAAATGTGGCAATGTCCAAATAGGTGTAACAGTATCAGGTAATTGAAGGTTTTTACCTAATTCAATCCAACCACAAGGAAAATGAAAATCAGAGCCTAAAGAGGCAAGTAAGCCAATTTCATTAGCCCAACGGGCAAGTAATTGGCGCTGCTCTGTTTTTTGTCCACAATTTGCAATCTCCATTCCATCACCTCCCCACTGTTTAAACTCCGTAATCAGTTTTTTTACTCGCTTTGCAGTCAAATGATAACGTAGCGGATGTGCCAATACAGCAATGCCACCCGCTTGGTGAATAATATTAATTGCAGTTGGAATATCAGCCCATTGAGGTTTGATATATGCAAATTTTCCTTGACCTAGGTAGCGTTTAAATGCTTGACCTTCATTGGATACTTTACCGATTTGAACCAAATAGCGAGCATAGTGGGCGCGGGTTACTTCACCGTTCTTTGCTAATTTCTTAGCTTCCGCGTAAGCATTTTCTACACCTATTTTAATTAATTTATTCCCTATCTCCTGTGCTCGGCTATCTCTTAATGCAGCCTGTGTCATTAAGAGTTCGAGCATTTTCGGATGAGAAAGCTCAAAGCCTAATCCAACAATATGAATAGATTGATTTTCCCATACAGTCGAAATTTCCACGCCATTGACCAGTTTAACTCCTAAAAGTTTCGCTTGTTTCTTTGCTTCTGCAACACCAGCAATAGTATCGTGATCAGTTAATGCTAAAACTGTTACGCCTTTTTCATACGCTCTTTGTACTAGTTCTGTCGGGCTTAGTACTCCATCTGATGCTATGCTGTGGCAATGTAAATCATAAATATGTTGAGTTTGAGACATAAAGCTTCTTTAAAGTGATTGTACTTTTTCATTATTTTATTGCTTCAATCAGATTCTTCACTAATTTAGGCCCATGATAAATCATTCCTGAATAAACTTGTAAAAGCGCTGCACCTGCCTGAGTTTTTTCTTGCGCATTAGCAATACTGTCTATTCCACCACTACCGATTATAGGAATTTGACCTTTCAATTCTTGGTTTAGCCGTTGAATTATTGCTGTGCTTTTATCTTGCAATGGTTTACCACTTAAACCACCTTGTTGCTCGGCATTTTTGACTCCGACCACATTGTTACGAGAGATGGTAGTATTTGTTGCAATGACGCCATCCATTTGATAGCGACGTAAAGTATCAGCAATTTGTATTACTTCTGATTCATTAAGATCTGGGGCAATTTTAACGGTAATTGGCACATATTTATTATACTGCTCCGCTAAAATTTGTTGGCGAGCCTTAATACTTTTAAGCAAATTCTCAAAAAAATCACCATATTGTAATTGACGTAAATCTGGTGTATTGGGTGAAGAAATATTGATTGTGATATAACCCGCGTAATTATAAGCTTTGTTTAAGCAGAAAATATAATCATCAATTCCTCGTTCTAAAGGCGTTACTTTATTTTTACCGATATTGATTCCGATAACACCGTTATACCTAGCCTTTTTGACATTTTCGATAAGATAATCAATACCATTATTATTAAAACCGTTACGATTAATAATACCTTCTGCTTCGATTAAGCGAAATTGTCGTGGCTTGGCATTTCCTTCCTGAGCAATAGGAGTAACTGTTCCGACTTCTATAAAGCCGAATCCTAATGCACCAAAACCGTCAATTGCTTCGCCATTTTTATCTGCTCCAGCGGCCAATCCGATAGGATTTTTAAATTTAATTCCCATCACCGTTTTAGGTGTTCCTTCCGGGCAAGCGATAAGCCGCCTTAACAATGGTAAGAATATGGGATTCCCTGCTAATTTTAAACAGAGAATTGTAAAATTATGGGCTTTTTCAGCATCCATTTTAAAAATAAATTGACGGAATAATGAATACATACTCGTTTATCTCTCCGGATAGTTGACTGTAATGCGTATTAATATGTGTTACATACAATACCATGAAGCATTTATACATAAGTAGGGACATACCATGTATGCCCCTCATATAATATTTAAAAATTTAATTCTACTGCAAAGCCTTCTCGATTTTTTCAAATAAATCTTTAGATAAATTCTCAACTTCATTTAAACGTTCAAGCGCTCGCTTCATTAACGGCTGACGCAATGTATCAAAGCGTCTAAAGCGAGTGAGAGGCTCAATCAAGCGAGAAGCAACTTGAGGATTGCTCTCATTTAATTTAATTAAAATTTCTGTTAAAAAACGATAGCCCGAACCGTCAATAGCATGGAACCCTTTTAAATTATGGTTGGCAAAGCTACCAATCAGTGCGCGCACACGATTAGGGTTATTAAAATTAAAGCTAGGATGATCCATTAATTGTGTTACTAACAACAATACATCTGTATCAGGTCTAGTGGCTTGCAAGGTGAACCATTTATCCATCACTAAACCATCATGCCGCCATTTATTTTCAAAATCCGTTAATAAACTATCACGACAAGGTAATTCTGCTTTACAGGCAACACTGAGCGCGGCTAGCGTATCAGTCATATTATTTGCGTAAGTATAATGCTTATTAACAATATTATTACCAATATTAGTATAAGCCAAATAGGTTAAACATAAATTTCTCATCGCGCGTAAAGCAATATCTTGCTGAGTAATCCGATAATCATCCAAACGAATTTGATTGTAAATTTTAAGAAATTGATCTTTTAAATATTCAGCGATATAACGAATCATAAAATCACGTGCTGCAGTAATCGCATCAGGATCAATCGTTTGGAAAGATTCCGCCCACTCGCTTTCTTTCGGTAAGGTTAAAATTAAGGTAGTTAACTCAAGATTGTCGCGGTAATTTTCCAATAATTGTGAAAGTGCGGTCAAAATTTCAGGCGATATTTCTGCTGATTCATTTTGTTGAAAATGGCTGACATTACGCCGTAATTCAGCAGTAAGTAACATTTGTGCCGCATCCCAACGAATAAATTCATTTTTAGCAAATTTAATCAATGTTAAAAGCTGGGTTGTACTGTAATCATAATCCAACTTAACTGGCGCTGAAAAATCTTCCAACAATGCAGGTACGGGACGCTGATAAATACCGTGAAATTCAAAGGTTTGATTTTTTTCACAAATATTCAAGACTGAACTTAAAGGTTGACCTTCATATTGTAGCGTTTGTTGAGTACCATTCTCATCATATAAAGCAATTTTTACCGGAATATGTAAATTAAGTTTTTCCATTTGATCGGCTGTTGGCGGGGTCGCTTGAGATATACTTAAAAAATAAATGTGATTTTTCTCATCATAACGATCACTGATAGTTAATTGCGGTGTCCCTGATTGGCTGTACCAACGACGAAATTGGGTTAAATCAACACCATTAGCCTTTTCCATTGCGGCTACAAAATTTTCACAAGTTGCCGCTTTGCCGTCATATTCTTGAATATATTGTTGCATACCGGCTTGAAAACCTTTCTCGCCTAATAAGGTATGCAACATACGAATAACTTCAGCCCCTTTTTCATACACGGTTACCGTATAAAAATTATTCATTTCTATGACTTTATCAGGGCGAATCGGGTGAGACATCGGACTGGAATCTTCGGCAAATTGCACAGTACGCAAGAATTTAACATTATTGATTCGATTAACCACGCGCGACCCTGTGTCGGAAGAAAACTCCTGATCACGGAATACCGTCAATCCTTCTTTTAAACTCAGTTGGAACCAATCTCGGCAAGTAATCCTATTTCCCGTCCAATTATGAAAATATTCATGTGCAATGACACTTTCAATAGCTAAATAATCGTCATCGGTTGCTGTTTGAGGGTTAGCGAGCACAAATTTAGAATTGAAAATATTCAGTCCTTTATTTTCCATTGCCCCCATATTGAAGAAATCTACCGCCACAATCATATAAATATCCAAATCATATTCAAGATTAAAGCGTTCTTCATCCCATTTCATCGATTTTTTTAAACTTTCCATCGCCCAATCAGCACGATCTAAATTCCCCTTATCAACATAAAGTTCTAATTCGACTTTCCGACCGCTTTTAGTGACAAAACTATCTTGTAATAAGTCGAAATCACCAGCAACCAACGCAAATAAATAACTTGGTTTTGGAAACGGATCTTGCCATTCTACCCAGTGTAAACCACCTTCTAACTCACCACTGGCGATACGGTTTCCGTTAGATAAAAGATAAGGATATTGTGTTTTATTCGCCGTAATACGCGTAGTGTAACGAGCCAAAACATCAGGTCGATCTAACATATAGGTAATTTGTCGGAATCCTTCCGCTTCGCATTGTGTACAAATCCCATTACCTGACTGATATAGCCCCTGCAAAGACGTATTTTGATCGGGCTTCAACAACGTGACAATTTCTAACTCAAAGTTGACCGCACTTTGTCCGCTTAAATCAAGAATTAAACTCTCGCTATCTTGTTGATAATGTTTGAAATCTTCGCCATTAAAGCGAACAGAAGAAAATTGAAAACTATGCCCGTCCAAACGTAATGATGTTGCCTCGGGGTTGAGGCGTTGAAATTGAGTTTTTGCCGTAACTATGGTTCGTTGAGAATCTAATTGAAAATCAAGAAAAATATCGGTAACTGTAAAATCTGGCGTTTTATAATCCTTTCTATACTTAGCCTTTGCCTGCATAATTTGCCCTTACACGTTAATAGGAAAAAACACCGCTTAGGATATGATTTTCCGTGCAAAGTTGCAATGACATTTTGTTTTTTAGCATCTCGCAATCGTTTGCTTATTATGATATTCTAACACCCGTTTTAACTCCGTTTAAATGAAAGAATGATGTCAAACAAACAACCTCAAATTGCTATTGTAATGGGTTCTAAAAGCGATTGGGCAACAATGCAAGAAGCCTGTCAAGTTTTAGATTTACTACAAGTTTCCTATCACGTTGAAGTAGTCTCAGCTCACCGAACGCCTGATAAATTATTTAGTTTTGCAGAACAAGCTCAGCAAAACGGTTATAAAGTGATTATCGCAGGTGCAGGCGGTGCAGCACATTTACCTGGAATGATTGCGGCAAAAACATTAGTTCCCGTATTAGGCGTACCAGTAAAAAGTTCAATGTTAAGCGGAGTAGATAGTCTTTACTCAATTGTGCAAATGCCAAAAGGTATCCCAGTTGGTACATTGGCAATTGGCCCAGCGGGAGCTGCCAATGCAGGCTTACTTGCAGCACAAATTTTAGCAGCTTGGAATCCGGAATTGTTAAGTCGTTTGCAACAGTTTCGCCAGCAACAAACCGAAGCAGTATTAGATAATCCGGATCCTCGTTTGTAAAAATACTTCATTTTTTGACCGCACTTTTGCGGTCTCTTATTTTAAAGGATTTAATTATGCAAAAAAGTGCGCTTTATCCGCCAATTTATGTTCTTGGTAACGGACAACTCGGCAGAATGTTACGTTATGCTGGAGCTCCTTTAGACATTGACGTCCAACCTCTCGCTTTCGATGCTCCACTTATTGATATTCCGGAAAATGCAATTATTACAGCTGAAATTGAGCGTTGGGAAAACACTCCACTGACAAAAATGTTGGCACAACATCCAAATTTTGTTAATCGCGATATTTTCGGATTACTTGCTGATCGGTTTTCGCAAAAATCCTTATTAGATGAACTCAATTTACCCACTTCGCCTTGGGCATTATTAGAAAATAGTTCTAAATGGCAATCTATTTTTGACAATATCGGCGAGAAAGTAGTAGTAAAACGCCGTACTGGGGGATATGACGGACGAGGGCAATGGATTATCAATTTGGCAAATAAATCTCTTATTAGTGAGGATTTATTCGGCAAAGTCATTGCCGAAAAATTTATTCCTTTTGATTATGAAATTTCGTTAGTCGGTGCCAGATTTAAAAACGAACAATGCTATTTTTATCCGATTACGCATAACTTACAACAAAACGGTATTTTACGTTATAGCGTTTCAGATACTCATTTTCCGAAACAAGCTACACTACAAGAGCAAGCGGAGTCAATGCTCGGTAAAATTATGCAAAAGCTTAATTATATCGGCGTAATGGCAATGGAATGTTTTGTCATCAACGGGCAATTATTAATTAACGAACTAGCACCTCGAGTTCATAATAGTGGACATTGGACTCAGTTAGGCTGCTCAGTCAGCCAGTTTGAACTGCACCTAAGAGCTTTATTAGATCTACCGACAGCAACACTGGCAACTTTTGCCCCAAATGTGATGGTAAATTTAATAGGTACTGACTTTAACCCGCAATGGTTAAATTCCGAATTTTCTCAACTACATTGGTACGGTAAAGAAGTCAGAGAGGGACGCAAAGTTGGACATATTAATTTTTCTCATCCAGATCATACTGTATTAATTCGCGAACTGATTAAACTTCAGCCTCGCTTACCTGAAGAATATCAAAGTGGTATACACTGGACTATAGAGAAATTAAAAATATTCAATAAATAATCTTATTTTTAAAAATTTTTCAACAAACTTTATGAACTTCAATTTTTTTTATAAACAAATTTGCTAAAACTTAAAGACTGAAGTATAACCTGCATCAATACATTATTCTGAACTTATCAGTAAGGACAATACTATGTTTGAAAATATTAAGGCCGCTCCAGCTGACCCAATCTTAGGTTTAGGAGAAGCATTCAAAACAGAAACTCGTCATCCTAAAATTAACTTAGGCATTGGCGTTTATAAAGATGCGAAAGGCAGCACTCCAATTATGCGTGCGGTGAAAAATGCGGAACAGCAATTGTTAAATACAGAAACGACCAAAAACTACCTCGGAATTGACGGTGTAGCAGAATTCAATCACTATACAAAAGAGTTGTTATTTGGCGCAAACTCTCCTGTCATTACTCAAAAACGAGCTAGAACCGTTCAAAGTTTAGGGGGAACCGGTGCATTGCGTATTGCTGCCGAATTTATTAAACGTCAAACAAAATCTCAAAATGTTTGGATCAGTACGCCTACTTGGCCTAATCACAATGCGATCTTCAATGCAGTCGGAATGACAATTCGTGAATATCGCTACTATGATGCAGACAACAAAGCGCTAGACTGGGATAATTTGATTTCTGATTTAAGCAACGCGGGTGAAGGCGATGTCGTCTTATTACACGGCTGCTGTCATAATCCGACAGGGATTGATCCTACCCCCCAACAATGGAAAATATTAGCTGAGATGTCAGTTAAAAACGGTTGGTTGCCATTATTCGATTTCGCCTACCAAGGTTTAGCAAACGGTTTAGATGAAGATGCCGTAGGACTACGAACCTTTGCAGCTAATCACAAAGAATTGTTAGTTGCCAGTTCCTTCTCTAAAAACTTTGGGCTTTATAACGAACGTGTAGGGGCCTTCACATTAGTCGCGGAAACAGAAGATATTGCCTCAACAGCATTGACTCAGGTGAAATCAATTATTCGCACACTCTACTCTAACCCTGCATCACACGGTGCCGCAACTGTGGCCATTGTTTTAAAAGATCAGCAACTGCGCCAAGAATGGGATGAAGAATTAACGGAAATGCGTGAGCGTATCAAGAAAATGCGTCATCGATTCGTTCAGTTACTGAAACAATCTGGTACAAAACAAGATTTCGATTTTATTATCCAACAAAATGGCATGTTTTCTTTCAGCGGTCTTAGCCCAGAGCAAGTTGATCGTTTAAAAGACGAATTCGCAATTTATGCCGTACGTTCCGGTCGTATTAATGTTGCAGGTATTACCGAGGACAATATCCAGTATTTATGTGAAAGCATTGTAAAAGTACTTTAATACTTTCCAATAAAAATGCCAATTGAGTAACAGATTGGCATTTTTATATGTAAATACGAGTTACCATTTCTCTAAAGCATCATTATCAGATTTCCTTGCTTCAACCCAACGTTCCCCGGATTGAGTATATTCTTTTTTCCAAAATGGTGCTTTAGATTTTAAATAATCCATAATAAACTCATTTGCTTGATAAGCTTCACTACGATGCGCTGTACTCACTCCAACTAGAACAATCTCATCACCACTGTGTAAGTGTCCAATACGATGAATTACGGCAACTCGTTCAATATTCCAACGCTGCTTTGCTTCTATAATAATTTCTTGTAAAGCTTTTTCCGTCATCTGAGGATAATGCTCCAAATAAAGATCGGAAACTTTATCTCCTAAATTAAGATCTCTCACCTTCCCGATAAAGATCACACAAGCACCAATTGATTGAGACTCTGACAACCAATGATAAATTGAATTTTGATCAAATTCCTGTGTTTGTACGGCTATCAATACGTTTTCCATTTACCCTCCGGTTACAGGTGGAAAAAATGCAATTTCATCCCCAGATTTAACTGCGCTTTCCAGTGGCATTAAGGTTTGATTAATTGCAACAAGCAACTTTCCTTTTTCCAAGGCTAACGCCCATTTTTCTCCTTTTTCAACTAAATAGCAGCGCAATTCCTCTGCCGTCGAAAAATTTTTTGCGGCCAATTGCAATTCGTCAATGCCAATCAATTCTCGAGTTTGGGCAAAAAATAAAATTTTTAACATTGTTTTTCCTCTATCAAAAAATGCCCTGATTTTCCCCCGCTCTTTTCAAGTAAACGAATATGTTGAATAACTATATCCTTCTGTACTGCTTTGCACATATCATAAATTGTCAATGCAGCAACACTGGCGGCAGTCAATGCTTCCATTTCAACACCAGTCTTTCCTGTTAGTTTACATAACGTTTCAATCCGAATTTGATTCTGTACTGGCTGAGCCTCAATACTAATTTCAACCTTAGAGAGTAATAATGGGTGGCATAACGGAATTAGTTCCCAAGTTCGCTTTGCCGCTTGAATACCTGCAATTCGTGCAGTAGCAAAAACATCACCTTTATGATGTTTCCCTTCTAAAATCATTGTCAAAGTTTGTGAAGATAAGCGGATTATCGCCTCAGCTCTCGCCTCCCGAATCGTATCATTCTTTGCAGATATATCCACCATATTGGCTTCGCCTTGTGTATTTATATGTGTTAATGTCGTCATTATTTTATTCATTAAAGTGCGGTCATTTTCTTGACTATTTTATCCACCGATAGAGGCGAGATGATTTCTCACACCACTATCCCCAATATGTAATAAATGATGTTTTCGTTTACCCTGTAACGCAGATATAATTCTGGATTTTAATTGCGCTTTCTGAGCATCAGATTGTAACAAATCTCGTAATTCGATCCCTTCCTCGCCAAATAAACAAAGATGTAATTTCCCTTTTGCCGAAACACGTAATCGGTTACAACTCAGACAAAAATCTTTTTCATAAGGCATGATCAACCCAATTTCCCCCAAATAGTCCTGATGCTTAAAGACTTTAGCCGGACCATCATAATAAGAACGAGTTTGTAATTGCCACCCCCTCTGTAATAATTTATTCATTAAGATTTCAGCGGAAAGATGATAACGCTGAAAAAATTTATCCATTTCCCCAGTTTGCATCAATTCAATAAAACGCATTTGAATAGGGCGATATTTCACCCAATTAAGAAAAGTGTCAAACTCCTGTTCGTTGAGATTCTTCATCAATACGGCATTAACTTTAATTTTCTGGTAGCCGACTTCAAATGCTTTGTCAATCCCTTCCATCACCTCTGAAAATCGATTTATTCCCGTAATCTGCTGAAACATTCTCGCATCTAAACTATCTACGCTTACATTAATTGTACTGATACCAAGGCTTTTCCATTTCTCAACATCCTTTTTCATTCTATAGCCATTTGTTGTTAACGCAATATGCTTAATGCCATCAACTTGGACTAATTGCTCCACAATATTAAGAAAATCTTTGCGTAAAGTAGGTTCACCACCAGTTAGGCGAATCTTTTCGGTACCTAATTCAGCAAAGCAACTTACTAATCGAATAATTTCCTTTTCATATAAGAATTGCGGTCTGTGAGATTCTGCTTGATAACCGTTAGGTAGGCAATAACTGCAACGAAAATTACATTGATCCGTAATAGAAAGACGCAAATAATAATACTCGCGTTGAAACGCATCAATTAGATGCGTACCAATATTTTTAATTGGAATTGATTGCATTAGACACCTTTCTAAATATGGAGAGGATAAATCGTTTCCAATCTATCCCTGAATAATACGATAGTATTATTGGCATTGTCGCCGTATTAAAAAACTTAGGCTAAACAAGCTCGGAGTTATGCGATAAAATAGACTTTACCGTATTGTAAAAGATAATCCGATTGAAACCAACGGATTATTTAAAAAATTCAAAATCAACGATAATTTATTGTATTTCATACTTATTTTTAAGTAGAACTAAATATAAAAGGTAATAACAATGCCAACCCAATATCCTTCACCCCCATATAGCAATAACAACACAATACATAAAAATTTAAGTGCCGTTCAGCATATTGTTGCTATCGGGGGCGGACACGGGTTAGGGCGAGTGATGTCCTCTCTTAGTTTTATGCAAGAACGTTTAAGCGGCATCGTAACCACAACCGATAATGGTGGCTCTACTGGACGTATTCGATTAGAACAAGGCGGTATTGCATGGGGAGATTTACGCAACTGCCTAAATCAAATTATTACGGAACCTAGCACAGCTTCCGCACTATTTGAATATCGTTTCGGCGGAACTGGAGAGCTAAAGGGGCATAATCTAGGCAATTTAATGCTAAAAGCCTTAGAATCTATGCACATCCGCCCTGTTGAAGCAATAAACCTGATACGAGAATTATTACAAGTCAAATCTTATATTTTCCCAATGTCAGAAACACCAGTTCATTTAGCCGCCGGTTTAGGTACAGGCTCAAGTATTGTCGGGGAAGTAAATATTGACAACCTGCCGACAATGCCGCAATCCATTTTTCTTATTCCATTAGTTCAGGCAACGCCAGAGGCTATTGAAGCAATCAATAAAGCGGAAGTGATTTTGTTTGGACCCGGTAGTTTTTTAACTAGTATTATGCCACCATTATTGCTACCAGAAATTAGCCAATCCCTTAAACAGAGCCAAGGAAAAAAAATCTTTATTGATAATTTAGGAATTGAACACAGCCCGGTTGCTACATTATCTCTTATCGAACGAATAAAATGGATTAATCAAACTGTTGGCTCAGAAATTATTAACGGAGTGATTACTCCTCCATCAAATAAAAATACTGCGAATCTTGCCCGTACTTTAGCAGTGCAGTCCCAAATCATTCCTAAAATAAAAATTCTCCAGAAACGTCTAAATGCCGATGATATTGACTATCGCCACGATCGTACATTACTTTGTGAAGCAATTGATGAAATGATAGGAATACTGAATTGATGATAGCGCCTGGCTAACTGCTAAAGGTTCAATAAATGAGATTTAGCAAGTTTTTAGCTGTTTTAAATTAAAGTTAAACTCAATGATTTTTAAAGCTAGATATTTTTTCATCCAAATCTGTTCTTTATTGCTCTAATTGAGCTGATAATACACTAATATCGCTGATTCTTTATAAGCACTTTCGATGACTTTTATAAATTGAGAAATTAGGTGGTATTCTGCCATAATATAAAAATCTCCATTGACTAGTTAACCTAATGGAGATTGTATTGCTTTTAAGTAGCTAGGTCTTTGTACAACTATTACCTAATATAGTACAAATATTAATATGGTTAGATTTTAGAGATCCTTACCAAGGCTGCGTGGTTGGTCCCAAAGTAAACTCACTGATATTGGTGTCTTCTGGTTGAGAAAGGGCAAAAGCTACAATATTTGCTACTCGTTCAGCCGGAATTTCAAAAGTATCGTAAAGCTTACGATAGCCCTTCAAAGTGTCTTCGTTGGTGATGTGATCGACTAATTCAGATTGTACTGCTGCAGGATAAATCGTTGCTGTACGGATATTCGAACCAGCTTGCGCGGATTCCATACGTAAACCTTCCATAATAGCTTTCACTGCCCATTTTGTTCCGCAATATACACTCGCCCCCGGATACACTTTCAAGCCTGCCACGGAAGATACCGCCAAAATATGCCCTGATTTTTGCCTTTCAAAAGTTGGTAACACGGCGGCAATACCATTTAGCACACCTTTAATATTTACATCCACCATGGAGTCCCAATTCTTGGTTTCCAAGGCTGAAAGCGGTGAATTTGGCATTAAGCCTGCATTTAAGAAAATAGCATCCACTTTACCAAAAGTTGCCTTCGCTAACTCAACTAATTCAGCATTATCTTCCGCTTTTACCACATCGGTAACACGGTACACCGCCTCACCACCTTTAGCTTTAATGTTATTCACAATCGCTTGTAACTTTGCTTCACGGCGTGCACCTAATACTAATTTTGCACCGCTTTCCGCCAGTTTATAGGCTGTAGCTTCGCCAATACCTGATGATGCGCCGGTAATAATAACAACTTTATTTTGAAGATTCTTCATTGTTGTACTCCTATTCAAATACAATGATTCTAACCTGTTAAATTTAACTTTATTCCGTAAAATGATAAAAAGAGACTTCGCTAAAAACTAATCATTAATCATCTTAATCACCTTCGCCGGTACACCTCCTACCACACTATTAGTCGGCACATTTTTTGTTACCACGGCGCCTGCCGCAATCACTGCATTATCGCCGATACTTACCCCAGCTAAAATTGTTGCATTTGAGCCGACCCAAACATTCTTACCAATGTGAATGGGGGCAGCATAGGTTGTACCACGAGTTTCAACCGTTAAGCCGTGGTTAAGAGTGGCGATATTCACATTCATTCCAATCATCGTACCGTCACCAATAAAAATACCTCCACGATCTTGGAAAGAACAACCTATATTAAAAAACACATTTTTACCAATGTGAATATTTTTACCAAAATCTGTATAGAACGGTGGAAAACAAAGAAAGCTCTCATCAACGGGTAAATCCGTTAATTGACGAAACAGTTCCACAATTTCCGCCTGGGTATGAAATCCTGCATTCAATTCTTTAGTGATCTTTTGTGCATCAAAGGCACATTCCACTAATAACCCGTGCAATGCTATATCGTCCGCAGGAATAGCATTTCCGGCACGACAAAATTCAATAAAATCTTGTTTATTCATTATTCTGCCCGTTCAAATTTAATCTGGCTTGACTGTGAAAGTGCGGTCAAATCGCCATCAAAATTTCCCATATAAATCAACCCTGGGGCGTAAGGGCCTTTACCAAGAAACATTGCAATATTACCCCAAGGGGCATAATAAGCGATATCACCTGCTTTTCCCGTATAAGCGGTGGGAGCATTTTCGGTACTCAGTTTTTCTTTCAAATACACGACCTTTTCATTGCTACCGTAGTTATCTAACTTTGAGGTTATGGGAAGTTGTTGCCAGAAACTTTGGCTGGTTGGATTATCAGCTAATGTGGCAAAATACACACCACTATCAAGGGTAACTCTAACGTTCATTTCAGCACCTGAAGATAAACTCACTAACCCCATTAAAAGGGGAAATAAGGTTTTCATTTAATAAAATCTCTCCTAAATTTGACCGCACTTGAGTCGGTCAAGATTCGATTATTTCAAATTAGCTTTGAAAAATGCCTCAAATTTATCATAAGGAATTTTGCCCGCTTGGTTATCATATAAATCCACGTGTGTGGCATTTGGTACAATATAAAGTTCTTTATTTTTTGAACCAAGAGATTGGAAGGCTTCTTCCCCAAAATAACGGGAATGCGCTTTTTCGCCATGAACGACTAAGGCAGCGGATTTTAATTCACCGGCACGTTGTAAAATTGGCATATTGATAAATGCAAGCGGTGTCGTTTTTGACCATCCCCCATTTGAATTTACTGAACGGGGATGATAGCCACGAGCTGTTTTATAATAATCAGCATATTCTTTTACCATTTTCGGGGTATCAACAGTTTGTTCATTTGGTGCTGGTAAATGATCTTTCTTCTCCGTATAGGCTGTGTTACCGGTTTCTGTATCCCTCCAACGTTGAAAGTTCAACCCCTGCTTCATTTGGTAACGCCCTTCCATATCAAGTGCAGGCTTTCTATCATATATGCCCTGTGCGTTTGGCGTTAAATCAATTTCATAACCATTTGCCATCACTTTTGTCATATCATACATTGTGCTTACGGCTACCGCTTTAACACGAGTATCGGCAACGGCTGCATTTAATGCAAATCCTCCCCAACCACAAATACCTAAAATCCCGATCTCATCACGATTAACAAAATCCTGTGTTCCTAAAAAATCAACGGCCGCACTAAAATCTTCCGTAGCGATTTCCGGACTGGCAATATTGCGAGGCTCCCCTCCACTCTCCCCAGTGTATGAACCATCAAAAGCTAAGGTCACAAAACCTCGTTCAGCCAACGTTTGGGCATACAATCCCGATGATTGCTCTTTGACCGCACCAAACGGACCACTCACTGCAATTGCCGGTAATTTTCCTTTGGCATTTTTAGGTACATAAAGATCAGCGGCTAACGTAATACCATAGCGATTTTTAAAGGTAATTTTACGATGCTCCACTTTGTCTGATTTTGGGAATGTTTTATCCCATTCTTGAACTAATGGAATATGTTGTGCTGGAATTTCAATTGCTATAGTGTTCTGTGGTAGTGAAGCAACAGCGGTACTTCCCATTGCTAGTAATGGAGAACCGAATATTGCAGCAAGTGCGGTCTTTTTAAAAAGTGTTTTTGTCATTTTGCTTCCCTCATTAAAATTAAAGATCATTTCATCAACTAAAGGCTTGAAAGCCGTATTCCAATATTGTCTTGATGGCGTGCATTTTAATAACTAGACTATTTCAAGTAAATTTGTAAAAATGAATTTCATAATTTCTAAAAATGAAATAATAGATGAATAATCGTTTTGAAACCCTAAAAGTATTTTGCTCTCTTGCTGAAACACTACAATTTAAAGAAACTGCTGCTCGTCTTGCTGTCTCTCCTCCTGTCGTGACCCGATTAATTGCCGAATTGGAAGATTACTTGGGCGAAGCATTATTTCAGCGTAATACCCGCCAAGTTCATTTAACGGATTTTGGCGAACAATTTCTCCCCCAAGCCCAACAATTATTAGCTGATAGCGAACGATTATTTGTACGTAATAAACAAGATTCTGAGAAAGAAATGAATGGTATCGTGCGAGTCACCGTACCAAGTTGGCGAATTAACGATGAAATTTTGACAAAACTTTTAACCGCACTTTTGCCCTATCCCAACATTATTATTGATTGGCGGGAAGATATGAACAAGCTTGATCTTGTTAATCAGCGCATTGATATCGGATTACGTATTGGGCCAGAACCGGATCCCAACTTTATCGTGCGAAAAATCACTGAAATTGGAGATGTACTGGTTGCAGCCCCAACTTTAGTGGAACGCCTAGGGAAACCACAATCCCTTGAAGAATTAGAACTACGCTATCCTTTTGCCGCTCAAATAAACCCTGCCACCGGACGGGCTTGGCATTTTCTGTTAAACGACGAACACAGGTTAAAACCTCGTCATATCAGTTTCCAAAGCGCCGACATTTATAGCATGTTACAAGCAATTTTATGCGGAAAAGCAGTAGGTTTGGTGAGCGATTTTATTGCTAAGCCCTATTTACAATCAGGAGAATTATGTACACTATTTGATGATATCAAAATTCAAAAATGGCAACTTTTTTTATATCGCCCCTACGAGATCATTACGCCTCCAAGAGTATTAAAAGTCTTTGAATTATTGGAAGAAATTTTAAAAAAGACTTTTAATTAACGACCTTATAACAAGAAAAAATAAATACTGTGATTAGTTGTAGAAGATCAAATCTGACAAATCACAATAAAAAATGAGCGTTTCTTGTTTAGAATATGAGTGTCAAATTTAATCTCAACAAAAAAGAAGCGCTAATGTTTTATTCTAACAATCCTCTAATAAAACACAAGACAGGCTTACTCAATTTATCCGAAGAGATAGGGAACATCTATCAAGCCTGCAAGATGATGGGAATTAGTCGGGATACCTTTTATCGCTATCAACAATCGGTCGAAAAGTGGCGTTCAGGCTTCGCTTAATCAAAATCGCCGTGTCCCTAACTTAAAAAATCGTGTCTATAAAGCCACCGAGTAAGCAGTGGTTCAATTTGCCTTGGATAATCCGGCTTTTGGTCAAGTTCATGTGAGCAATGAACTACGTAAACAAGGTATTTTTGTTTCATCAGGTGCTATTCAGTCTATTTGGTTAAGGCATAATCTTGCTAATTTTACACAAAGATTAACCTCACTTGAGAAACTTGTTGCCGAATAAGGCATTATTTTCAATGAATCCCAAGTTCAAGCCTTAAAACGTAAAAAGGAAGATGAGCTTGCTTATGGTGAAATTGAAACAGATCACCCGCGTTATCTTGGTGCTCAAGATACATTCTAAAGGTATTGGGCGAAGGTATTGGGCGAAGGTATTGGGCGAATTTATCAGCAAACCTTTATTGATGCTTACAGTAAAGTCGCGTTCGCTAAGCTTTATAGTATAAAAACAGCGATTACGGCAGCAGATATGCTCAATGATGAAGTGCTACTTTACTTTAATTACCGATGCTATGTATTCTCACTGACCGTGGCAGTGAACATTGCGGTAAGGTGGAGAATCACGATTATGAACTCTATTTGGCGATTAATGATATTGAGCACAATAAAACGAAAGTGAAACATCCACAGACAAATGGTATTTGTAACGTTTTATAAAACGATTTTACAAGGGTTCTACCAAATTGCCTTTAGAAAGGCGAATTTATATGGGTTTAGTCAAATTACAAGCTGACTTGGATTAATGCATCAGACTCATCAAAGTAAAATGTGCTGTGGTAGAACCCGATAGAAACATTACTTGCTGGAAAACGAATTTGGACAGAAAAGAATTTAAGTTCAAATTAATCTGACAGGCACTTAATTTTAAACGAAGACTGTCAGATTAGGTTTGATCTTCTACAACAAATACTCCTTAATGATGTTCCGAAACATACCACCAAACATAACAGCGTTTAGAGAAAATAAAAATGCGCTCCTCAAAATTGTCAGGTTATCTATAATGATATAACACGACAAAATGAGACCGCACTTTTACTATTCCTTATCTTAGAAAAACTATCTCCAAGCCTTAAATTGGTTAATAAGACCGTTCGTTGAGCTATCATGTCCGCTAACAGGTTTATCATCAGAAAGCTCAGGCAAGATACGATTTGCTAACTGTTTACCTAATTCAACGCCCCATTGGTCAAAGCTATAAATGTTAAAAATCACACCTTGAACGAAAATTTTATGTTCATACATTGCAATCAATGCCCCCAAGCTAAACGGCGTAATTTTTTGCAATAAAATTGAGTTGGTCGGTTTATTTCCTGTAAACACTTTAAATGGAACTATCTCTTTTACTTTATCTAGAGATTTTCCTGCATTGATAAATTCAGCTTCCACTTCCTCTTTTGTTTTACCAAAAGCTAATGCTTCTGTTTGCGCAAAGAAATTTGAAAGCAATTTATTATGATGATCTGATAATGGGTTATGTGTTTGTGCCGGTGCAATAAAATCACAAGGAATGATCGTTGTACCTTGATGAATTAATTGATAAAAAGCATGCTGCCCATTGGTTCCCGGCTCTCCCCAGATAATAGGGCCAGTTTGGTAATTTTTAATAACGTTACCGTTACGATCTATATATTTACCATTTGATTCCATATTACCTTGTTGAAAATAGGCAGCAAAGCGATGTAAATATTGATCATAAGGTAAAATCGCTTCTGTTTGCGCACCCAGGAAATTAGTGTTCCATAAACCGATTAGTGCTAACGTAGTTGGGATATTTTGCTCAATCGGCGTGTAACGGAAATGTTTGTCCATTTCATGAGCACCCGACAATAGAGATTCAAAATTGTCAAAGCCAATTGATAAGGCAATAGATAAGCCGATTGCAGACCAAAGAGAATAGCGCCCCCCTACCCAGTCCCAAAATTCAAACATATTCGCTGTATCAATACCAAATTTTTCGACTTCCTTCGCATTAGTAGAAAGTGCAGCAAAATGTTTTGCTATTTGGCTTTCATCTTTTGCAGCAGCAAGGAACCAATCTCTCGCGCTATTAGCGTTGGTCATTGTTTCTTGTGTAGTAAAAGTTTTAGATGCTACTAGTATGAGTGTTGTTTCTGGATTTACTTTTTTAAGAACTTCTGCAATATGTGTCCCATCAACATTAGAGACGAAATGCATATTAAGGTGATTTTTATACGGGCGTAATGCTTCGGCTACCATATAAGGCCCTAAATCCGAGCCACCAATTCCAATATTAACTACATCACTAATCGCTTTTCCTGTATATCCCTTCCATTCACCAGAAATGACTCTTTTGCAAAAAGATTTCATTTTTTCTAAAACAGCATTAACTTCCGGCATAACATCTTTTCCATCCGCCAATACTGGTGTATTAGCCCTATTACGAAGAGCGGTGTGCAACACGGCACGATTTTCAGTACGATTAATTTTTTCACCGCTAAACATCGCTTCTTTTGCCACATCCAATTCGCATTCTTGCGCTAGTTGTCTTAATAAATTTAAGGTTTCTTGATTAATATTATTCTTAGAAAAATCTACCAATATTTCATTATTAAACGATAATGAATATTGGCTAAAACGGTTCGGCTCTTGTGCAAAAAGATGCTGGATCGTTGTTGTGGCAAAATTGATTTTGTGCAGTTCTAACGCTTTCCACGCGTTGGTCTGGGTCGGGTTAATATTTTTCATTATTTTTCCTTTAAAGTTAAAAAAATTCGTTGAGATTAGTCAATGTACTCGGTCAATACTCTTGGAGTGAGCTTTGTAATCAATTCATAGCTCAACATTCCGCTCATTTCAGCAATTTTTTCTATCGGTAGCTGTTTTCCCCATAAAATAACTTCATCTCCTACTTGATCTATACTGTTTACACCAAGGTCAACAGTCAACATATCCATTGATACTTTACCCACAATAGGCACCAGACGACCATTAATATACACAGGTGTACCTGTCGGAATATCTCGCGGATAACCGTCTCCGTAACCTATTGCAACGACCCCGATTACTGTGTCTTGCTCGCTATGCCAAACACCGCCATATCCTACGGGTTCACCTTTTTTATGATGACGTACAGCTATCAATGAAGACGTTAAGGTCATCACCGGAATCAAGCCATATGCCTGACCAGGTATATTATTAGGAGAAATACCATACATGATAATTCCCGGGCGAATCCAATCAAGATGAGATTGTGGCCAAAATAAAATGCCAGCTGATGCGGCAATACTCCGCTCGCTATTTTTATCCGAAGTCGCTTGTTCAAAACGTGCCAGTTGAATTTCCGTATATCCGCACTCTAGCTCGTCAGCTCGGCTAAAATGGCTAACCAAACCGATCTGCTCAGCAACATTTGAGCAATTTTTTAATTGTCGATAAAATTCATCAACTTGTTCGAGATCAACGCCTAAACGATGCATTCCTGTATCGATTTTCAACCAAACTTTAATTTTATTCGGAATGATTGCTCGTTGAAGTGCAATTAATTGTTCGGCATTGTGTACCATAGTTTGAATATTATTAACCGCGAGAACGGGTAGATCTTTTTCAGCAAAAAAACCCTCCAATAGTAAAATTGGCTTGGTAATACCATTCGATCTCAGTGCCAGCGCTTCCTCTAAACGAGCAACACCAAAACAATCCACGATATCTTCTAACGCAGATGAAACAAATACTACACCGTGCCCATAAGCATTCGCTTTTACTATGGCAATAATTTTACTGTTAGGTGCTTTTTGTTTAATGGTTTGAAGATTATGTTTTAGCGCAACAGAACTAATTTTGGCGGTTGCAGGTTTCATATTCATCAGGGTATTTTTAGTAATCATCCAAATACTCCCGTTGTTCCGCCAAATTATCAAAGCGAGAAAATTGTCCGTTAAATTTTAACCTCACTTTGCCGATAGGTCCGTTACGTTGCTTACCGATAATAATTTCTGCAATACCTTTATAATCGGAATTTTCGTTATAAACTTCATCACGATAGATAAACATAATTAAATCCGCATCTTGTTCAATAGAGCCAGACTCACGTAAGTCAGAATTGACAGGGCGCTTATCTGCACGCTGTTCCAAACTCCGGTTAAGTTGTGACAACGCAACAACAGGCACTTCTAATTCTTTAGCTAAGGCTTTTAAAGAGCGGGAAATTTCAGCAATTTCTAAGGTTCGATTATCCGAAAAAGTCGGTGCTCGCATTAATTGTAAATAATCCACCATGATCATACTTAAACCACCATTTTCACGATAAACACGACGGGCCCTTGAACGTAATTCGGTTGGTGTTAATCCTGAAGAGTCATCAATAAATAAATTATTTTTCTGTTTAAACATACCGAATACACTGGCGATTTTATTCCATTCAATATCTTCTAACCCCTGCCCAGTGCGAATTTTTGTTTGATCTACTCGAGCCAATGAGGCCAGCATACGCATCATAATTTGTTCCGCTGGCATCTCTAAACTGAAAACTAAAACGGGTTTGTCACTTGCCATTGCTGCATTTTCACACAAATTCATTGCAAAAGTCGTTTTTCCCATTGAAGGCCGTGCCGCAACAATAATCAAATCAGAGGGTTGTAAACCTGATGTTTTTTTATCTAAATCCAAGAATCCAGTCGTAATGCCAGTTACCCCCGAATGATTTTCGATGTTACTTAACGTTTCAATTCTATCAATAGTCTTCGTCAAAACTTCAATAACATTTTGTGGTCCTTCGCCTGCACTTGAGCGCTTTTCTGCAATAGCAAAGACTTCTCTTTCCGCATCATCTAGGATCATTTTGATATCCTTCCCTCTAAAGGAATAGCTGTTTTGCGCAATTTTATTACCGACTGCAATCAATTCCCTTAAAATCGCTTTTTCCCGTACAATGTCTGCATAAGCAACAATATTAATCGCATTGGGCGTATTATTGGAAAGCTCAGCAAGATAAGCAAAACCTCCAACTTCATCACTTATTCCTTTATTTTTAAGTGCTTGATCAAGCGTAATTAAATCAATCGGTGATTGATTAGAGATCAATGCCTCCATTTCCTGAAAAATTGCGCGATGCGAAAAGGTATAGAAGTCTTCGGCTATCACACGTTCGGAAACGGAATCCCAATATTGATTACTTAGCATAATGCCGCCTAATACCGCTTGCTCGGCTTCAAGAGAATGAGGAGGGATAGTAGCTTCGACAGTTTTTTTATCGGGAGATTGAGACTGGGCTTTATGTTTTCTTGCTGCCATAATATATATAATTACATCAAAATTTACTGCTTATCATACCGCAAATTGTTGTCTGACTTAACAAGAGAATGTAAATTTCATGATCTGAATAAATTTTTGCAAAAGTGCGGTCATTTTTTCTATTATTTTTAACCCATACTACATGGGCAACAATAAAGGGCGAATGAATATGTGCTCATCCACCCTTTGTCTTGTGTTTATGGCTTATACTTATTAACGTTCTTGCATCGCTTGTTTCATTCTAGTGATAGGTTTTATGAGGTATTGGAATATCGTTTTCTCTCCAGTTTTGATATCAACTGTCGCCGTCATCCCCGGTGTAATATTGAGTTTTTGTCCGTTTTTATCGGTAATCGCATTCCCCTGCGTTTCGACTAAAATTCGATAATAAGCTTGATCTGCATTCAAATTGAGCTCACTACGGCGACGTTCATCTTGCAAAGTATCCGGACTGATTAAGGTTACTTTTCCGTCTAGTCCTCCGTAGATAGAATAATCATAAGCGCTAATTTTGACTAATGCTGGCTGTCCCGGCCGAATAAAGGCCACATCTTTAGGACTAATATAGGCTTGAACTAATAAGGTATCATCCAAAGGTACAATTTCTAAAATATCTTGCCCTGCTTGAACAACTCCACCAACGGTATTGATACGGATATTTTTTACTACACCGCGTAAAGGTGCTTTAATTTGTGAACGCTCTACAGGATCCGCTCTCATAGCCATATTCTCTCTTGCTTGAGCCAATTCCGATTCACTTTGTACTAGTTCATTACTAGCTTCCGCCGAATAACGGTTACGTCGATCAGCAATTTGTTGTGCCAAATCAGACGATTGACGCTGCATTCTCAATAATTCAACTTGAGAAACAACACCTTTTTTTACCATTGGTTGAGTAATCGCAATTTCTTGATCTAATAATGCTTTCGTTTTCGCCATACCTGTAACGGTATCTTCCATTGCTTTACGGCGAGCATTATAAGCCGACATTTCACGTTCTTTGACCTCGTTAGGAATATTCTCAGGTAAAATCAGCTCCGTACCACTAGCTTCAGCTTGTAAACGAGCAACAATCGCGCGCAAATTTTGTACCTTGGCTTCACTTTCACGCAAAATAGCGGAACTACGAGTATCATCAAGGATTAATAGAATTTGTCCTTTTTCTACAACTTCTCCTTCTTTTACTTTCATTTCCTGAATAATTCCTGGATCAAGGCTTTGCACAATTTGCTCCCGACTGCTTGGGATCACGCTACCCTGCCCTCTGGTAACTTCTTCTAACGGGCTGAAATACGCCCAAATAACAAATACGACGAGAAAAATAAAAAACAAAATAATGACGGAAAAAATGCCATGGTGTTTTTCTACCTGTAATGCTGCATTAAGATCATTAATTAATTTTAGATCTGACTGTTTAACTTCACTCATTTTTATTTATCGCCTTCGTTATTTTGTTGTTCCGTTTTTTCTTGCTCTTGTGCTGATCGTTCGCGTGCTGAAGCTTGAACTTGCCGTTGTTTAGCTTGTTCCTCATTTTTATTTAAATGAGCTAATACTGCATCCCTAGGCCCATCAATAGCAACTTGCCCATTCTCAACAACAATAATACGATTAACCATTTTTAGCACTTGAGGACGATGTGTTACAACAACCATCGTTCGATTACCAACCCATCTTGTAAGTGCCTGCAATACCATTTCTTCGGTTCCTTGGTCAAGATCACTAGTCGGCTCATCTAATAAAACAACTCTTGGATCTTTTATAGTTAAACGAGCCAATGCTACTAATTGTTTTTGTCCACCTGATAGGCCTTGACCGTTTTCACCTAAAGGCATATCTAATCCTCTAGGATGACTATTTACTAATGCTCCCAAACCAAAACGATTTAATGCATTAACCAGCTCTACATCACCGGAAAAATTATCAGTACGCGCAATATCTAAATTTTCTCGTAATGAACCTAAAAACAGCCTTGGAGACTGCCCAAACAGCGCAACTTGATTACGCAAATAATTTGGATCAATTTGGCGTAAATCTACATTATCTAATGTAATGCCTCCACTCACAGGCTCATATAAACCGGATGCAAGCTTTAACAAAGTACTTTTACCACTACCAATCCGACCTAAAATAGCAACTTTTTCTCCTGGATTGATAGTAACGGAAAGTTTTGACAATGCGTTCGGACTTTCTTTGTGATATTGGAAGGTTACATTATTAAACGTTAATTTTCCCTGAATTTGTTTTAGCGTAATATATTTTCGTTCCGAATCACGCTCAATTGGACGATTAACAATATCATCTACACCTTTTAGCGCTAAACGTGCTTGTTGAAAACGCGTTGCCAATCCAGCAATTTGTGCCAAGGGTGCCAACGCTCGACCGGATAAAATCACCGATGCAATAAGTGCCCCCATCGTAATACGACTTGCTTCATCTTGACTATGAATTAAATAGGTTCCTACAATCACTAAAAACACTGTATTTAACTGCTGTAATGCAACGGAAAAATTCACGACAAAGTTACTTAAATCTTTAACTTTAATCTGTGAAGCAGAGGTTTTTGCTGTATACATATCCCAACGTTGTTGTGCCCAATTCGTCGCATTATTTGCTTTTAAGGTTTCGATTCCATCTAAAGCCTCAACAATTAAACCTTGACGTTGCGAAGACTCTCGCATAGATTCGTTAATTCTCGCTGCTAATTTAGGTTGAATAGAAATTCCTACCAAAACCACAGTCGGAATGATAATCAACGGAACAAATGCCAATTGACCACCAACTAAATAAATGACAAACACAAATAAAAATAGGAAAGGTAAATCTACTAACACCAGTAAACTGGCACTTGTCATAAATTCCCGTACAGATTCAAAATCCCGCAGATTATTTGCATAAGAACCAGAGGAAGCAGGCTTATCAATCAAGCGCAATGCCATTACTCGTCTAAATAATGCTGCACTAATAATTAAATCTGCTTTTTTACCAGCTATATCGGTTAAATGTCCCCGAATCATCTTTGCCGCAAATTCAAAACTAATAGCAAGGACAACACCGATACTTAATGCCCATAATGTTTCATAAGTTTTATTAGGAATCACTCTATCATAAACATTCATTACATATAATGAGCTAACCAACGCCAGAAAATTAATGATAAAGGTGGCTAAAATAACTTGCCCGTAATAGGCTTTGAAACGCCAAATGACTTTCCAGAACCAAGCTTTTGGTAAATGATATTCCGGTAATTCAGAACGTATATCCGAGGTAATTTTAGGTTTGACAAACCAACAATATCCTAAATAAATTTTGCTAAGTTCATGATACTCTAATACCCTTTCTACATTATCCGTCTGACAAATATGAAAGCGACGATTTAAACCCGCACCTTCAATTTTAGTAATAACTAATGCCTCTTCATCTTTTAATATTGCAACAACAGGTACGGCTAGACTTGGAATGTCATTCAATGCCCTCTTGGAAATAGAATTTTCAAACCCATAAGTACGTAATACTTCACTTAAAGACGGAAAATTTACATTTAATCGTTGATCTCGAACAACCTGTGCGATTAATGCCTCCTGAGCTATTGGTGTACCATATAATTGTGTTACCAACGCTAAATTCTCAATTATTGATTTCATATTGATTTCTTCGTTTGATTTAATTACATTTGTCATTTCTGACCTAAAAGCGGATTATATCCCGCCCATTGACTGATACGAGCTTGCGAGGACAGATACAGTAATGCTGCATCACGGAAATCATTACGAGCTGTAACTTCAGCAATTTGCATTGAGGTTAATTCTTGATACGAATCTAAAACATTAATTAAACTTTTCGCCGCTACGGTAAATTGTAATTCATTATCTTTCACAACGTTACGTTGCAACGCAATTTGCTTATGTGTAACAGACATCAGCTGTTGATTACGTAACATATCCACTTCTGAGGTCAATTCCCGTTCTTTTACATCCAACTCTATTTCACGTAATTTTGCTTCTGCTGCTTTTTGCGAATAATAACTTTGCTCCTGTGCATATTTTGTTGCTGGATTATAAATATCCCAAGACATATTGAGGTAAATTTCGTGTTCATGACGGCTTGCATTCCCCTCTAAATTAATTGCTGGTAAACGACGAGCTCTTGCTGCATCTACGGCAGCTTTAGCACTTTGTAGCTCTTTTCGTTGAGCTAAATAGCTTGGATTGGTTGAAATATCAGGATTTTTATAACGTTGAATAAATGCCTTAATATCTATTTTGGCAAAGGGATCGGCGAGGTCTTGCGGTGTTAATATCTTTTTCGTATATCGACTTAACCGGTTTAATGTGGAATGTAATAGGCGTTCTTGTAATAAGATAGTGGACTCAACTTGATTTTTACGCGAAAGTGCTTCGTTCACTTCGGAAAATCGCCCTTCATCATAAGAAGCGATAATACCTAGATCGTTTAAGATCTTCTTATGTCGTTTTAAACTTTCTTGATATATCAGGATACTTTCCTTTGCTCTTAGCGCTGTTAAATAGAGCTGCCCGATTTGTTGGCCCATTGTTTCTTGGGTTTCCGTGAGTTTATGTTGATAATAGCCTTCTTTTTGGCGATCTCGCTCGATTTCGGCTTCAATTCCTCCCCAAGCAAACAAATTAACTCTTGCACTAACTCCCGGTCCTGAACGACGTTCACTTGTATAACGACGTTGTTGATCTAACACGCTAACACCTGTTACGCTAATCACCGGTAAGTGTCCGGCTTCCGACACTTTAGTTTGGCTTTTGGCCATTTCAATATTCGCTTTCGCTTCGTCCAAAGTCGGATCTGCAATAAACGCATATTGTAAAATAGTTTTCAAATCAGTTTGTGCCAATAAGTGAGGAGAAAATAAGCACCATGCGACAAATAGTGAACACTTTTTATATAGAAATTTCATCATAATTCCTTGTTGAAGTCGCACCAAAGTGCGGTCAATTTTATGCTTGTTTTCATTGTTCTTTTTACTTTAGAACAATCCATTTTTTACCAAAATAGTCGATGGCAAATAATACATTGACTTATTACGCCTATTGAGTAGATATTTTGTAGTATATAAAAACTATAAAGCTCCCCATTTTAATAATTCATCGTTGATAGTCAATATATTAATAACCGATGAATTCAAATAAACTTAACATATTCATATATATATAAAATATCCATTCATCATCCTGTGTATAAATCGAATAAAAATAATACAGTAGCGGATAAAAAAACGGTACATAATTAAAAATTAGTACCGTTATAAAAATACACAAAATAAATATTATTGTAGAAATTGATTTCTTTGCCGATTTAAAGCATCACATTCCCAGCCTATGTATTCTCCTTCAAACTGATTCGCCAATTGTTCAAATGATTCCACTTGTTCAAAAATAGCCGGATTATCAAAACTCAGCTCTTGCTCAAGCTTCACCATATAGTAAGGAGATTCATTTTCATCTTCTTGAATAGGTTGATTAGCATATTTTAGCGTTATAAATGAATAATTGCCCAAACTCAATTCATCCATAAAAGGAAACATTTTTTCTTCTTGGTCAAAATGAAAAGTATGTTCGACCAAATACATATCTGATAAATTTCGCCCACTATCTTTCAACAAATTCAACAATTCTTCTGTTGTATTCATTTTTAGTTCTAATGGTGATGCCAGCAAGAAATCAAAATAAATATCCCAATTCGGATCTTCTTGTATTTGAATATCCCGTACGAAATCAAATTGCTGTAGTGCATCTAAAATCAGTGTTTCGTCTGCACAATAAAAATGTAATTTAGCCTGATAACCTGCCACAAAATATCCCGCGAAAAAGACATTTTCCAAAGAAATAATTTGAGTTACGCAAATAAAAATTTTGTCTAATAACGGGTTATAACTTAATTCGGTTGGCAACCCGTCCTCTCCCCCTTGGTAATCAATACAAAACTGCAAAATTTTATGATTTTGTCTATTCCGAAACTGCTCTACATTATCCAAATTCACTGTAAATACAGCAGGAAATTCATTGACTAACGAGCGGTAATGTTGCCAGCCTAATGTATTCATCTTCTTCTTTGTCCTAATTAAATTCAGCCCAAATTGGTGCATGATCGGAAGGTTTTTCCATTGCGCGAATATCTAAAGCAATGCCGACATCCACACAATGTTGTGCCAATTTAGCATTGACTAGAATATGATCAATACGTAATCCTCTATTGTCATCAAAACCTTTCGAACGATAGTCAAACCACGAAAATTTATCATTTGACATCGGGTTTAATTTACGGAATGTATCCTCTAACCCGTAATCATAGAGGCGTTGATACCATTCCCGCTCTTCAGGTAAAAAAGAACATTTTCCCGTGCGTAACCAACGTTTACGACTTTCTTCGCCAATCCCTATATCTAAATCTGTCGGACTGATATTCATATCACCCATAATTAAGATCGGATTATCCGGATTATGTTCTTTTTCTAGATAACGTTGTAAATCCGCATAAAATTTCTCCTTTGCAGGGAATTTAGTTTCATGTTGACGACTTTCCCCTTGTGGAAAATAGCCATTAATCACAGTTAATAAACCAAATTGGGTCTCTAAATCAGCCATAATAATCCGCTTTTGAGCCTGTTCATCATCAGTCGAGAACCCTTTTCTGATATTTTTTGGTTGGGTCTTTGTCAACAATGCTACACCATAATGCCCCTTTTGCCCGTGATGAAAAACATGATAACCGAGGTGTTCTACCAATTCGTAAGGGAAGGCTTCATCTGCCACTTTAATTTCTTGCAAACCAATTACATCAGGATGATATTTTTCAATAATAGCGTCTAATTGATGTGGTCTGGCTCGTAAACCATTAATATTAAAAGAGATAAATTTCATTTTTGTTCCTAAAATCAAGAAAAACAGCGTTATTATACAAAGATTTGACTAAAATTCATTAGGTTTTACTTCATTAATTTGTTGCCAAACACTGGTTTTGTGCCACCATTCTCCCTCTTCTGGTAAACAAGTTACATTAATTTTTTGTCCTTGATAGTTAAAAGCTAAAGCATAAGCATGCAAATAAGTACGGTCAATTTTTTCTGCATTTTTTCCATATAAACTATCTCCTAAAATTGGGCTGCCTACACTTTTCATTGCCACACGCAACTGGTGCGTTTTACCAGTATAGGGGGTTAAAATAAATAAACGTAAATTAGGTTCACAGCTTAGCGTATTGAAGCGGGTTATCGCTGGGTTTTCTTTTGTTTGACACAGTTTCCATGCACCATTACGGGATTTTTTCATATCGCCTATAATTCGTCCCTGTTTCTTTTTCGGTCGACCATCACTCAAAGCGATATAAGTTTTATGGATACGATGTTCGGCAAAAAGTCTTGAAAAAATAACCGCACTTTCTCGATTTAATGCCAAAATAAGCAATCCCGATGTAACTTTATCCAAACGATGAACCAGCCAAACTTGCTTAATACCAAGCTGTTTTGCTATCTGGTCAGTCAACCCGATTGTTTGGTTATCTTTATGTACGCTTATTCCACAAGGTTTATAAATGATGATAAAATCCGCCGTTTGATAAACGATCTTAATGTTCTGCATAACAAAGTAGGGGTAATTTTTGATGAATTTAGAACAAATTATACTGGTTTATGTAATACCAGTTCTAGTTTGGATATTAACGATTTTCACTACATTACGCTTACTGGTAAAAAAACAATCAGTTTCAGCGACACTATCATGGTTGATGATCATTTATATTTTTCCTCTTATCGGCATTTTGGCCTATTTAATTTTTGGAGAAATTAAACTGGGGTCAAGACGAGCTAAATCATTCCGTGATTTACAACCTAAATACAGAGCTTGGTTGAATGAGCTATCCAAACAAAGAGATTTAATTAATACACAAAATCTGCATTACCAAGCTCTATTTGATCTTACTAAACAACGACTAGGTATTCCTTGCATTCAAGGTAATGAATTACATATCTTAGATACACCACACAGTATTATTCAAAGTATTCTTGCCGATATCAATCAAGCTCGCCATTCTATTAATATGGTATTTTATATTTGGTCCAACCAAGGAATGGTTCAAGATGTCAGCGCAGCATTAATTCAAGCGCGAAGACGTGGTGTCAGTGTAAGAATCTTACTGGATTCCGTAGGTAGTCGAGCTTTTCTAAAAAGCAAGGATTGCAAAGAATTACGTCGCCAAGGTATTGAAATAGCCGAAGCTTTGCACGTTAATCTATTTCGCCTATTTTTTAATCGCATTGATTTACGACAACACCGTAAAATTATTGTGTTAGACAATCAAATTGCTTACACCGGTAGTATGAATATGGTTGATCCTCAATTTTTTAAACAGCGTAGCCATGTTGGAAATTGGGTGGATATTATGGTACGAATCAATGGTCCGGTCTCTCCTGTATTAAATAGTTTGCACGCTTGGGACTGGGAAATTGAAAGTGGGCAAAGTCTTCCTCTCATATTACCAAATTCTCCGTTAATGCCGATTGAACAAAATAATACTCACTCAGTACAAATTGTCGCAAGCGGTCCGGCATTTCCCGACGATTTAATGGCGCAGTCTCTCGCCATTGCAATTTTTTCTGCTCAAAAAAGTATTGTCATTACTTCACCATATTTTGTACCAAGCCATAATATCGCCGAAGCATTACGTATTGCTGCGCTAAGAGGTGTTGAAGTATCACTAATCATTCCAAAGAAAAATGATTCACTGATGGTGGATTGGGCAAGCCGTACTTTTTTTGAAGATTTACTTAGTGCAGGTGTCAAAATTTACCATTTTGAAGCAGGTTTATTACATACTAAAAGTGTCTTAATTGATAATAAACTTGCCCTAGTCGGTACAGTAAATATGGATTTACGCAGTTTCTTGCTTAATTTTGAAGTAACTATGGTCGTAGAAGATCTGGCATTTTCTAACGAAATTGCAATTCTTCATCAAAACTACTTAAATAATTCTTCACAACTTAATGAAGAAAAATGGAAAAAACGCCCGTTTTATCATCGTATCATTGAGCGTCTATTCTTCCTTTTCAGCCCACTACTATAAAAACTTTTGAAATAAGAATAATTTTCATCTAAAATCGCCCGAAATTTTCATTTTTTTCGGGCAAGTTTGTGTTTCAGTTAAATCGAGTTTCATTTTCCGTCGCGAAACGAACCTTGTTAGATAAAACGACGTTAGCGTTTGAACAAGGTAAAATATATGGTCTGATTGGACATAACGGTTCTGGCAAATCTACATTAATTAAATTAATGGCACGTCAACAGCTCCCCTCCTCCGGTGATATTTTATTTAACCGTAAAAATATCCGAAACTGGGAAAACAGAAAATTTGCTAAACAGGTTGCTTATTTACCTCAAAACTTACCTCAATCCACCAATATGACAAGCAAAGAACTTATTGCAATGGGGCGTTATGCTTGGAAAGGATTATTCGGGCGTATGAATGAGGAAGACAAAAGAGCGGTGGAACAAGCGATTCAATTGACTCATACCCAAAAATTTGCGGATCAATTTGTCGATACACTGTCTGGCGGAGAACGTGCTCGTATTTGGTTAGCCATGTTACTCGCACAACAGAGTCGTTTTTTATTATTAGACGAACCACTTGCACCACTCGATATTAGTCATCAAGTCGAAGTAATGCAGCTTATTCATCATCTTACTCGAGAACTAAATTTGGGTGTTGTCATTGTCATCCACGATATCAATCTTGCCTCCCGTTTTTGTGATGAATTAATCGCACTACATAGTGGTAAACTATTAATTCAGGGAGTACCGCAAGATATCATTAATTCCCATACCCTAAACGATATTTACGGCATTCGATTAAATGTCATTCAACATCCCCATTGCAATAAACCAGTGAGTTTTTTCTAATGAAAGCACACTTGATTTTATTGCCAATAGCAAATAAAACCAAACGCTCAAAAACTTGTCGATTTTTGACCGCACTTTGGTTTCTAATTAGCTCTTTTTCCACTTCTCTCAAGGCCTCTAATACAATGGTGGCAACACTGGATTGGACAATTGCTGAAACTCTTATTGCGATGAATTCGGCGCCAATCGCCATTGGCGATGCGATAGCTTATCAACGTTGGGTAGGAAAACCATCACTACCAAATAATACGATAGATCTCGGAATCCGCTTACAACCTAATCTGGAACAAATTTGGATATTGTCACAGCAATTCAATAATCGCTCGTTACAATTTATCAACTCTGATTTTTATACCTCAATCAGTTCTCGGTTAGAAAATATTGTGCCAGTTCATGTGGTTAACTTCCACCGAACAAATGATGCCTGGCAAAATTTAATTGATGCGACACAAGAAATTGCCATACTAATTAATAACCCACAAGCCGCACAAATATTATTCCAAAATTACCAAAAGGCGATAGCAAAGTTAAGGCCCTTAGCCAAAGTATTCATTCAACGGCCAGTTATTTTAGCTCAATTTATTGATACCCGTCATTTACGCATCTATGCGGAAAATAGTGTTTTAGGCAACGTATTAAAACAGCTAGGCTTTAATAATGCGTGGCAAGGAAACTACAATAAATGGGGATTTGAAACCGTAAGTATCACAGAATTGGCTAAGTTTCCGACTAACAGCCGTTTCATCATCATAAAACCCTATCCGGCTAATATTAAAACGGCACTCCACTACAATACGCTTTGGCAACATTTATCCTTAACTCAAGATCCATTAATTTTACCTGCAGTATGGACATTTGGTGGAATACCCTCCGCACAACGATTTGCCGAAATACTATTGGAAAGATTACAAAAAGGGGGAGAGGAATGGTAAACCGACTATTAATTTTAGCCGGATTTTTGGGCTCACTTTTTATCGGACTAAGCGTAATCATTCTGCAATTACAATTACCAAAGTTCTCTGATTTTTCTGTATTATTCAGTAATACTGATAACATTGATGTGCTTCTCTTACAAAGCTATACCCTACCCCGTATTACAATAGCAATATTAGCTGGGGGAACACTGGGTTTTGCTTCCCTATTATTACAACAAGTTACCAGCAATGCCCTCGCTTCAGACAATACACTAGGTATCAGTAGCGGTGCGCAATTCTCATTATTCCTTTGTGCCATTTTTATGCCACAATGGTTAGAAAAAGGTTCATCTCTAATTGCGGCACTTGGCGCAACATTGAGTCTGATTTTAGTTGTCATATTAGCTTGGCGCCAATCAATATCGCCACTATTACTGGTTTTGGCAGGATTAGTCGTCAATCTGTATTTCGGTTCATTCAGTACAATAATGATACTATTTTATCCTGAAGAATCTCGCGGTTTAGCACAATGGGGAGCGGGTTCATTAGTTCAGGAAAGTTGGCGGGATAGTTTATGGCTGCTAGCACAAACGCTACCAATCTCACTCATCGTTATACTATTAGCCCGCCCGCTCAGCATTCTGTCGCTTAATGATAATAATGCCAAAAGTCTCGGCGTTCCGGTGAATTTTTTAAGGATCATTATCGTCGTCATCGCCGCCTACTTAATTTCAGCCGTCGTCAGCCATGTAGGAATGCACGGATTTATCGGCTTAGCTGCCGCGACTATCATCCGCCAATGTAGCGTTAGACATTTTATAAACCAATTACTCAGTGCCTTTCTCATTGGCGCATTATTACTTTCTGTTACTGATTTATTTTTACAATTAATTGGCTACTTTTATAATCTTCATTTGCCTACTGGTGCAATGACATCACTATTAGGAACACCATTACTACTATGGTTAATGTTCGGCAACTTATCAAAAGTGAGACAGCTTCCCCCCTCTCCAGTAGAATTCAAAATTCCTGATAAACCGATATGGAAAAAAGTAGTAGTTCTTCTTTTGTTTCTATGTGGCACCTTAATTATTTCTCTTTGTGTAGGAAAAATTAATGGTCAATGGCAATGGCTCAGCTTGACGGAAAATAATTATCCACTACTTGAACTACGTTATCCCCGTATTATAACTGCATTCAGCACAGGGATTTTACTTGCCATATCTGGCGTTATTTTACAACAATTAACTCAAAACCCAATGTCTAGCCCCGAATTACTTGGTATTTCCTCCGGAACGAGTATGGGCATTTTAGCAGCACTCTTCCTATTTTCATTCGTAAATTCGACCGCACTTTGGGCTGCAGGTATCATCGGGGCAATCTTGGCATTATTGATGATTACTACTATTAATCAACGAAACGGAATGCTACCGGAAAAAGTCTTACTGACAGGTATTACATTAGCTGCATTATTTGATACGTTACAACGTATCGCTATCTCTAGCGGAGATCCAAGAGCTAATCTACTCATTAGTTGGAGCGCTGGTTCAACTCAACAGGCAAATCTCATTTTTGCCCTTCCATTGCTTATTTTAAGCGTCGGATTATTACTCGTTAGTTTATTATTTAGCCGCTGGTTAATATTATTTAATTTACAAGCACCTATAGCACAGTCATTAGGGCTCAACCTTAAACTCAGCCGCTTTATTTTGATTTTATTTAGTGCGCTATTAAGTGCTATTGCAACACTTATTATTGGTCCATTAAGCTTTATTGGTCTGCTTGTTCCTCACCTTAGCCGTTTTCTTGGAATACGACAAATTCACTCCCAATTAATAGTTTCCGCTTTGCTAGGTGCCTTCATTATGGTTTTGGCTGATTGGTTCGGGCGACAAATTATCGCACCTTATGAAATTCCAGCTGGTTTAGTAGCCACTGTATTAGGTGGAACCTATTTCTTAGTAACAATAAGAAAACTTTAATTTTATTCATTATTATGTTGAGGAATTTAATATGAAAAAAAACGTTATTTACACGAGTATCGCCAGTTCTGTTATTTTGGCGTTTAATACCGCTTATGCTGAAATAAAACATTCACAACAAATTGAACAATTGGAGCAAATCAATGTTACTGCAGGTTCAATGTACCGTATGGGAGAAGTCCCTTTTTATCAAGCCAAATCTGCGGTATCTCTCAGCCGTGAAGATTTAGATCGTCAAGGTGTGCGCAAAGCCGATGAAATCGGGCGTTATCAAGCAGGCTTTACCAATCAAATATTCGGCAACGATACAAATACAAACTGGTTCCGTATCCGTGGAACAGAAGTTAGCCAAGCCGTTGACGGATTACCAACCTTCAGCTACGGATTCTTTACACCTTATGTTGAAACCTTTGGCTTGGAAGCTATCGAAATAACAAAAGGCGCAGATGCAATGACTTTTGGTGCCGCACAAGCTGGTGGCCTAATCAATTACGTTAGCAAACGTCCTCATAAAGAACAGATTGGAAAAGGTGAGTTTAGTGTCAATATGGGAAATAAATCCCAATATGGTGTTGCTGCGGATTATACAGGCTCAATGAATAGGGATGACAGTCTTCGCTATCGTGTAGTAACGACTTATAATCGTAAAGACGGGGATTGGGATAAAACACATAATAAGACGTTTTATATTGCCCCTTCATTATCTTGGGATATTTCAGATCATACGCAATTAACCTTATTGGCCTCTTATCAACGTGATCATGGCATACCAAGTTCAAATTTCTTACCACAAAAAGGCACATTAACCAGTTTACCTAGCGGTTCTTATATCAATCGTTCAACCAATTTCGGTGATCCGGCTAATGATAGAGAAAAAAACCGTCAACACAGTTTAGGTTATGAATTTAGGCACGATTTCGCCAATGGATTGACTTTCAATAGTAGCTATCGTTATACACGCGTAGAGAATTATCACAGAGGCGCTTATGTTTATCCATTCCCTAATGGATATGATCTTTACCGTGGAGTCGTATTTAATGATGGAATATCCAAAAATCATACTTTAAATAACTATCTCATTTGGCATTATCAAAAAGATTGGCTGAAAAATACCTTAGTATTCGGTACAGATTATCGTGATCAAGCTGTTGACACTCGTTACACCTTATTCGGTAAAACGAGTACAACGAATATCTTGGATGCAAATATTGGATATAACCAACCACAAGATCTTAGCCCAGCAGAAAATAGATTCATTAAATATCGGCAGCTTGGTATTTATTTGCAAAATCAAAGCCATTTTGCAGATAAAATCATCTTAGGATTAGGTTTACGCCATGACAAAGCGAAAATTGAAGAAAATAATTTGGCAGAACAAGCAAAATATAACCAAACAACGTATTCTGCCTCACTAATGTACGAATCCAAATTTGGTTTAAATCCCTATTTTAGTTATAGCGAATCTTTCCAGATGCCTATTGGTATTAGCGGTGTAAATGAGCTTTATGATCCACAAATGACCCGTCAATATGAGTTAGGTATTAAATATATCCCGACTTGGGTTGATGGAACGATCAGCTTTGCTGGTTTCCAAGCAAAAGTTGAAGGCGCATTAATTTCCCAAAATCGTGGTGCCACAGTAAGTAGTGAAGTTCCGATTAAACGTAAAGGAATTGAGTTACAAGCAGACATCAATCTAATACAAAATTGGAATATTGTCTTGGCTTATACCTATTTGAAGGCCTATAAAGACACTGCCTCAGAAAATATCCCTCTGCCACTTTTACCAAAGCATAGTGTTGCCGGCCGCACAACCTATTATTTCGATAGCGGAATCTTAGAGGGACTAACCTTAGGCGCTGGTATTCGTTACAATGGAAAAACTGTTACCGATAGAGGTTCTCTCAATCCTAATAAAAAAGTGCCTTCCAATACGGTGGTCGATTTAATGGCTTATTATCAAATTACTCCGAACTGGAGTACACAAATCAATGTGGATAACGTGAGTAATCGTCGTTATATCAGCGGTTGTGATTATTACTGCTACTATGGCGCTGAACGTAATATTAACGCATCATTAAATTATAAATTCTAACAAATAATGTAAAAGTGCGGTCGATTTTATCGATATTATGCAGTTTAACAAATGCAAATTTATTACCAAACTGTGGCACAAAGTTGCCACAGTTCGCCAAATATATATTTGCAGCTATTCGACAATACTGACTCTAAATCGAATTTAAACTGAATTTTACTCCTCTCCTACTCAGCCAATTCCGTTTGTTCGTGCGACATTAATTCTTGTCCTACATCATCAACTAATAACCCTAGATAACGTTCATATTGTTTCAGAATATCCACAATTAGCTCGTTATGAGTCATATATTGCACATCATAACCACTTCGGCCGTCGAAAAAATAAGTCATTGGTTGATAAGTCATCGAATGTTGTAAATGTGGAAGATTTTCATCATCCAATAATTGTTCCGACACTTTATAACCAACTGATTTAATACCATACATAAAATTCCGCATCGACTCTTTATGAATAATCAGCTCAAGTGTAGGAGCTTCAGTATCAAAGTTTTGTAAAATTTCTACATTTAAATTATGTATACCAATCAATTCTTGGCGTAATTCTCGCATAGCCGGCAACGCTGTTTGTTTTAGAAATTTAATAACATCTTTCTCTTGAGTTTCATTCAACATTTGTCCCAGGCGTTCTTTCCATTTTTCTCCACGCCAAAAAATGCTACTTGGCGTAACTTTAGCTTCAAAATATTTTTTATCAGCATTAAGCCCTTTCCATAAACTAAAACACATTACTAACATTAACATTGCAAACGGTAATGCTACAATCAATGTCATTGTTTGTAAGGCATTTAACCCTCCAGCACGAAGTAATACAATCGCCACAATAGCCATTAATCCCCCCCACATTATCGCTTGCCAACGAGGAGAAGCTAAACTTTTATCTCTTGAGGCGATATTATTCAGCACATAAATACCAGAATCTGCCGATGTTATAAAAAATAATGCAATAATAATGAGTGCGACTATTCCCGTTATCATTGGCAGCGGAAAATAGGAGAGAAAAGTAAATAGCAATTTTTCCGGCGATGAAATTAATGAATGCAGTCCTCCCTCTGCAATATTGAGATCTAACCAAATGGCACTATTACCAAACACGGTAAACCATAATACGCAGAAAAGGCTCGGAATAGCGAGAACACCAAAAATAAACTCACTCACAGTTCTACCTCGAGAAATTCGGGCAATAAATAAACCGACAAAGGGAGCCCAAGAACACCACCATGCCCAATAAAGTACAGTCCACCCAGTAAACCAAGGGGTATTTTCCTTATCATAGATATAAGTTTTAAAACTCAATTCGATAATTTGACTTAGATAAGTTCCTAAATTATCGCTAAGTGCAGATAATAAATAGAGCGTTGGTCCTGCGACCAATACAAATGCCATTAAAGCAAAAGCCAATCCTAAATTGATTTCACTTAATATTTTTACCCCTCTGCCAACACCAGAAATGGCTGAAAATACAGCCAAACTCATTACTGCAACAATGATTACAACCTGTACGGAAAAACTACTATGTTTCAATAAACCTAACTGCTCCAAGCCAGCACTCAACTGAGATGCACCAAAACCAAGCGTTGTGATAATCCCGAATAATGTTGCAATTAATGCCGTAATATCAATTGCATCACCAATCTTTCCATTAATACGTTCTTTTAAAATCGGGTAAAAACAAGAACGCAATGCAAGGGGCAACTTATAACGAAAACCAAAATACGCCAATGCTAAAGCAATCACAGCATATACCGCCCAAGCATGAATACCCCAATGAAAAAACGTATGTACCAACGCTTGTTGCTGACGTTGCTCCAAGCTTCCGTTAGTAATAGATGAAAAATAATGAGTTAGCGGTTCGGCAACACCGAAAAACATTAAACCAACCCCCATACCAGCGGCAAACAGCATCGCCAACCAAGATAAAAAAGAAAATTCCGGTTCTTCTTCATCTGCACCAAGTTTAATATTTCCTAATCGGCTAGCTGACAAAATAATCAGAAAAATAAGAAAGATTGAAAAAGTTAATACATAGAACCAACTAAAACGGTTAAATATAGCTAATTTAACTTGATTTAATAAGGCTTGTGTCTGCTCCGGAAAACACAATGTTACTAAAACTAATAACGTAACCAATAGTAATGTCATTGATACAACAAAAAAATTAAAAGATGACTTACTATTAATTTGCTCTGATATAGCCAAAACAATGAACTCCTATTATGAAATTAAACGATATATCAACGTTGATATATCAAAAGAAACGCTCTTTTTATAAACCGAAATAAACGAGTATTTCAATGAACGGCATACAATAAAATAAATCGCTTACTTTAAAAAAAAGAGCATTATTATCTACCAATAATAAACAATGCAGTAAAATTATATCTTATTATATCACTTTAATCAAAAATAAGGTTTTATCCCTTTCCTTTCGAAACAAAAATAACTGAAAGAAAAACATTCAACGTAAGTAGCTAAAAGGTGTAATAAGTTGTACAAGATCTGATTTGATCTTCTATGTAATAGAAGCGATTTAGAAATTAGTAAGAAGCCAGTAATTCAAGTAATTTTTTGAATCACCTAACAGTATGTCCCACTGTCAGTATTTTATTAATATAAAACCGATAACGATATCAATGCTTACCAATATCATCAAATATTGAATTCGAGAATTTGGATCGCGTATCAAGCAAAAAGTGCGGTTGATTTTATAAAGGTTCTAAGTATTACTACTTAATTTAACCCAAAAATCAACCGCACTTTATTTATCAATATAACTACAAACTACCCTGTTTTGGCTGTTTAAAAACCGTCACTTCAGGAGGTATTCCACTGAATTTTTCCACTTGAACAATGCATGTATTTGGAGCATTTCCTTGTGCTAATTTTGATGTCCCCTCATCTCTAGTCAAGACATTCGGACAACCGTTTTTACAGAGTGGTAATTCGGATTGTCCCAAATCTGCCGGGTCATACCAAGCACCTTCGTGTAAAGCGATAGTACCTTTAATTACGCCATCCGTAATTACTGCTCCAGCAAGAACTTGTCCTCGTTTGTTGAAAATGCGTACAATATCACCATGACTAATTCCTCTTACTTGTGCATCTTCCGTATGAATTAAAACCGGTTCACGATTATTGACCACATATTTTTGACGCAATGAAGTATGAGCCAGTTGACTATGCAAACGATAATATGGGTGAGGTGTTACTAAAGCTAAAGGAGCTTCTAATGTTACATTTCCAGCATATTCTGCGGGTTCGATCCAACTAAAATGTCCTTTACAGTCATCATAATTCATTTTAGCAACTACATCGGAATAAATCTCAATTTTACCTGATGGTGTACCTAGTGGATTCAACAATGGATCGGTACGAAACTCCTCATAACGCACCCATTTTCTGGCTTTATCATTCGCTTTAAAAGTGATCGGCTTATTTTCTTGCCAGAATTTTTCAAATTTCGGCATAATCACCCGGTTTTTACGGGCCGCATCAAAGGCCGTTTGATAAAACCCTTGCTACCACTGCATTTCACTTTTATTTTCTGTAAATTGCTCACCAACACCGGCTAATTTCGCTAATTCTGCAAAAATATCATAATCACTTTTAGCCTCAAATTGGGGTTCGACAACTTGCTTCATAGGATAAATATTCATCATTGAATAATCCCCTGACATCGTTAGATCATTCCTTTCATAACTGGTCGTAAATGGCAATACAATATCCGCCATACGGGCAGTTGGTGTCCAATTGACTTCATTGACGATGAAAGTATCAGGTTTATAAAATGCTTTAACCAAAGTATTGGTATCTTGATGATGGACAAAAGGATTACCACCCGCCCAATAAACTAATTTAATATCCGGATAAGTTATTTCTGTACCATTATATTGAATCGTTTTACCTGGGTTTAATAATGCTTCAGCGATACGAGCAACAGGAAACGCTACTTTTGATGTTTCATCCAACCACGTTTTTTCGCTTGTTTGAATAGACGAATTAGCACTAATTGAACCAAGAATTCCCCCTGTTGTTGTCGGCACTCCACCATTTGCATAATGATAACTAAAACCAAATCCTCCACCAGCCAAACCAATCTGCCCTAGCATTGCAGCAAGGGTAACTAATCCCCAATGAGCTTGTTCCCCGTGACGTTGTCGCTGCATCCCCCAGCCGCCCATCAACATTGTACGTTTGCTTGAAAAATCAGTAGCTAATCGTTTAATAATATCAGCAGATAAACCGGTAATTTTACTTGCCCATTCAGCATCTTTAACTTGCCCATCTGCTTTTCCCAATAAATAGGCTTCAAATTTTTCATAACCCGTCGTATACTTTTTCTAAAATGCTTTATCTTGTTTTTCTTCCATGACTAATGTATGGGCGATACCCAATATCAATGGTACATCTGTCGCCGTATTAATTGGTAGCCACTCTGCCTCCAAATATTCACAACTTTCGCTACGAACTGGATCAATACAAATTATCCGTTTTCCACTTTCTTTTAGCTTTTTGAAATATTCAATCCCTTGCTGATCCGTCGAAGTCCAAGATATTCGTAAGGTTGTTAACGGATTAGCTCCCCAAAGTACGACAATTTCCGAATCCTGTAAAATGGTTTCCCAACTGGTTTGCTGCTCATAAACTTCGATCGTGCCTAAAACGTGCGGCATTATCACTTGTGCGGCACCAGTAGAATAATCGCCTTTTGAACCGACAAAGCCACCAGTTAAATTAAGATAACGATGCAATAAAGTACGAGCTGCATGCAATGCACCAGAGCTATACCAACCGTAAGAGCCAGCATAAATTCCAGTTGGACCATAAGTTTCTCTAACTCTCTTAATTTCATTGGAAACTAACTCAAAGGCTTTCTCCCAAGATATTCTGATCCATTCATCACGACCTCTTAATGTCGTATCCTTATTACCTTCAAGATACCCCTTACATACCATTGGATATTTTACTCTGGTTTCGCTGTAAATTTGCTCTGCAACAACGGACTGTAACTCATTTTCTATCGGTGCAGGAATAGCCGGACCGGAGCTGATGGCTTTTCCGTTTTCCACTACGACACCTAAAGGTCCCCAATGAGCTGCAGTTACTACCATTTTTGTATCTGTCGCCACTGCTTGCGGTGAAATTAATGACCCAACAACACCCGTTGTTCCACCTACGAAAGAACTACCAACAACACCTAATGAAGAATGCTTAATAAAACGTCTGCGAGCTGCATTAATTTTGTCTTGTTTATTCATTTGATAACCTCATCTTGAGTACAAGTTAAAATTTGGCACCTTTCTAAACATGAGTGAACAACCGATTTATCTGCTATCCATTGAGTGATTGACTATCATTTTTATCACTGGCATTGTTACCATATTGCCGTATCGACAACTTAGGATCACAAGCTCGGAGCCGGTTTGGTTTTATTTTTGAATGCGATTTATCTGATCTTTGCCATTACGCTGTAAATAAATCGTGAGCGCATGTACATCATCAGCAGACATTGAAGTCCGATCTTTCATAGAATTTACTACGCCAATCCACTGATTAGCAGTATAATGTCCCGCATCGATTGCGGCATGACAACCACTACAATAAGTTTGATTTAAATTATTACCAAATTGATTTAGTGCAGCTAAATTGGCACTAAGCGATGATTTAGGAGCCATAATTTGTAAGCTAACTTCTTTCCAATCTGATGCGGTAACTTCATCATAAACTGTTTTAATAACATTCAGCTTTTCTTTGGCTTCATCATCTAATAACGCAACCATAATACGTTGTCCTTGTTGTGCATAAACGATGTTTTCTGCCCCCACTTGCTGCCAACCGTTTAATATAGCAGCAACTCCATCACCTTCCTCTCTCTAATCAACTAACTCAGCATAGGGCATTAATCTAACTTCGCCACCGGAAATTAGCTGTGCGGTATTCATCATTAAAGAATAGAGCGTTTTATTTTGCATATTAAATTCACCGCTATGCTTAGTTAGCTCACCTAGTGCCGTTTTATTATCTTCTTGCATTTCAGGCATAAAATGAACGAGACCTTTATGACAATTAATACAAGTTTGATTTGTCTCTTTGGCTAATTTATGCATTTTTTGTGCACTATCGGATTGCTCAATCAACACCATTGCGTTCTCATTATGGCAATTACGACAAGTTGCCGAATCACTCTCTTTCATTTGCTGCCAAACGTTTTTTGCCATTTCTGCACGATGTTTCTCATAGTCTTCTTGTGATGATATTTTTCCCTGCCATTCATACCAAATATCTTTTAAGGCGATGAATTTCGCTTTGATATAATGCAAATGCTCATTTGGAATATGGCAGTCCGAACATTCTGCTCGAATACCTTTAGAATTAGAAAAATGCACGCTACCCTCCCACTCTTCTTTTGGATAACTCATTGAATGGCAACTAATGCAAAATGCTGTTTGATTGGTCTTTTTCATCACATATTGTGCCCCCAATAACCCCATTACACCTACTGCAATAAGACAAAGTGCGGTCAAAAAATTTTTTGTTTTACTCATCACAAAATCACTCCGTTTTATAAAATACTACTTTAGTGGTAATTGATTATAAGCAAAGAAACAAAACGAGATATGATAGGAGGCATCGTTACGAGATGATAGATATTAAGATGACAAAGGGAATTCAGCAATAATAGGTATTATTACCTGAAATTATATACTTGGATTTAAACTAAATTTTGTCTCATTCGATTAGATTAATTGGAATAGTATTTCTTGATTTTAAGGCAAACTCACCAAACCTATGCTGGTTGAGAGACGCGTAAAATTGCTCAAGAGCGATATCCAAGACGCCTTTTAGGCGGCATTGAGAGCGTAGCACACATGCCGGCTCATCGCAGTTGATGATATGGGGTGAGCTTTGTAAGGTGCGAATAATTTCTCCAAGCGGGAAATTGAGTGTATTAGGAGCAAGGCGAATACCACCGCCTTTCCCTCTGGTAGTAATTAGCCACTGTTGTTTTGCCATAAAATGCACAATTTTAACTAAATGATTTTGAGAAACTCGAAGCTTTTCCGCTAATTCGGCAATGGTATAGACTTCATCTCGCTGAGGCGAGATATATAATAAAATTCGTAAGCCATAGTCGGTAAATTTAGTCAGTTGCATACTTTCTCCCTATTTTATTAACCGAATTATAATGTAAATTTTACCCTTTTCCGAATACTATTCCTTGCTTGAACCCTTATTAAAATGTATTATAAATACATCTTATATGAAGGAGATCCTAAATGGCACTAACAACAAAGCAAATTGAATTAGTAAAAGCGACCGTTCCGGTGTTGCGAGAAAGCGGTGTAGCGCTGACTTCACATTTCTATCGGCGCATGCTAGAAAATAATCCCCACTTAAAAGAAGTATTTAATCTTGGTCATCAACGTAGCGGCGCCCAAGCGCATTCATTAGCTAATGCTGTATTAGCTTATGCAGAAAATATTGAAAATCCAATGGTATTAGCACCTGCCGTAGAATTGATGGCACATAAACACGTTAGTCTTGAAATTCAAGCACCGGATTATGAGATTGTAGGAGAAAATCTCTTACACTCTATTAGTGAAGTATTAAATATTCCAATAGATGATCCATTAATTGAGGCGTGGACTGCAGCTTACTGGCAACTTGCTGATTTATTAATTGCTACGGAAAAAGCGATTTACGATGAACACGCCCAAACGCAAGGTAGCTGGTTAGGCTGGCGTAAATTCACTCTTGCTAAAAAAGTTAAAGAGAGTGATGAAATCATGTCATTCTATTTAGTTCCAAGCGATAAAGGCTCATTACCTCGCTATAAAGCGGGGCAATATGTATCTGTACGAGTTTTTGTAGAAGAACTTTGTTTAAAACAACCTCGCCAATATAGTTTATCGGATAGCCCGAAAGCCGATTATTTACGTATTTCTGTTAAACGGGAAGATCCGAAAGAAGGACTGGCTGGCGGCTGGGTATCTAATATATTACACAGCTTGCAAGAAGGTGATGAAGTAGAAGTGACGGCCCCGACTGGAAACTTCTTCCTCATTAATCCAGAAAAACAAAACGTCTTTATCAGTGGTGGTGTAGGTCTAACTCCGATGATCGCAATGCTAAATCAGGTTATTGATGCCGGTATGCCACAGCCAGTGAGCTTCATCCACGCTTGTAGAAACATAAACGTACATGCAATGAAGTCATACCTAGACATAGCGAAAGCACAATATCATAATATGAAAACTTTTACTGTTTATGAAACAGCAAATATAGGTGAAGCTGATTTTATTGGGCGTTTAGATCTCAATAATGTACCAACAGAAATGTTACCGAAAACGGCAGACTATTATCTGTGTGGACCTATAGCATTTATGCAAACGCAGTATCAAGCGTTGATCAATTTAGGTATCGCAGCAGAGCAAATTCACTTTGAAGCCTTTAATACTGGTGGTGTTCCCTTAAATTAACAACTTGATAGCAGAACCTGAATCATAGCACTATCAATTTTTTCTTTTCAGAAAAGAACGATTCATTAAAATGAATTTTTGTAAAATAAAAGACACAAGATTATTGTGTCTTTACTCCCATTGAAAAGTACAATGAGTTATTAATCAATAATTTTTATACCGCTATCACTAAAAACTTGCAAATCTTCTAAAATACCTTCGCATTATCTGTAATATCGGCAACATAAAAATTAAACAAAAATAACTTTAATTTTCAACCGCACTTTCCAATTCTTTGTAAGAAAATTTAAACATCAGCCACAATAGTGTTTTCCCATTCGATAAAATAATTTTTTATTGTAGTCTGTCTTATAAATAGAGATAATATGCGACTTCTTTTTATCAAAAAATTAATTATGATCGACTATATTCTATTAATCATCAGTACAGCGCTTATAAATAATTTTGTTCTGGTTAAATTTCTTGGACTATGTCCGTTTATGGGCGTATCAAAAAAAATTGAAACAGCGGTAGGAATGGGACTGGCAACAATGTTTGTGCTAACCATTGCATCATTATGCGCTTATTTAGTCGATCACTATTTACTTATATCTCTCAACGCTGCTTTTTTGAGAACTTTAGTGTTTATTTTGGTGATCGCTGTTGTTGTACAATTTACCGAGATGACAATCAATAAAACTAGTCCTACCCTTTACCGTCTATTGGGCATCTTTCTTCCATTAATCACGACAAACTGTGCTGTGCTAGGAGTAGCATTGCTTAATGTTAATTTAGCCCATAATTTAACAGAATCCGTCATTTACGGATTTGGTGCCTCTTTAGGGTTTGCTTGCGTATTAGTTTTATTTGCTGCACTAAGAGAGCGTTTAGCGGCAGCAGATATCCCCCTTCCCTTTCAAGGTGCGGCTATCGCTTTAATTACGGCAGGCTTAATGTCCCTTTCATTTATGGGTTTTACCGGATTAATCAAATGATTGTGTATTTATTAATGTTCATTACCGTGGCAATAATTTTTTTCGGACTATTTTTCTGATTTTAGGATTTAACTGAAAATAATGTTTATCTTAACTCTCATTATCGGCATCATTAGTTTATTGGCCTTGATTTTCGGTTCAATTCTAGGCATAGCCTCGGTTAAACTGAAAGTTGAATCCGATCCTATCGTAGAAAAAATTGATGCGATTCTACCACAAAGTCAATGCGGTCAATGCGGTTATCCTGGTTGCAAACCCTACGCTGAAGCAATTGCTCAGGGTGATATCATTACTAAATGTATTCCCGGTGGACAACCTGTCATTATTAAAATCGCTGAATTGTTAGGAGTTGAGGCCCCACTCACAGAAAAAAATGCAGTACCAGAAGAAAAAGTGGCGTTTATTGATGAGTCAATGTGTATCGGCTGTACAAAATGCATCCAAGTCTGTCCTGTCGATGCCATTATCGGTACGAATAAAGCAATACATACCGTCATCTCCGATCTTTGTACCGGTTGTGAACTCTGTGTTGCTCCTTGCCCAACAGATTGTATTGTTATGCTCAATGTGAAAAAAGAAATAGATAACTGGAACTGGAAATTTGATCCTAATTTAATTATTCCTATTGTAGAAACCTCTACCCATATTCCCCAAGATAATGGAGATAAAAACGTATGACAGACATTATTCAACGTTTTAATCTACATAAAATTTGGGATTTTAAAGGCGGCCTCCATCCACCAGAAATGAAGTCTCAGTCCAATCGTTTTCCAATCAAACAAATGGAACTGGCACAGGATTTTTACGTCCCTGTTAAACAACATTCTGGTCATGCTGGAAAACTATTAGTCCAGACTGGGGAATATGTATTAAAAGGACAACTGCTCACTCAAGGAGATGGATTACGGGCTCTGCCCGTTCATGCACCGACTTCTGGCATCATTAAAAATATTGCCCCCTATGTTGCGGCTCATCCGTCAGGATTATCCGAACTTTCTGTGCATATTCAATCCGATGGTTTAGACAAATGGCGTGAACAACAACCCATTGAAGATTTTTTATCCTGTTCTATCGAGCAATTAATTGAAAAAATTTATTATGCTGGCATAGCCGGATTAGGCGGCGCCGTATTTCCCAGTGCTGCGAAAATTGACTCTGCACAAAAGAAAGTCAAATTGCTCATTATCAATGGTGCAGAATGTGAACCTTATATTACTTGCGATGATCGATTAATGCGAGATTACGCTCAGGAAATTATTGAAGGAACTAGGATATTACGCTATATCTTACGCCCAGAAAAAGTCGTAATTGCAATAGAAGACAACAAACCTGAAGCCATAAAAACGCTTAATAAAGCATTACAAGGCGCAAATGATATTGAAATTCGTATAATCCCGACCAAATATCCTTCCGGTGCGGCAAAACAGCTGATCTATCTTTTAACTGGTATGGAAGTACCTGCTGGACAGCGTTCCTCTTCTATCGGCGTACTTATGCATAATGTCGGTACAGTTTTTGCGATCAAACGGGCAATTATTAATGATGAGCCTTTAATTGAGCGGGTCGTTACACTCACTGGTGATAAAATCTCACACAAAGGCAATTACTGGGTCCGATTAGGTACGCCTATTAGATATATTCTCCAACAGAGCGGTTATCAATATGATGAACGTTTTCCTGTCTTTGCCGGTGGACCTATGATGGGTTTTATCTTACCAAATTTAAATGCGCCGGTAACAAAACTCACTAATTGTCTACTTGCTCCGGATCATTTTGAATATGAGCCTCCTAAGCCTGAGCAATCCTGCATTCGTTGCTCCGCTTGTTCCGATATATGTCCGATCAATTTAATGCCACAACAACTTTACTGGTTCTCCCGTAGTGAAGATCACGATAAGGCAGAACAATATGCTCTCAAAGATTGCATTGAGTGCGGTTTATGCGCCTATGTATGTCCAAGCCATATCCCGCTAATTCAATATTTCCGACAAGAAAAAGCTAAAATTTGGGAAATCAAAGAGAAAGCGCGCAAAGCGGAAGAAGCTAAAGTTCGTTTTGAAGCCAAACAAGCGCGTATGGCATTAGAAGAAAAACAACGTAAAGCCAGAGCCCAACAAGCAGCAGAAAATAGACGAGCAGAAATCTCGACAACACAAGGGGAAGATCCAGTTAAAGCTGCATTAGCTCGTTTAAAAGCTAAACAAACTCAACAAGGTGAAAATAAACCTCGAATCAAAGCTTTGGTATCTGTTCAGGGAGAAACCTTACCAGATAATGCGGAATTAATCGCACAACGAAAAGCCCGCCGCCTTGCGCGTCAACAAGAGCAAAAAGAACAAATACAGGATGTTTCCACAGCAATTCAAGAAAAACCACTGGAAAATTCGACCGCACTTGATAGTAAGAAAGCCGCAGTGGCCGCTGCTATCGCTCGTGCTAAAGCCAAAAAAGCA
>MLAA01000024.1 GCA_001998905.1 Rodentibacter caecimuris | reverse complement strand
ATATTATATTTTATAGTAATTTATATTAAAAATTTTTCTAGTGGAGATCCAAGATTTACTCTTCTTTCAATCATTGCTGTTGTTATTCCTGAAATAACAATTTTATTATTTATATCTAATAGATCTCTATTAGATAATTATTTAAAAAATAAAATATAGAGGTACAAAAAATGTTACAAAAAGGCGATATTGGCGTAATTGGTTTAGCCGTAATGGGTCAAAATTTAATTTTAAATATGAACGATCATGGATTTAAAGTGGTAGCTTATAACCGTACTACATCAAAAGTAGATGAATTTTTGGCAGGGGCGGCGAAAGGTACCAATATTATCGGGGCATATTCGTTGGAGGACTTAGCGGCAAAATTGGAAAAGCCGCGTAAAGTCATGCTAATGGTGCGTGCCGGTGAGGTAGTTGATCAGTTTATTGATGCCTTATTACCACATTTAGAGCAAGGCGATATTATTATTGACGGCGGTAATTCTAACTATCCAGATACCAACCGTCGTGTAAAAGCGCTTGCAGAAAAGGGAATTCGCTTTATCGGTTCGGGCGTATCGGGTGGTGAAGAAGGCGCAAGACACGGCCCTTCAATCATGCCGGGTGGAAATGAAGAAGCGTGGCAATATGTAAAACCTATTTTACAGGCAATTTCTGCTAAAACAGAGAAAGGTGAGCCGTGCTGTAATTGGGTTGGCAAAGAAGGCGCAGGGCATTTTGTGAAAATGGTACATAATGGTATTGAATATGGTGATATGCAGTTAATTTGCGAATCTTATCAATTCTTAAAAGATGGTTTAGGTTTGAGCTATGAAGAAATGCAAGCCATTTTTGCAGAATGGAAAAAGACTGAATTAGATAGTTATTTGATTGATATTACAACGGATATTCTCGGTTATAAAGATGAAGATGGACTGCCGTTGGTGGAAAAAATTCTTGATACTGCCGGACAAAAAGGCACGGGGAAATGGACGGGGATTAATGCCTTAGATTTCGGTATTCCACTGACCTTAATTACTGAATCGGTGTTTGCCCGTTGTGTCTCTTCTTTTAAAGCACAACGAGTGGCAGCAGAAAAATTATTTGGAAAAACTATCGGCAACGTTGAGGGAGATAAATCAGTTTGGGTAGAAGCCGTGCGGAAAGCTTTGCTTGCCTCAAAAATTATCTCTTATGCACAAGGGTTTATGTTGATTCGTGAAGCCTCTGAACAATTCGGCTGGAATATCAACTATGGTGCAACAGCGTTACTATGGCGTGAAGGCTGTATTATCCGTAGCCGCTTCCTCGGTAATATTCGTGATGCTTATGAAGCTAACCCAAATTTAATTTTCTTAGGCGCAGACGGTTATTTCAAAAATATTCTTGAAAATGCGTTGAGCGATTGGCGTAAAGTGGTGGCGAAATCGATTGAGGTGGGTATTCCAATGCCTTGTATGGCATCTGCGATTACTTTCTTGGACGGTTATACTTCCGCCCGTTTACCGGCAAACTTATTACAAGCCCAACGGGATTATTTTGGTGCTCATACTTATGAACGTACTGATAGACCGCGCGGTGAGTTTTTTCATACCAACTGGACGGGACGTGGGGGCGATACAGCTTCAACCACTTATGATGTGTAAAGTAAAATAATAAGAAAGTGCGGTCAAAATTGACCGCACTTTTTTCAATCCCTATTTCCAAAGGCATTAGAAAATCCGCTTTTTGTGAGTATTTAAGGATCAATGATGAATAAAATATGTCAAATTCCCCGTTTTATTTTTGTTTCAATTCTAGGGTTATTGTCTATGCTGCCGCCTTTGGCTGTTGATATGTATTTACCAGCATTTATTTCAATTGCTCGAGATCTTAATATTGCGGCAGAACAAGTGCAATATACTCTAACATTCTTTGCTTATGGAATGGCATTCGGTCAATTATGTTGGGGACCGATTAGCGATAGTTTGGGGAGAAAACCGATCATTTTACTTGGTATTACCATCAGCACGCTTGTTGCGCTAATTTTACCGAATACCACCGCTATTATTTTGTTCACATTATTACGTTTTATACAGGGGTTCTTTGCGGCGGCGCCAGTTGTAGTGGTCGGGGCACTATTGCGGGATTTATTCAGTAAAAATGAACTATCCAAAATAATGTCATCAGTTTCGTTAGTTTTTATGATTGCTCCTTTAATCGCTCCTATTCTCGGCGGTTATATTGTGGCATACGCGCATTGGTCAATGATTTTTTATGTTATCGGATTTATGGGCATTGGGGCGTTTTGTTTGGTGTGCTGGCTGATTCCGGAAACTCATTGTGCGGAGAATCGGGTGCCATTAAGTTTGCGCATTATCATGCAAAATTTTGTCCAATTATGGCGACAAAAGGCAGTGTTGGGTTATATGTTTGCTACTTCATTTGGATTTGGCGGTTTATTTGCAGCTATTACTGCCGGTTCCATTGTATATATCGATATTTACGGGATTCCACCGGAACAATTCGGTTATTTTTTTCTTTTAAATAGCTTGGTAATGATCGGCGTTGCTTTTCTTAATCGTAAGTGGGTAACTCATTTGGGAACAGAAACGATGTTAAGAATCGGTTTAACCTTGCAATTTATCTCTGGTGTATGGTTGGTTTTGACTCAATTATGGGAGCTAGGTTTTTGGGCGATGACTGTCGGTATTGCTGTCTTTGTCGGCCAGAATTCATTGATTTCCGCCAATGCAATGGCATCGGTATTGACTCAATTTCCTACAATAGCGGGGACAGCAAATTCGCTGATCGGTGGAGTTCGTTTTGCCACCGGTGCCATCGTTGGTTCCTGTGTGGCAATGATGAAAATCAGCAGCGCCGCCCCGATGCTTTATACAATGTTTTTCTGTACGCTTATTGCCTCCGCTGTCTATTACGGCTTAACTTATCAGAAAATTCGTTAGGCATTGTTATCTAATGCCATTGCCAATAGGCTAATTGGATGTAAACAAGTCAAATTGCTAGACATATCAATTTGCCATTTACACGTTTCACATTCGGATACGACATAATCGAAACCACCTTGATTAATATTTTCAAATAGAGTTTTGCCGATGGCTTGCGATGTTTCGTAGTTTTCTGATTTGAAACCGTAAGTGCCAGCAATTCCGCAACATTGGGAGGGTAACATGACAATTTGCAAATCCGGAATCTGTTTCAATACTTCCAGTGTATAAGGTGCCCAACCAGCTTTATCTACATGACAAGCAGTGTGATAGGCAATTCTGAGTGGCATTGATTTTAATGGCAATTTTTTGCCTGCTTTAAAACATTGGTACAAATATTCAGTAACAATATGAATATGGGGGCGAACTTTTTGATTCGGCATGCCGAGAATATGATGATATTCATCACGCAAATTCATTGTGCAACTAGATGATGTACCGATAACCTCTAATTCCCGTTGGTCTACCGTTTGTTCCAAATATTGTAAGTTGAAGGTTGCCAATTCTTTTGCTCGATTTGGAAAACCGTTTACCATTAGCGGGAGTCCGCAGCATTTTTCTTTTTCCATTAAAACAATACCGATATTTAAGGCATTGAAGACTTTTATTAGCTCTTGACCAAGTTGAGGGTTGTTATAGTTGACATAGCAACCGTGATAGTAAGCTACTTTCTCGGCAAAGTGCGCCTGTTTTTTTGCCTGTTTTTTCATATACCAATAGCGGAAAGAACCAAAAGAATATTTTGGTAAAGCGCGTTGCTGGCTGACTCGAATCGTTTTTTCCAATAAAAAACGGGTAGCTTTTAATGCAGTAATACGATTTACGATAGGAGCTAGCGGCGTATTCATTTTTCCCATAATATCGGTATTACTTAAAATGGCATCACGTAATTTATTAGTAAGGGGTTTTTGTTGTTGTGCGATATGATTATTTCTTGCTCGTACAATAATATCGCCGATTTTTACATCAGATGGGCAGGCAATTTCACAGCGTTTGCAGTTGGTACAATATTTTAGTGCTTCATCATACAGTTCGGTCGATTTTAAACGTAAACGCTCACCGTCTGGACCGGCTTGTTTCGGGCCGGGATAGAACGGATTTTGGCGGGAAACGGGACAAACTGCGGTACAAGCGGTACACTTTATACAGCTTTCAAAGCTTTCATCAATATATTTGTGTGTTACAGGAGCATTAGCTTGTTGTTTAGCATTTTCAATAAGTTGTTGAATATTCATTTAATCCCCCTTTCCCACTTGTTCTGTGGCAAGAATCTGCTCGGCGACAACGAGGGCGGTTACAACAGCCACTCCTGAGCCGCATCCCAGTTCCAAAGCATTAAACCCGCCGATAATATTACCAATCGCAAATAAATTCTTGAAAAATTGACCGCTCTTTTGTACTTGGCCTGCTGAATTAATGACGACACCTGCCGATTGGTAAGGTTGGGGAGACGAAAAACGTGAATTTGTCCAAGTCAAACGGTTGTCGTATTGGAATCCCTCATGACCAGTAATATCAGCATAAAATATTGGTTCAATAATTTTCTCAAATTCAGCAATTAATCCCTTACTGAAAAAACTACCCGATGCTAAAACAAAATGCTTAGCATAAATAGCTTCGTCCGCAAGGTTGCGTGTTTGAATACTACATACAAAGTTATTATCAATATGGGCTTTTGTTGCACTATTACCATTCATTATTAAACCGCCAAGCTGTTCAAATCGATGGCGTAATTTATAGTGTTGACGCATTCCAAGGAGTGAAGGTGGCATTGTTGGCAATTCAAATAATGCCAATCCGGTATGGTGGCAAAGTGCGGTGAAAAACGCTTGTGTTTCTAGTCCGAAACAAGCCGGTAGAAAAACTGCTTCAGCACCTTTTGCAGCTTGTTTAATTTCATTGACAAGATCATCAAATGCCAGTTTATGCTCCAATAACTGTGTAATATTGACGCTACGAAACTCCCGCGCATTCAATCGCAATTGATCTAATTCTGGGATATTGAGAAAACCAGTAGAAAATTCACAATGAGAGAATTGTACTTGCTGCTTTAAATTTTCTGCTAGTAATTGGGGCTGAAAATCGTGATAACCTTCAATACCTAATACGGTAATTTTTTGGTAGGGAAATATTTCTTCATTCGATACGGTTGGTACACTATTTGGCGACAACCATGCTCCCCGTAATCCGCCTAATCCAGTAACTCGCCAATGATTTTGTTGCGTAGAACCCTTTAAGCCTAAATCTAAAGATTGAGCCAAAGATTCGAATTGTTGTGCTTTTTCCAATACTTTTTCCACCCCAATTAAACTGTAGGGATGATTCGGCATTTGTTTACAAAGTGCGCTTAAATCTTCATTCAAATTTTTGACCGCACTTTGGTTTGGTAAACGGCTGAGTAAATCCATTGAGCCGGATGAAAAATCAATAGCAGCTTGTCCGTTATTGATGATTACGCAACGTTTGCCTTTTTCTTGTAAGGCAATGCCGCAAGTTAATCCAGCCAGTCCGCAGCCGATAATGACTACATCAAAATTCATTGTTATCCGTTCCTTGTTGTGCTTGCTTATCAAGAGGTTGTATGTTGTTTAATCCTAATACGCTGCCATACATCCAGGATGTAAATTCCGCTTCCCGAATGGCTTCGCCCCACGCAATAGGCTCAATACCACGCCAGCGTTCTTCCATAAAGGAAGCTAGTTGAGTCGTGGATTGACGTGGAGTGGCAATTTCAAAACGATTCATGAGGCCTGCTGCCCGACAAGCGCATAATTCCGCTTGGCAAGTCCCCATTCCAACCCTTGTGCGGCGGCGTAAGTCCACCAAATTATTTACGCTTAATTCATCAATAGCGTAGCGGACTTCTCCTGCGGTTACAGCTTCACATTCACATACCATTGAACGATCAAGTCTCTCGCTTTGTAATAAACGGGCAGCACGCGCTCCGTGGCGATAAACGGCAGAGTAGCGAATAGTGCTAGGGAGTGAAATAACCTTTTGATTAGTTTCCTGACGACTTTCTTCTGAACCGGGTAGAGAACGTTCAGCTGTTACGCAGCTAGCTGATTTATTTAGTTTTTTACAAACTAAATCGGTTGCCCATTCCGCCATTAGCCGATAGGTCATTAATTTTCCACCAGTAATAGTGATAAATCCGTCTAATCCGTCCCGCTCGGCATGATCAAGTAATACAATACCGCGGCTAACATTACGACCGGAAGGATCATCATCAGTAGCTACTAGTGGACGCACGCCAGCATAGGCGCGTAATACTCTAGTATAGCGCAAACTTGGCGCCAGTTTTTCACCTTCACGGAATAGAATATCCACTTCCTCTGGTGTAATAATCATATTGTCAATCTGATCGTAGGGAATTCGACTAGAAGTCGTGCCAATAACGGAAATAGTATCACCCGGCACAAGAATATCGGCATCTGCTGGTTTACGGCAGCGGTTGATCACCATTTTATTAATGCGATGCCCCATAACTAATAATGCTCCTTTTGCCGGAAACATTTTGATTTTAAGATCGGCATATTCGGCAATTCCTTGTCCCCAAATCCCACCAGCATTCACGACAACTGTCGCAAAAAATTGACGATTAATTCGGTTTTTATGATCATAAACCTTTACTCCGATCACATTTCCGCCTTCACGAATTAATCCTTTTACTTCACAATAGGTGAATACCTTCGCACCGTTTTCTGTGGCATCTAGCATATTTGAGGCGGTTAAGCGAAAAGGGTCAATAGAACCGTCTGGCACGACAACGGCGCCGACTAAATTTGGATTAACGGAAGGTTCCATTATTTTTGCAAGTTTGGGCTCAATCGCGACGGCTTCAATGCCTGAAGCAATACAACGTTCGATAAAGGTTTTTTGATAATCTAGAGAATCTTCGGGAAGTGTGATGAATAATCCTTCGGTTTCATCCACACAATGGCGAGCAATATTACGTAGAATACGGTTTTCTTTAATACATTCTTCTGCGGATTCTTGATCATTAACGGCGTAGCGAGCTCCACTGTGAAGCAAACCGTGATTACGCCCGGTTGCTCCGGTGGCAATATCCCGCCGTTCTAAAAGAATACATTTAATTCCACGCAATGCACAATCCCGTGCGATACCCGCACCGGTGGCACCTCCGCCGATAATAATAACATCTGTTGTTAGCGGTGAAAGATCACTCGCATTTCGATACATTTGAGGTGATAAGCTCATTGTTTCCCCAACCCACAATTTAAATAAACGATTAATACAATATTGCGGTGAAATTATACAATACTCAAAGGTGTTTTGAGCGAAAAAGAAAATAAATTTGTGATTTTGCTCACATAAAATTTTCGATATCGAGCATGATTGATGAAAATTTGTGAGATATCTCACATAATAGAATAAATATGCTTTGAGATTTTTCGTTTTCATTTATGATGTGTTAATTCTTGTCGATGGAATCGGCACAGAAATAACAATATCAATGTTGGAGGATGATTATGTTTGGTCTTTTTAAACCGGCTCCGCATATTCCGGAGCTACCCTCTGAAAAAATAGATTCGACTTATAGTCGTTTACGTTGGCAAGTTTTTTCAGGAATTTTCTTTGGCTATGCCGCCTATTATTTTGTTCGTGCAAATTTTGACTTAGCTCAAAAGGGGCTAATTGAAGCAGGTATGTATAACAAGGCTGAACTCGGTATTATCGGGACGGGAGCTGGTTTGGCTTATGGCTTATCTAAATTTGTAATGGCGGGAATGTCAGATCGATCAAATCCAAAAGTGTTTTTGCCTTTCGGTTTGTTACTTTCCGGTTTATGTATGACCCTAATGGGATTAATGCCTTGGGCAACCTCCGGGATAGCAGTTATGTTTGTTATGATTTTCCTCAATGGTTGGTTTCAAGGTATGGGGTGGCCTCCATGCGGTCGTACAATGGTGCATTGGTGGTCTAAATCTGAACGTGGAACTATCGTTTCTGTTTGGAATACTGCTCATAACCTAGGTGGAATGGTTCCAGGGGCAATGGTGTTATTAGCTGGTGCTATTTATTTCAGTAATTATGGCGTGGAAGCCTCTGCAAAAGATATCTGGAGACAGGCTCTTTATTATCCTGGTATTGCCGCTATGATTGCTGCTGTACCGATTTATTTAATTATGAAAGATACTCCACAATCTTGTGGTTTACCGGCGATTGAAAAATGGCGAAACGATTATCCAGATGATTATAACGAAAAAACCTATGAGAACAATTTAAGTACTAAAGAAATTTTTGTAACCTATGTGCTTAAAAACAGATTGTTATGGTATATCGCGATTGCTAATGTTTTCGTCTATTTAATTCGCTACGGCGTATTGAAATGGTCTCCTGTTTATCTTGGTGAGGTAAAACACTTTAATATTAAAGGGACTGCTTGGGCTTATACTATTTATGAATTAGCTGCTATTCCTGGTACCTTATTGTGTGGTTTAGTATCAGATAAAATTTTTAAAGGTAAACGTGGTTTAACTGGCTTCATCTTTATGATTTTAACGACTGCTGCGGTGATTGCTTTATGGCTCAATCCGGCAACGCCAGAATCAGAAGTGGCACAATATGCTGGTCGTGCGTGGTATGAGAATCCGTATCAATTAATGGATTTCATTTTAATGACAACTATTGGTTTCTTAATTTATGGACCTGTTATGCTTATTGGTTTACATGCCCTTGAATTAGCTCCTAAAAAAGCGGCTGGTACTTCTGCAGGTTTCACCGGATTATTCGGTTATTTAGGTGGTACGGTTTCCGCATCTGCTGTGGTTGGTTGGGCTGCTGAGCATTATGGCTGGGACGGTGGTTTTTATGTAATGATTACCGGCGGTGTGTTAGCCATATTGTTAATGTTTATTGTGATGATTGAAGAAGGCAAGCATAAAGCGAAATTAGCAGATCATTACGGGAAATAACAATAAGTAACGATATTTTTAAGGAAGATCAGATGATCTTCCTTATTTTTTGATTTCTTTTATTCCTCCTAACTTCAAAAGCTTTATCGCTATCCGTTTGTAAGCAAAATTTCGATTATTAATTCAATTTTTTGAGTATGTTTGTAGTTCAACATTATCTATATCAAATTTTAAATATTTATTATCAGAAAGAGTTTTTATGCTTCTGCATTTCGATATTGTGTGAGTGGAAAGCATTAGTTGTTTACCGATGGCTTATAGGTGAAGATTTGCCTGTTCTAATTATTGGCTATGCGGCTGAAGAAGCTGTATCACAAAACTGAATGAGTAAAGCAGATTGAAGCTAATCGTGGACTTAACAAAAACTCAGTGTTTTTTTGATCGCACTTGCTCTGTACCACATGAATTGGATTTATTTGTCTTTAACAACTTGGTGATTCAACGAGTTGTGAAGTTCGGTTAGAAATTAAAGTAGTGCCATCGATAAATATAAAAAAGCGAACCGTGTTCGGCTCGCTTGAGTGGGGATAGTTTCTAACATTATCGCATAGTAACAAATTCTTCCGAACCTGTTGGGTGAATTGCAACCGTATTGTCAAAATCAGTTTTAGTTGCCCCCATTTTAATCGCGACGGCAAATCCTTGAATCATTTCATCTACACCAAAACCGATACCGTGTAAACCGACGACTTTTTCATCTTTTCCAACGCAAACTAATTTCATTCGACAAGGTTGACGATGTTGAGTTACTGCACTGTACATTGGTGTAAAAGAAGATTTATAAATTTTTACGTTTTCCTCACCGTATTGTTCGATTGCCTGAGGTTCGCTCAATCCAATTGTACCGATTGGCGGATGGCTGAATACAACAGTTGGTATAAGATTATAATCCAAATGTTCGGTTGGTTTATTGTTGAACAAACGCTCTGACAAGCGACGTCCTGCTGCAACGGCAACAGGTGTTAATTCAATACCCCCTTCAATAATATCGCCGACGGCATAAATACCTCTAATGTTTGTATTTTGGTATTTATCAACCTTGATATAACCGTATTTGTTGGTTTCCACGCCAATCTTCTCCAAACCAATATTTTGGGTTGCCGGATCTCTTCCGATAGCCCAAACTAAACAATCAACAGTAAATTCTCGATCTTGATTGCATTTTACTGTTAGTGAGCCGTCTGAATTTTTTACAACTTCTTGCGGAGTGGTGTGCTTATGTAAAATGATGCCATCCTGCTCTAACACTTCCACTAATGTTTCCACAATTAATGGATCTTGATTACGCATTGGTGCATGGCGACGAACGAATAGGTGAGTTTGTACACCTAAGCTGTTAAAAACACCAGCAAGCTCTACGGCAATATAACCAGCACCAATAATGCCAATCCGTTTAGGTAACTCGGTTAAAGTAAATACACCGTCGGAGTCGATCCCATATTGTGCCCCTTTAACTTGCGATTCGGTTGGGCGTGTAGGTCGGCCGCCGGTTGCAATGAGAATATGATCTGCGCTAATTTGCTCGGTCGAGCCGTCTGTAAACGTTACTTCTACGGTTTTTGTATCGATAAATTTAGCGAAACCGTTAATCACATCAACATTATTTTTCGCTAACACATTGTTGTATGAAGTATGAATACGGTCAATATAAGCCTGGCGACTTTCAACTAATTTTGCAAAACTAAAACTATTAACTGTCAAGTCAAATCCGTAATCAGGTGCGTAATGATTAATTGCTTCTGCAATTTGTGCTCCGTAAAACATCACTTTCTTTGGAACACAACCTACATTTACGCAGGTTCCGCCTAAATATTTTGCCTCAATAATTGCACATTTTTTTCCATAACTTGCTGCTCTATTGATTGAAGCAATACCACCACTGCCCCCACCAATCGCTAAATAATCATAATGCTTTGTCATAATTTGCTCCTAAATTGAGAAATAAAATTTTTCAATATTCTGCCGAATTTCAGAGGGAAAAGCTAGAAATTGGTTTGATTACTTCTAGCAATGAAAATGCGGTAATTTTGATAATGTCTTTGCCTAATACTTATTAAATAATCGATTTAAATATTATTTTTTAAATTTTTTCCATACTTTGTCTTCCTGCCCACGCCATAATCTTTGAATATTATCGTGATGACGATAAATTAATAAACAACAGACCAACGCGACAGGGAAAGTAAATTCAGGTTTAAACCACCAAACATAGAAAGGAATAGTTAGTGCGGCGATTACCGCACTTAATGAAGAATAGCCACTAATTAGGAATACCACGAGCCAGGTTCCAGACATACTTGTGGCGACCCCCCAACTAATTGGAGCAATAGCACCGAATGCCGTGGCAACACCTTTTCCACCTTTGAATCGGAAAAAAACTGGAAAAATATGTCCCAAACAGGCAGATAAGGCAACCATCCCTAATTCAAACTGAGTTAATCCAATATAATAGCCCGCCCATACCGGTAGCATTCCTTTCAGAATATCAAATAAAAGTACGGCTAATGCGGCCCAACGCCCCCCTATTCGTAATACATTTGTAGCTCCGGGATTATGTGAGCCTACTTCTCGGGGATCGGGTAAGTGCAACATTCGGCAGATTAAAATTGCACTTGAGACTGAACCTAAGAAATAGGCAAATAACATATAGAAAAGGGTGAATAGGCTCATTTTCTCATTCCTAATAAATAAAATTATTCGCTATTTTACCTAAACTTGATAGCATACGCTCACAATATTTTGATAGGACAATGGTAATGAAGGATAGAATCTTGATTGAAGGATTATGCGTATTCGCACAAATCGGTATTTATGACTGGGAACAGCAAATTAAACAAAAATTAATTTTTGATATAGAGATGCAATGGGACAGCCGAAAAGCTGCTGAAACTGACGATGTCAGATATTGTTTAAATTATGCTGAAGTTAGTCAATTTATCATCAATTATGTTCAATCTAAACCTTTTTTATTAATAGAACGAGTTGCTAATGAAGTCGCTACACAATTACAGCAGCGATTCGCCATTCCGTGGTTACGTTTAAAACTTAGTAAACCCAAAGCTATTGCGCAAGCAGATAATGTAGGAATAATAATTGAGCGTGAACAATCTAATTAATACCAAAGTGCGGTCAGTTTCTCGCCAGTTTTTATGAAAGTATATGGGGCTTTATGTTATATAAAGCCTACCGATAAATTTACGATTTATAGCTTAAACTAAAAAATAGTGAGGGGGTGTTCTCTGTTTTTTGCTAAATTATTCTTGGTAAAACCATTTGTTAGTAAATTACTGTTTTATTTTATGGGCTAAATATGGATAGAATAATAGCATTATATCTTAGTTTTAGTATCCATAGTGATTCCATAATTGATTTTGTAACCCGAATGGCTCTATTCCGTCAAACGGTTCGATACGGGAATAGGTGCCATCAGATCGCATTTCCCAAGCTTGGCTATTATCTTGTAGCGCTAATGTAAAACTTTCTTCTACTACGCGAGCTTTCAATATTGGTGATTCAATTGGCGTGGCGGTCTCAATACGTCTAAAGAAATTACGTCCCATCCAGTCCGCACTGGAAATATAAGTATTCTCTACGCCATCATTGTAGAAGTAATAGACGCGGGAATGTTCTAATTGGCGACCAATGATAGAGCGCACCCGAATATTGTCTGACAAGCCTTTTACTCCTGGACATAAAGCACACATACCTCGTACAATTAAATCAATTTGTACGCCAGCTTGGCTTGCTAAGTACAATGCTTCAATGACCGTTGGTTCAACTAAAGAGTTCATTTTTGCCATAATTTTGGCTGGTTTGCCTGCTTGAGCTTGTGTGATTTCTTGATGAATATGTTCGATTACCATTTTGTGTAAGGTGAAAGGACTTTGATAAAGTTTGTTGAGTTTTACTGGCTTCCCAAGTCCGGTAATTTCCATAAACAATGTGTTCACATCTTCGGTAATTTGTTCATCATCGGTGATTAGTCCGAAGTCAGTATAGATTTTGGATGTGCCTTGATGATAGTTCCCTGTACCAACATGGGCATAACGTTTTAGTCTCCCTTCTTCACGCCGAATAATTAATACCATTTTGGCATGAACTTTATAGCCAAAAATACCATACACTACATGCGCACCGGCTTCCTCTAACTGTTGAGCCCAACTTATGTTATTGGCTTCATCAAAACGAGCCATTAACTCAACTATCACTGTAACCTGCTTACCAGCTAATGCGGCTTTCATTAATGCATAAACCAGATCAGATCGGTTTCCTGTACGGTAAATCGTCATTTTAATTGCTAATACATCAGGATCTGTAGCAGCTTCGCAAATCATTTTAACCACCGGTTCAAACGATTGATAAGGGTGGTGCAGCAGAATCGGAGCTTGCCTGACAAAATCCAGTACCGAGCTATTTTTATTGAGTCCTGGTAGTGAGCCGGGATTTGTGGGAGGAAATTTGAGATCGGGTCGATCTACTGTATCTGGAATCGTATTAATACGAACTAAATTTACCGGACCGTCTACACGATAAAGTTCCTCCGTAGTGAGTTTGAACTGTGCCAACAAGAAATCAGAAATATGTACCGGACATACATCGGAAACTTCTAAGCGTACGCCGTCGCCGTATTCTCGATCGTGTAACTCGCTTTGTACTGCTGTTCTCAGATTAGTTTTGACATCTTGTCCTATTTCTACGCTTAAATCGCTGTCTCGGGTTAAGCGAAATTGATGGCATCCTTTTACTTTCATTCCAAGGAATAATTTCTGTACATTTGCATGTAATATAGAAGATAAAAAGACAAAACCGTTATCACTATGACAAACTTCTGATGGTATTTTTACCAAACGGGGTAAAATACGCGGGGCTTGGACAATCGCCATTCCTGAGGGTCTACCAAAAGCATCGTTACCTTCTAGTTCAATAGCAAAATTTAAAGATTTATTCAGCAGACGGGGAAAGGGATGAGAAGGATCAAGACCAATAGGCGTGAGAATAGGGAGCAACTCTTTATTAAAATATTGATTTATCCACTTTTGCTGTTCTGCTGTCCAGCTTTGACGGGGATAAAAATAAATACCTTCTTTTGCCAGTTCTGGTTGTAAGACATCATTAAATAGCCTATATTGTTCGGCGATGATTTTATGCGCTTCTTCAGAAGCCATTGAAATGGTTTCACTCAAGGTTTTACCGCTATCTAATAAGTTATGAGGGTGTAATTTACATTCACGTTTTAACCACGCCATGCGCACTTCGAAGAATTCATCTAAATTAGAAGAGACAATACACAGAAACCGCAATCGTTCCAATAAAGGCACTCGGGGATCTTGTGCTTGAGCTAGTACTCGCCGATTAAACGAAAGTAAACTCATCTCGCGGCACAGAATACGATTATTATTAGACATAAAGCCTCCGCTTTTAAGGAATTAAAGGGCGGGAAATAAATTATCAGAGAAAAATGACCACTTTATGACATATGGCTATTTTTATTACAGCGAGAGTGATTTATTGAAAACTAAACAGATTTACACAGAATAAAATGTCGAAGTAACAGATCGCTATGTTGCTGATGTATTTAGTATCATTCCAAATTCAGCAATACTTTTATCTGAGAATCAGAAGGGGGGAGTCATTAATTTAGCTTTAGAGAACGGTGAAAAACGCTGAGAAAATAGTATGAGATTTAGGTATAAAGTCTCGTTACGGATAGTTTAATTAAAAGACGATTTATCTGTTGAAGATAAATCGTCTTGTTTATTTCTTTCTATTTCTCGCTTTTATCTTCCAAAAGTGCGGTCGGATTTTCTTCCGTTTTTAACGTTTGTACTAATGTAGGAACTTCAGATTGGATATCCATTAGATTTTTTAGATTTTCAGCACGAATGGTGCTCGCTAATTCAGTTTCTCCGGTTTGCTCAAAAACATAAGAGGCCATTGCGATATCGTTAGCTTCAAGTTGTTCTTTATTCTCTAAAACTTTTTTAAAGCTATCGGCAGCTTTGATAAATTCATTATTACGAACATACAAATAACCTAACCCTCGATTAATGCAGCACTGTTGCTCTTTCGCTGTTCGTTTGGCACGTTTTTCAATTAACTTGATTAATTTGCTGTTATCTACCGGTTGTAAGCGAGTAATTTGCATGCAAAGTGTTTTATTAAGGGGCTGATCATTATCAATTTTTTTGACGGTTTCTAAAGTTAATTCGTAAGCGGATTCGTGGTCATTACAATCAATGAGGCGTTGAATTAATGCAATTTTTAAATTGATATTGTTGCGGCGCTGACGAGATTGGTTTTCCCACCAAGCGAGTAAACCGTCTACACCCTCTTCATTCATTTTTTCATCTAATAGGCCGTTTTCGGCTTGGCGTTGCAGTTTAGTTAGTGTTTCTCCGACATATAATCCTGATTTCTCTACTTGAGGTAAAATATTATCCAATGCTTGGAAAGCTTTTGAGCGCATATAGATATCTACTGCTAGTTTTAATACTTCTTTATTACGCGGAGCCATTTCTAACAAGCTGTCAACGGAACTTCGAGCTGCCGGTAATTTATTTTGTTGTAATAAAATACGGGTACGGGCTATTTCTACCAGCAAATTATCTGAACCGGCAATTTCTGTTGCTTTAATTAGATAGCGATTAGCGCTAAATTCATCGCCACGCTGTTGTGCGGCTTCTGCTGCCGTAATTAGATTGAGGATTGGTTCAGCTGAGTGTTTAGCATTTTTTCCAATAAGTTTTTCAGCTTTAGCATAATCTCCTTCATTCATTCTCATTAAGCCTTCAAGAGTTTGTTTTTGTGCTTTTACTCGTTTACGACGAGAAAACCAACTATAAGTATTGCTACTTAAACGTAGGAAACGGGTAATAAGCCATTCAACAGTATAAATAATTGCTAATAGGAATAAAAATACAACAATGAGTTCCGTAATTGACATTTCATAGATGAAAGAATCGGTTTCGATGCGGACATAGCCTTGCTTTCCGGCAAGATACGGGCCGGCAATTAAACTTGCAAGTAATGTAAGCATTAAAAATAAGACTCTAAACATAATTTGTATCCTTCTTTGTTATTGTACCGGTGCTTCCGTAGCGGATTTCTCTTGTTCTGCTTTGATCTGCTTTTCTGCACCCGGTTGGGTCTGATCTGTATTTTCTTCGTTGGTTGATGCATCGTTTGCTGTTGGCATATCAGCAATTGCTTTATCTGCACTGATTTCGACTTTTTGCAGATCTTGTGTCGGACGGTTAAGCAATTTATCCAACACATTTAAACTATGTAATTGAGTAGGCACATCCACATAGATAGAGAGTTCGGATAGTTCGTCAATGGCTTTTAAGAAGTTTTGGGTAACATCTGAACTGGTATCGAAATAGCTTCTTACCCAAGAGGCAACGGCCTCAAGGCTTTGTTTATACAGATCACTTTGCTGACGAGGTACCGCCATAATAGCTAGTTGCAAACGTAAACGGATATTTTCACGCAGATAAATATCTTGATTTGGTGCCAGTAATTCTTTGTTGCCTGATTTGTCTTTAGGTGTAATGCGAATAAAGCGATTTAAGAACGAATTTGCACTTTTTTTGGCATTTTCTTTCCAATCGGCGAGAGAATCACTCAGTTTTTCTTCATCTTCATCATTAAAATTTACATTTAATACAGAAAGTTCATCAATACTGTTCGCCAGTTGGGATAGACGTTGCATGACGGCATTTTGATCAACGCTATTTACGGATAAAAGCTGTTTTAAATCTTGATTAAGTGCAATTCTGATTTCTGCTGCTTGCGGAGAATCAATTTTTGAAAGAGTTTCATCAGCTAGCTTGAGCAGAGAGACACCGGTCTCAACATCATTGTCTAAAACTAATTTGCGTAATGCATTGTTTAATAAAAAATCGGCTTCAGAAAATAACCAATCGCTAGGTTGCTGCGGCTTGTTTTCCACATTAATCTGATTAATACGGTTTTGTAGCGCTGTTAGTGATTGTTCACGATGAGCGTCAATCTGCTCAAATTGTGTAATTTTATTATTAACAGTTTTAAGGTTATTTTCCAAAGAAGTTAATAGATTTTTGTCGAATGTAGGTGTTGGTTCTGACGCAGCTTTATGTTTGATTTGCTGTTCAAGTGCGGTCAATTTTTGTTGTATTTCATTGACTTTTTGTTGCCCGAAATAATAACCCACTCCGCCTAATCCCAAAGCGATTAAAATCGCTAATAAACTGAGTCCCGTACCACTTTTTTTTATGATAACAGGGGGATCGGATATATCGGATTTTAATATGCTTTCTTGTGTAGAAGCGGTGCTATCCACAGCTTCTTTTGTTACTGTTTCCATATCGGGATAAGCAGCGGTTTCATTCGCTTGCTTATCAGTCTCATAGTTTTTTTTGTTCGCCATATAAATTCCTTAATTAGTTTCAAGTAATGTGTTTAATAGGCTTTGGTTATCCGCTTTGGGGGAAACCGTAATATTATGCCAGCCCAACTTATGTGCAACATCTGCAATACGCTGGCTGACTGTGATAAGACGACAACTTTTTAGCCAACCTTGATCTTGCTTTGGGACAAAATTTACTAACGCATTCACAATTTCAAGGTTTGTTGCAATAATAGTATTGATACCGGAACGTTTACAAATACTGGTTTGTTCTTCATTATTATAGATTATCGGTACACGCTGATAGGTTTCTAATAGAATCACTTCAGCACCGCGTATGCGAGCCTGCTCTGCAAAAAAATCACGCCCACCATTTCCTCGTAAAATAAGGATTCGTTTATCTTGGAGATTTTGCATATTAGGCAATGCAAGTACTCCTTCGCTGTTTTCTGTCGTTATTGGATAATGTATTGGGCGTTCGCTTTGACTAGAAAAATACTGAGCGGTTCGATGCCCAACGGTAAAATAATGTAAACTTTCAGGCCAACAAAAACCGATATCTGCTAAGGTTTTATGACAAAAATCCACTGCATTTTGAGAAACTAAAAAAACGTAGTCTTGATTTTTTAATTGATTTAATGCAGAAGGCAGATTGCCCAGTTCTCTTCCGCTTTCAATACAGAATAGCGGCAGATGTAATGCGACAATACCGGATTGGTTTAGCCAATCCGTTAATTGTTTGCCACGTTCATCAGGACGGGTAATTAACACTGCCATAGAAATATTCTCTTATTTATTGTAAATACGCTGTAAAATTTTATCTGCACCTTTCGTTAATAATTGGTGGGCAAGTTGAGAACCTAAATCTTCTCCGTTTTCGACCGCACTTTTACCTTCTACACGAATAATATGAGAACCGTCTGGTTCTCCGACTAAAGCTTTTAAGTAAATTTCGTTATTTTCAACAATGGCATAACCACCGATTGGGACTTGACACCCGCCTTCCAAAGCTCTATTCATTGCACGCTCAGCTAGAACACAAGTGGTAGTTTCTTTATCGGCTAAAGGGGTCAATAATGTTTGCACCCATTGATCATCAAGGCGACATTCAATACCTACGGCACCTTGTCCGGTCGCAGGAAGTAACGTTTCTGTCGGGATAAACTCAGCGATTCGTTGCTCCATTCCTAATCTGATTAGTCCTGCAGAGGCAAGAATAATTGCATCATATTCGTTATTATCCAATTTACTTAAACGAGTTCCTACATTACCACGTAGAGAGCGGATATCTAAGTCTGGGCGTAATTGTTTTAATTGACATTGGCGACGTAGGCTTGATGTTCCGACAATAGCGCCTTGTGGTAATTCTTGTAAAGAGCAATAGCGATTGGAAACAAATGCATCTCTCGGATCTTCTCGTTTACAAATTACCTTCAATCCTAATCCTGCCGGAAAGTCCATGGGGACGTCTTTCATTGAGTGTACGGCAATATCTGCTCGCTTTTCTAGCAAAGCATTTTCCAATTCTTTTACAAATAACCCCTTTCCGCCAATTTTGGCTAAAGGCGTATCCAAGATGACATCTCCTTTAGTTACCATTGTGATAAGTTCTACTTTCAGTTCTGGATAAAGCGCTGTTAATTGGTCTTTAACAAAATTTGCTTGCCATAATGCTAAAGGGCTTTTTCTGGTAGCGATTTTGAGGGTTCTTAATGAGTTCATCGTTGCAATTAATCTGCTTAAAATTAGTCGGTATCCTACCACTGTTAAAGCAAAATGTCAGTTCTCATTTAAATTTTTGATTTAGATTCAGGCAAATGATAGAGTAAGCGAGTTTATTGTTTAGTTAGGATTATTGCGTGAAACAGAATCTTACCTTGGCTAAGAAAGTTGTGATGGCGTTGGATAAGCGTCGTCTTGAGCGGGCATTGCTCGGTACGACTGAGGCTTTTCAATGGGTATTCGCGCAAATCACATTTTTGTTACAATACAACCATATCAACCTACCAGGTTATATTCCTGACGTGCCTAGCGGCATTGCCGATTTTGAATTATCCGATGAACAAAAACTTTTATTTATAGAAAATTCCCACTATGCTGAAGCAGTACAAAGTGCGGTCGAATCCGGCGACATTTTACCAGCGATTAGAGGGGTTTACGCGATGGGAAGTTTTGGTTCGATCAGCCAAACTTTTTCCTCCGATTTAGATATTTGGGTATGTTATAGTCCTGAATTAACTCTACCTGAGAAAGAATTACTTGCACAAAAGTTAACAAAATTGGAACAGTGGGCGATGTCTTTTGGGGTGGAGATTCATTTTTTCTTAATGGATCAGCAACGTTTTCGTCATAGCAGTTATGCTGAACCGCTGAGTGCAGAGAACAGTGGATCCGCACAATATATGTTATTGTTGGATGAGTTTTATCGTTCTGCCTTACGATTAGCTGGTAAACCGTTGTTATGGTTGCATTTGTGGGTCGAAGACGAAAGTCGCTATGACAGCGAAGTTCAGCGTTTGGTTCAACAAGGACAGCTTGATTTAAACGATTGGGTAGATTTTGGTAGTTTAAGCCAATTTTCTGCTAAAGAATATTTCGGTGCCAGTTTATGGCAATTAAATAAAGGAGTAAATGCGCCTTACAAATCCGTATTAAAAATTATTTTGCTTGAAGCCTATTCACAGGAATACCCGAATACTCAACTGATTGCTCGACAATTTAAGCGAGAAATGCTGACAGGAAATAGTACTCCCGAACACCATTTTGATCCTTATTTAGCGATTTTATCAAAAGTAACGCAATATTTGACCGCACTTGCTGATTTTAGGCGATTGGATTTTGTCCGTCGCTGCTTTTACATTAAAGCGACAGAAGATTTCGCGCTATATCAAGCGGACAATTGGCGGATTCGCTATATGCGTATTTTGGCCCAGGAATGGGAGTGGTCGCCGGAATTCATCGCTGAGTTGGACAATCGACCTTATTGGAAAATCAAACGAGCGCAAAATAGTCATGATAACGTCGTGAAATTATTAATGCTAAGTTATCGAAATTTAGTTCATTTTGCTCGCAAGCATCATATTGATGCTAGTGTTGCTCCGGGGGATATGAATATTCTAACGCGTAAACTATGTAGTACCTTTGAAGAGTTACCGGGAAAAGTTGTATTATTAGGAGGGCAAATTTCTTACCATTTGGAAGAAGAACATTTGACTTTTATTGAAATTAAGCAAAATAAACATTTTAAAGCGGGCTGGTATGTAGTTAACCGCTCGCCGAGTGCATTATTGATGTTTTCGAAAGATCGCTTTATTAAATATGGCGAAACACTAAATAATGTAGTGGCATGGGCTTATTTTAATCATCTACTAACATTAGAAACGCAGCTACATATTTTTAGCGATTCAATAAAATTAGAAACGTTGCGTAAGTTTGTCTCAGATCTAAGATTATCTTTTTCTAATACACTACCTGTCATTGATGGAAATAAAACACCAAGGCAAGGCGAAATAGATACATTATTTATTGCTGTTAATTTATCGAAAGATGTAACCGAAAAAATGAAAGATATCCGATTATCAATGACAGCAAGTGATCTATTTAGTTTTGGTTCTGTCAATAATAGTGTTATCGGTAGTATTGATTTAACTTATCTTAATATATGGAATGAAATCCGTACCCTTCATTTTGAAGGGCAAAATGCAATCTTAGCAGCATTAAAGGAACTGTCAAATAAAATTCATCGCGGTGAGCGCCCGCCCAAAATTCAGGTTTTTTGTTACAGTAAACGTTATTGTAAAACTTTGTGTGATTTGGTTAGTGTGTTAATCAAGCGTTATATCCGAATTAAAATTATCGGGCGTACGCCTGTACGAACCAACCGTTTACGGGTTGCCAGTAAAAATTGGCAGCTTTTCTTTGAAGGAAAGAAAATTATACCGTCGGAAATCCAAACCGGGGAAGTGCCAGACGATTATATAAATATGGTAGAATTACCTTCCGTTTCTGGCAGGATTACCGAGGAAAAAGCAAATGTTTGTATCGAACCGCGGAAATATCCGTTAGAAATTGATACTTTTGCTATTGAAGGATTTATACAATTCTTCTTTGAAGATAATGATGACGAAACATTTAATGTGTATATTTTAGATGAACTAAACCATATTGAAATTTATCGTCGCTGCGAGGGTTCAAAGGAAGATAAAATTTATGGTATTTACCAAATTTATCAATCTTCGGTGTTAATTGATGAATCTAACCCCTATAAAATAGAACAACGAGATTTTAATTATCCGCAATTTTATCAACTACAAAATGTAGATTCTAATATACAAATTATTCCTTTTAGGCATAGGGTTGTTTCATAACCTAGGGAGAGCATAATGCAAGAAAAATTAAAAGTGTTAATTATTGATGATCATCCTTTAATGCGTCGTGGTATTAAGCAACTGATTGAGCTAGACGAGGGGTTTGAAGTCGTTGCCGATGTTGGTAGCGGTAGCGAAGGCATTTCAGTTGCATTACAAACCCACCCAGATCTGATTATTTTAGATTTAAATATGAAGGGATTGTCAGGGTTGGATACACTTAAAGGCTTAAGGGCGGAAGAAATTGATTCAAGAATTTTAATTCTTACAGTTTCTGATGCTAAAAATGATATTTTTACACTGATAGATGCTGGTGCTGATGGCTATCTATTGAAAGATTCCGAACCAGAAATGTTACTAGCGCAGATAAAAAAAGTTGCAGAAGGGGAAGTGATTTTAAGCGAAACTGTTAAGCAATTATTACTTGAACGACAATATAACCAAGATCCTTTAGATTCATTGACCGAACGGGAAATGGGAGTCCTTAAATTAATAGCAACGGGACTCTCTAATAAACAGATCGCGACTAAACTATTTATTTCCGAGGAAACGGTAAAAGTTCATATTCGTAATTTATTGCGTAAGTTAAATGTACATTCCCGCGTTGCTGCAACCGTATTATATTTTGAACGTTACGGCAGTTAATTTAAAACGATGATCAGTCTTGCTCAGCTTTTATATTATTACAGATATGAATTGAAAAATTTTTAAAATACATTACTGCAAATTATTTTTAATCAAAGGACATTTTATGTTAAACAGAAGACGTTTTTTACAGATCAGCGCAACGAGTATTTTAGCTGTTAGTGCTAGTCGTTTTATCTCTGCCGCTTCAGATGTAAAAGCAGAGTTACGTATTATCGGCACAACCGATATTCACAGTTTCTTGACGGATTTTGACTATTATAAAGATCAGCCAACGGAGAAATTCGGTCTAACCCGTGCCGCTACCTTAATTACACAGGCAAGGAAAGAAGCAAGAAATTCAGTATTGGTCGATAATGGCGATTTAATACAAGGTAATCCTATAGCGGATTATCAGGCTGCTGTAGGTTATAAAGAAAATAAACCTCATCCGGCAGTGAGTGCGTTAAATTTAATGCAATATGATGTAGGAACTTTGGGTAATCACGAATTTAATTATGGCTTAAAGTATCTTGATGATACCATAAAACAAGCAACATTTCCTATTATTAACGCAAATGTCGTGAAAGCTGGTACAGAAGAACCCTTATATCAGCCCTATTTTATTCAAACTAAAGACATATTAGATGAACACGGTATCAAGCATCAGTTGAAGATCGGTTATATCGGGTTTGTTCCACCACAAATTATGGTTTGGGACAAAGCCCATTTAGACGGTAAAGTTGAAGCGCGTGATATTGTTAAAACAGCGAAAAAATATGTTCCAGTTTTAAAAAATGCTGGAGCGGATATTATCGTCGCGCTAGCACACACTGGTCCTTCTGACAAGCCTTATGAAGAAGGTGCAGAAAATTCGGCTTTTTATTTGGCGGACATAGAAGGGATTGATGCCGTTATTTTCGGACACTCTCATCGTTTATTTCCAAATAAAGAATTTGCCGACTCTCTATGGGTGAATATTGAAAAAGGATTGGTTAAATCTATTCCAGAAGCGATGGCAGGGTATTGGGCAAATCATATTAGCGTGATTGATTTAACATTAGCCAAACGTCAGGAGAAATGGCTTGTTATCGAAGGTAAAGCAGCCCTTCGTCCGATTTACGATGCAACTAAAAAAATAGCACTAGTAGAAAATGATCCGAAAATGACCGCACTTTTACAGCCGGTTCACGAAGCGACCCGTCAGTTTGTCGCTCAGCCTATAGGTAAAGCGACAGATAATATGTATAGTTATCTGGCGTTGGTGCAAGATGATCCGACCGTTCAAATTGTCAATTTAGCACAGAAAGCTTATGTGGAAAATGCGATAAAAGCATTACCCGCATTATCAGGATTACCCGTGTTAAGTGCTGGTGCGCCTTTTAAAGCCGGTGGTCGTAAAAATGATCCGAACGGTTATACAGAAGTAGATAAAGGTGATTTAACATTCCGCCATGCTGCTGATTTGTATCTTTATCCAAATACCTTGGTTGTTGTGAAGGTAAATGGCGCTCAACTGAGAGAGTGGCTAGAATGTAGTGCAGGAATGTTTAACCAAATTGATCCGAATTCGACGCAACCGCAATTTTTATTGAATTGGAATGGTTTCAGAACTTATAATTTTGATGTGATTGACGGAATTGAATATCAGTATGATATAACCCAACCTCCTCGTTATGACGGCGATTGCAATCTCATTAATTCTGATGCTCATCGAGTTATTAATCTAACATTTAATGGAAGTGCGGTGAAATCTGAACAAGAGTTTTTAATTGCAACGAATAATTATCGTGCTTACAGTAACAAATTCCCTGGTACGGGCGAACAGCATGTAGTCTTCGCTGCGCCTGATGAAAACCGCCAAATCTTAGCTAATTATATTGAGAGAGAAACTGAAAACAAGGGGCAAATTAATCCGTCAGCAGATCAAAATTGGAGAATTTCACCAATTAAGACATCAGTGAAATTAGATATTCGGGTGGAAACATCGCCGAGTAAAAAAGCGCAAAATTTTATTACGGAAAAAGCACAATATCCAATGACGCAAATTGGTCTTGATGAGATCGGTTTTGCTGTTTACCAGATTGATTTGAGTGCTAAGGAATAACGTGTAATAAACACTTGTACAACATATAGCGCTATTTATTAGCTTATCCCACTATTCTTGATATGAGGATAGTGGGGTTGTTTTTAATGCGGGTATGTAAAATTTTTGGCTGCTAGTGGTTATGTTTTAGGGGTGATCGATAAATGTTTATGAGAAAGGAAGCGTTATATTTTAAATTAAAATGAACGCGTTCGGCATATTGTTAAACGGGCGCCATAGTGGCGCCTCTACAATGTCTTAGTACTTACTGTTAACCCTTATTACACAATACTGATTTTATGATTTAAATCAGTCAAAAATTTGACCGCACTTTGATGATATGATTAGGCTTGATCTGCAATAAGTACTGACTCTAGTGCGATTTCAATCATTTCATTGAAGGTTAATTGACGTTCTTCCGAACTGAGTTTTTCTCCTGTACGGATATGATCAGATACTGTACAAATTGCTAGTGCCTGAGCACCAAATTCGGCAGCAACCCCATAAATTCCAGCTGCTTCCATTTCTACCCCTAAAATTCCGTATTTTTCCATTACATCAAACATTTCAATATCCGGAGTATAAAATAAATCGGCGGAAAACAGATTTCCGATTCGAATATTAACACCTTTAGTCTTTGCAGCTTGAACGGTGGCTTGAGTCAATTCAAAATCAGCGATAGCTGCAAAATCATTATCTTTAAAACGGATACGATTAACTTTAGAATCCGTACAAGCTCCCAAACCGATAATTACATCACGCACTTTGACATCTTGGCGAACAGCACCACAGGAACCGACCCGAATAATTTTTTTTACACCATATTCGGTGATGAGTTCTTTTGCATAGATTGAGCAAGAAGGAATCCCCATACCATGTCCCATTACGGAGATTTTACGTCCTTTATAAGTTCCTGTGTAACCTAGCATATTGCGTACATTCGTTACTTCTTGTGGGTTTTCTAAGAAAGTTTCGGCGATATATTTAGCGCGTAGCGGATCACCGGGCATTAATACAACATCAGCAAATGCACCTTCTGGTGCGTTAATATGTGGAGTCATTTTTATTTCCTCTGTTTGTGATAATAAGCAAACGTTTTCGTTTACTGTAAAGGATAACACCGGGAATTCCCGGTGTTAAAACGTCTGATAAATTGACCGCACTTCTCGTATTGAATACTGAAAAGTACAGTTAATCTTGCTATATCGCTGCCAAGCTGATAAATAAGCCTGCAATTGTTGCGCTCATTAAGTTGGCTAATGTTCCTGCAATAACGGCTTTCAATCCTAAACGAGCGATATCGCTACGACGATTTGGTGCTATTCCACCTAATCCACCGATTAATACGGCAATCGAACTGAAGTTGGCAAAACCACAAAGCGCAAATGTAATGATTGCTTTGGTTTTATCCGTCAACATCATTGGCGCATCCGGTTGTAAATATTTAGTGAACTCCAAATAGCCGACAAATTCGTTTACGGCAAGTTTCATTCCGATCATTTGTCCCGCTATTTGTGATTCCTCCCAAGGGATCCCGATTAAATAAGCCAGTGGTTTAAATAACCAACCGAAAAGCATTTGTAGATTTAATTCACTATAGTCGAATAAACTACCTAGTCCGCTTAAAAGACCATTGATTAACGCTAATAACGCTACAAAAGCAATTAACATTGCACCAACATTCATTGCCAAGCTCATTCCTGAGCTAGCTCCGGTTGCCATTGCTTCAAGTACGTTAGAGGGTTTTTCGTTTTCGTTAATGTCAGGGGCGTTGTCAACAAACTGTTCGGTTTGAGGGAATAATATTTTAGCGAACAATAAACCTGCCGGGGCTGCCATAAAAGATGCGGCGATTAAGTAAGGTAAAGGTACACCCATACCCGCATAGGCTGCTAATACCGACCCGGCGATAGATGCTGTACCGCCAGCCATAATGGCGAATAATTCGGATTGTGTCATTCGGCTGATAAAAGGTTTTACAACTAATGGTGCTTCGGTTTGTCCGACAAAAATATTTGCTGCTGCTGACATTGATTCCGCTTTGGACGTGCCTAATAGTTTTTGTAATGCGCCGCCGAGGATTTTAATAACGAATTGCATTATTCCCAAATAATAAAGCACGGAAATTAATGCAGAAAAGAAGACGATAGTTGGTAACACTTTTACGGCGAAAATAAAACCGAAATTATTTGGATTAGATAACGGACCGAAGACAAAAGCAATCCCTTCGTTACCGTATTCAATAACTTTTGATACTGCATTGGATACTGATATTAATGCTTGTTGGCCGTGGGGCTCATATAAAATAAGGGCGGCTAATCCAATTTGAATAGCAAACGCCCCTATTACAGTTCTAAAATTAATTGCTTTGCGGTTGTTGGAAAGTAAAAACGCAATGAACAGTAAGATTGCCATTCCGCCGATACTCTTCAGTATATCACCCATAAAATTGTTCTCCCTATAGTTAAATTCGGCATATTCTACTTGTTTTTGTTGAAAAAGTCGGTGAAATTTAAGTGTACTTTTTATATTTGATTAATAAATCGTCATAATTTTTGATATTCCGCAAGATTTTGCATATTTCTCTAGTTCAGTTGTTTGAGCTGTACTTGGAATATGGGGTTGCAAGCCGATTTCATCACGCACTCCTTTGCTATGGACTCGAATAATTTTAAGTAAAACATTCGGGTGTTGTTTTAATAATGTAGCGGTATTTTCAATAAGTTTTTCAGCATTAAAAAAATTTAGTACAAAAACTAAGCGTACTTCTTCCACCTTGTTCAGCGCTAATAACTTTTTTAAATTGTATAGATTTCTGTGCAAATTGCTTTGTTTAATGATTTGTCGGTCAGGAATGAGCTGATTTGGAATTCGCCCATGCCGATTTTTGCGATCAAAACATAAGGATTGTAGCCCTAGTCCTTCACCTTTTAAATCAAATAAAAATTTGTCAGTTACTTCAATAAGCGGTTGAATTTGCTCAAAATCAAAAAAACCGCTGCTATCTAAATAGCAGGTTAATCCCTCTTTCCGTAGTTTCTGAAAAAGAGGAACGAGTTTCTTATGGTGAATAGTTGGTTCTCCACCAGAAAATGTTACTCCCCGAATGAAGGGAACTGCTGCCATAATTTGCTCATATAAGTATTGTAAGCTGACTAATTTAGCTCCATCAGTATGGCGACTAATAGTTTCAGGATTATGGCAATACAGACAATTTAATTTGCATCCTTGCAGAAAAATACTAGTCCGATTCCCCTGTCCTTCTACGTTAGAAAAAGGGATTATTCGATGTAACGGGACAAAAATATCGGAAAGTGCGGTCATTTTTGGGAGATTTTTACATTGCTTTCACATCATTCTCATCCCGCAATTGGCGGTCGAATACTTGTGCACATTCATCTGTCCCAGAACCGTACCAAGTGGTATCTCTAAGGGCTACTTCTCCATTACGGTATTTTTCTACTTCGCTTTTTTTCACTAAATATCCCGTTACGCGAATTAAATCTGTATTTTTGAGATAGGTAGTGATATAGCGATAACCCGAGGTAAATGCGCCGTCAATGATATCAACTACTGCATCTAAATGGTCCGTATAAGTTTGATCAAAGGCGAATAAATCACCGGTTCCGGATGGAAAATATTTATGGAATGGGGCAGATTGTTTTAAGTGAGCCAAAAGTGTCGGTTCTTCTCCCACACGAATACGGTGAGCTGGGGCATTGGCCTTATCTTCATCGTGATTGCTCGCACCGACTTGCGCATGTAACAGATAGTGATGTTCTGTACGTTCAGCATAAAGTCCCTTGTGGTTATCATTGATTTCTTTTAGTTTGTCCATAATAGCCGTTGCAATTTCATCTCCGCGCGCACTTTTCCCAAAGGTTTCATTTAGGCCTTCTTGCTTCAGTAAATGATTAGTTGCATCGGCTAAGCCGACGATAGCAAACATTCCGGTAAAATTAGTACGTTGAATAAACCCTTCTTTTTCTAAGAAAGAGCTCTCAAAGAAGTGGCTCTCTTCGACTAAAAATTTATGTCGTTTATCCATTGTAGAAAGTGCGGCTTTTGCTACTCTAGGTAATAAATCATTAATCATTTCATCAAGATTTTGACACGCCCGCCCAATTGTACCGAGGCGGAGACGGGTTAGCGTATAAGCACCACCACATTCCGGTAAGGCGTTGTAGCAACTGGCGATACCATATTGTTCACCAAGATCAGAAATATAGTAAGCATCATTAGCAAAGGACGGTTTAGAAACTAATAGGCAAGCTTTTGCTGCTAATTCAGCAAATTCTCTTGAGGTTTTATTCTTGTCATAACGAATAGTCATATTCGGCGTAGGTGCTTCTAATTCAATGACTGCTTTTAAGATTAGGCGGCCGGCTTTGGTATCGAAAGGACCGATATTCGCATGGCAGAATGAATCCGGTACGGTTTTATCAATATGATTTAAAAAGCGTTTAATTTTAATATAATCTGCTTTTTCGTCAGTAATGAATCTATCAAGTAATTGATCTAATCGTCCGATGTACACTGGAAAAGTTGTAATTGAAGGAATATGAGAATACAGAATGAGTAATCCGTCGAGTGCTTCATCTAAATTTTGTGGAGCTGGTAATTCAAGAAATTGACAGCCTTTTTGTAAATAAACTTCATAATCGGGCAATATATATCGAGGGCGATAGATGGCATAGCCCTCATTTAGATCGCAGATCATTTGATTTTGCAAAAATCCCCATTCTTCTTCCGTATAGCCTAATAATTCACGTGGATCAAATAAACGCTCTGCAATGTTACCTAACATCATCAGTTTTTGGTGGTAGGTTAAATTATTAGCTTTGACGGTATCTAAAATATCTTGTAATGAGGCGAGCATAATGAGTTCCTTGAATTAAGCTAAAACAGTGTGCTCATTTTAGGGGATAAAGTGCATAAAAACAATTTTTGAAGATGTGATCTCGATCACGTTTTAGTAATAAAGTCTATGTGAATTTGCGATATAGTATAGAATACGGCTCTCTAGTGTAGACGGCTTTCTCGTTACACTTATCGGTGAGAAAAATGAGGTTGTTATGAAAAAAATCCGGGTTATTCCCTATACTTTCTGGAGTGCCGCCTCTCCATGGACATTAGAAAGCAACTCTTTGTTGGTGTTATTTGTTTCCCTCGCAGTTTTTGGTATTGGGGATGGATTGCTATTGTTGGCTGGGCTTGGTGCGGCGCCTTGGACGGTATTATCGGAAGGTTTAGCATTACAAAGTGGGTTGAGTGTCGGGTGGACTTCATTTGGGATTAGTTGTTTTGTTATGTTAATGTGGGCTCCGTTTAAATTAAGGCCTGGTTTAGGTACACTATTAAATATTTTAATTATTGCATTATTTCTTGGGATTACTACTTCCATAATTGTTGCACCTGAAAATTTATTTTTTCGCTTTTTATTTGTCTTTCTCGGTATATTGTTGACAGGGACAGGTTCAGCATTTTATTTGACTTGTCATCAAGGCGCAGGCCCAAGAGACGGATTAATGGTGGGATTGAGCCAGCGTTTTCAAATTAAAATAGGCGTTGTGCGTACTTTAATGGAAGTAACAGTTTGCACAATCGGTTTTTTGATGGGGGGGACGGTTGGGATTAGTACATTATTGTTTGCCCTAACTGTTGGTTGGTCGATTCAAGGATGTTTATCCTTGATCATGCGTTTGCCACATTCTGTATATGAACGGAATAATCTCGATTAATGCTTTAGGAATTGAGATTAAGGTTAAATTCATTTGGGTTTCTTTTCCCGTTGGCGGACAAAAAGCAAGGTGTTTGCCTATCTCATTGATCGGTTTCCAACGAATTGGTAGCGCAGAACGGCGACTTGGATAAAAGCCGATAGTTGGAATATTTAATGCACCGGCTAAGTGTAATGGGCCAGTGGAACCAGCGATAAATAAGTCCGCACAAGCAATCGAGTGGGCAAAATCAACTAATCCGCTATTTTTATCATAAACCGACACTTCGGTACGATTGACTTTATGTGCCAATTCATTCGTTCGTTCACTTTCATTAGGCCCTGCTGTCAGCACGATTTGGCAGTCAAATTCCATTAATATACCTTGAATTAAATCAGCATATTGAGTTAAAGATAGATTGGTAGCAGAACCACCGGAACCACTGTGTACGAATACCCACGGTTTTTTTGTATTTAAACCGAGCTGTTGAGCTAAAAAAATACGCTGATTTTTGACCGCACTTTGTTCCAATGACAAATAGGGTGGTTTAGGTTCAACAATGGGAATATTCTGTTTTTGCAGGAAAGCTTTTGCTAGATCTTGATTATATTCAAATTCTGCCTTTTCAGAACGAGAACGGCGTTGAGTTAAGCGATGATTATAAAGAAATTGAATTAGTTTAGTCGCTGGTGCCAAGCGATAGGGAATATGGCATTTCCAAGCTAATTTGGCATTGTGCACAGTGGAAACAAAGCTAATCATCGCGTCAAAATGATGTGTTTTAATTTCGTTAATAAGGCGCTGTAGATCTGCTTTGTTATCTACTTGGCTGTCTAAAATGATATCATCGATATAAGGGCAGATTTCCGCAAGGGGAGCTGTATAAGCGGGTACAAGTGCGGTCAATTTTAATGCAGGGTTAGAGGCTTTTAACGTTGCAAAAGCCGGCCAAGTTTGGATAAAATCGCCCAATTTATCGTTACGGATGACTAAAATATTGTTCATTTTATGCCCTTTTCTCAAATTGTTTTTCTGTTTGCTTCATTACCGCATAAAACAGAATAATTAGAAAGAAGTAAAAAATATTTCCTGAATTATGAGTGAAAAAGCCTTGGCTTAAGCAGTAAAAAATCACTAATAGAATATGTACAATACCTAATGTGGCAAATAGCTGCGTGTTTATGACACTTTCGTTGTGTTGTTCTGTGAATTTAAATTTTTTTAGGTGTTGTTTGAAGCTATATAAAGGGATAAATAATATCACCAGTAATGCGATGAGCCCTAGTAAGCCGCGTTTAGACAGATCGTCTAAATACTGGTTGTGAGCATGATTAAAATTACCAGCCATATTTGAGATAATTTTACTTTTAGCATGCTCTTTACGTTGAGCCTCTGCTCCCTGTGTACCCCAGCCTAATATAGGTTTCTCTTTTGCCATAATTAATGCACTTTTCCACATATCAAAACGTGCGCCTAGAGAGGTATTTCCATTACTTTCATTAAAATATAAATGGATATTTTGTTGCGCTTGCTCAATACGCTCCACCACTAGGCTATTTGGCATTTTTGATAACCCGATAATGCTAATAATTAATAGGCTGAAAATCCCAATGAAAAAGCTTTTAGGTAGAGATTGACGATAAATCCAAAACATTGCGATTAAACCGATAGGAAGCGCGATCCAACCTCCTCGAGCGGTCGAAAGAAAGCTCCCTAATATGCCAAAAAAGGCGGAAACCACGCAAAGTGCGGTTAATTTCCAACGTGTTTTTTGTGCAAAAAATAGAGCAATTGCTAGGCTAAACATACCTAGCGACATTGATATATCACCGCCTTGTATATGCATAGTTCGAGGAGCAAATGCCATGGTGTTACCAATAATAACGCGATCATAAAGGGCAACACTACCTGCGATAAAAGAACCGAGTGGCATTGCTAAAAGTAGTAGTTCAATACGAATCGGTGTTCGTAATAACAAAATTAATGTAGGAATGAGTAGAATGACCCGGCTCGGGTTATCCAATTCTCTCATTTTTCCACTGTTAGTAAGAAAGGAGAGAAGAAATACGGAAAAATAGAAAATATAGCTGAAAATCAGTAAGTAATCTTCTTTTGATAGATTAAATTTCCATTTTTTTATTGAAGCATAAATCACATATCCCAGACCTAATACCATTAATAAAATAGGGGAAAAATTATGTCCACCTTTTAAACTTAAAATGGATAAAAAGAAAAAAGCAATGACAACATTAATCAATAATACTAATCGATTTTGTTTTGATATTTGCATAAATATCCCTGAGAGATTTAAACATAGATAAAAATATGGAATCTATTATAGAAAATATATTGTGATGCGCCAAAACAGATTTCCGATAATTTGCAGGGAACACTGTTATGTAAGCGTCTCCCCGAGCTTTGGCTGAAATAACTAAAATAGAGAACATAAGTCCTATTCCAAAAAGTCAACATAAATTGAATTGTGGAGATATGTTTACTAGTATGAATACTGGTGTAGCGTTTCTATTTGATCCCGAATTTTAGCTTTTATAAATTTATTACGAAAATGTCATAAAAAAACCGCACAGAAAAAGTGCGGTCGTATTCTAACTTATTTTTGTGGATTATAATACATCAACACAGTTTAGATCTTCAAAAGACTGCTCTAAACGTTTAGACATGGATTCTTCTGCTTTGCGCAACCAAACACGAGGATCATAATATTTTTTGTTTGGGGCATCAGGACCTTCAGGATTTCCTAATTGACCTTGTAAATAAGCTTCATTTGATTTGTAGAAGTTTAGAATACCTTCCCAAGTTGCCCATTGCGTATCGGTATCAATGTTCATTTTAATTGCACCGTAGCTGATAGCTTCACGAATTTCTTCACGGGAAGAGCCGGAACCGCCATGGAAGACAAAGTCTAAAGATTTAGTAGGAAGATTGCGTTCTTTTGAAACAAACTCTTGGGAGGCTCCTAAAATAGAAGGTTTTAATTTTACGTTACCCGGTTTGTAAACGCCATGCACATTACCGAATGCTGCTGCAATCGTAAAGCGAGGGCTGACAGGATTTAATTGGTCGTAAACATATAATACGTCTTCTGGTTGAGTATATAATTTAGATTCATCTACATCAGAATTATCCACACCGTCTTCTTCGCCACCGGTAATACCAATCTCAATTTCAAGGGTCATTCCCATTTTTGACATCCGCGCTAAATATTCACGGCAAATTGCCATATTTTCTTCCATCGGTTCTTCAGATAAATCGATCATATGTGATGAGAATAATGGTTTGCCGGTCTTAGCAAAGTGTTCTTCTCCTGCATCTAATAGACCATCAATCCAAGGTAATAATTTTTTTGCTGCGTGGTCTGTGTGTAGGATCACTGGTACACCGTATTCCGCGGCTAAAGCATGAACGTGTTTTGCACCTGCAATAGCACCTAACACGTCAGGGCGGGCGCCACTAGCTGGTTTGATCCCTTTACCTGCGTAAAATGCAGCACCACCGTTTGAAAATTGGATAATAACCGGTGCTTTTACGCGCGCTGCTGTTTCAAGTACTGTATTCACTGAATCCGTACCCACACAGTTTACTGCAGGGATAGCAAAGTTATGTTCTTTTGCATAGGCGAAGACTTTCTGAACGTCATCTCCGGTTAATACTCCCGGTTTTACAATATCTAATAATTTAGCCATTTTTCTGTTTCCTTTACGATGTTAAATAGACGAAGGGGAAGGTTTGACTTCCCCATTATATTACAATTACGAAAATTAACCTTGTGCGCGTTTTTCTAGAATCTCAACGGCTGGCAAAACTTTACCTTCTACAAATTCTAAGAATGCACCGCCGCCAGTTGAAATATAAGAAATTTTATCTGCGATGCCAAATAGGTCGATCGCGGCCAATGTATCACCACCGCCAGCGATAGAGAAGGCACCGTTTGATGTTGCTTCGGCAATTGCTTGGGAGATAACTTCCGTGCCTTTACGGAAATTAGGAAACTCAAATACACCTACTGGACCGTTCCAAAGAATTGTTTTTGAATTGCGAATGATTTCAGCGAGTTGTTCGGCAGATTGATCGCCAATATCAAAAATAGATTCGTCTGCAGTCACTTCATTTACTGATTTTTGCGTTGCTGGTGCGGATTCGGAGAATTCGGTACCGACACGAACGTCAACAGGAACAGGGATATTTGTCGCTTTGGATAAACGTTGCGCTTCAGGAATGAGATCTGCTTCGTATAGGGATTTGCCTACATTATGACCTTCGGCAGCAATAAAAGTATTTGCAATACCGCCACCGACGATTAATTGATCGGCGATTTTAGATAGGGAGTCTAATACGGTTAATTTGGTTGATACTTTTGAACCGCCAACAATGGCTAACATTGGGCGTTGAGGGTCTTTTAAGGCTTTGCCTAAAGCTTCTAGCTCGGCGGCTAATAATGGACCTGCACAGGCTATAGGTGCAAATTCTGCAACTCCATAGGTTGAACCTTGTGCACGATGGGCAGTACCAAATGCATCCATCACAAATACATCGCAAAGTGCGGCGTATTTTTTACCTAATTCCGGATCGTTTTTCTTTTCGCCTTTATTAAAACGTACGTTTTCTAAGACAACGATCTCATTTTCTTTCACATCAACGCCATTTAGATAGTCTTTAACTAAGCGAACAGGAATATCTAACGTGTTATTTAAGTAATCAACCACCGGTTGTAACGATGCTGCCGCATCATATTCGCCTTCGGTTGGACGACCTAAGTGAGAGGTTACCATTACTTTTGCACCTTTTTCCAACGCAAATTTTAACGTTGGGATAGTCGCGCGAATGCGTGCATCCGATGTAACTTTACCGTCTTTAACAGGAACATTAAGATCTGCGCGAATAAACACTCGTTTACCAGCTAGATCTAGGTCGGTCATTTTGATTACTGACATAATTCATCCTCTAGTTAGTTAAAAATAAAACTGCGTCATTATACTGACTTCCACTCGGCTTGTAACGATTTAGATCAAGAAAATCGTGATTTTTAGCCTTGCGGGCAGTCTCTAATCTGCCAGTTTAAATCGTAGCAAATAAATAGTTCACTATGATTGGCTTTTAAATAAATATTTTTTAGTTGTGAGTTGTGCTGTTTCATCCAACGTAATAATTCTTTACGCTTGAGTTCATGAGTAGGGAAAACAAGTTGCTCAAATAGAGTCTGTTGTTTATCAAAATAGGCTTTTGCTGAAGAAAAAGCGCAAGCACCATGTTTTTCCCACTCTCCTTGCAGTAATTTAGCACTTGGTGAGATATTTAAATACGAAGTAATAAGGTCTTTGGGGAGTGAAGGGAGATCGCCTTGGCAAAAACGGGGGTGATCCGTAACAGAACGAGCGTTAGCATTTTGTGGCCATAAACCATGAACTACCCAGCCAAATTGACGTAAACCACACTGGTATTGGGCTGACGTGGGTAAATTTTTTCCAAACTTTTGTTTTTGTTCTGTACAAAATGCAGGCGACCAAGATAGGACTAACATATAATAATCTACCGGTGCAGTTGCATTTGGTCCAATGGAATCATCACGCATACTGACATCATAATTATCCAAAATATCCATATTTTTGACCGCACTTTGGATATTGTTTTGTACTGTCGAAGAGAGAATATTATGGGAATCGGTCGGATGAAAATATTGCCAAGCACCAACAACTAGAATGAATACTAAAGAAATGATGGAAAATTGTCTTTTCATAAAATGCCCTTTTCATTTTTTATTTGTCGGCTATAATTCGCCGTCTTAGCTCTCAGTCAGATAGGAATCAATTAATGGCGTTACTGATTACTGATAAATGCACAAATTGTGATATGTGTTTGCCAGAATGTCCGAATGAAGCGATTTCAATCGGCGATGAAATCTATGTGATTGATCCCGTATTATGCACCGAATGCGTTGGTCATTATGAAACACCGACTTGCCAGAAAGTGTGCCCGATTTCCAATTGTATTAAGTCTGACCCGAATAACCAAGAAACGCAGGAGCAACTTTGGGAACGTTTTGTGCTGATTCATCATTCGGAAAAATTATAGTTTTGCCTTTCATTCCATTTTGCCAACAATATTCCTATCTGTACCGCGACATTAAGTCCGTTTTTCAGTGGATTAGATGCACTTAAATTGATGAGTATATCATCTCTTTCGATCAAACTTTCAGTCGGCTTTTCACTTAATACAAAAACCGTCTTATTTTTTAATCGCACTTGGTTACTAAGTATGCCGGCTTGTTTATTCAGTGTAGTATGGACGATTTGGTAGCCTAAATGGCGTAATTGAGCTAACTGCTGACAGGCATTAAAGTCAGTTTGTAAAATTCGTATATATTCCGTTCCGCCTTCCGCTACTCGCATAGCATTAGCAGATTGTACTAATTCAGGTTCATCAATAATGATATTTTTGATACCGTAAAATGCACAAGTTCGGATAATTCCACCGATATTCTGTGGGTTGCGTACGCCTTCGATGAAAATAATGCAATCTTCCTCTCGATTGTCTTTGAGGTAGCTAGATAGGCTTAACGGATAGCTTTTTTTCACTAATATACAAATGCCACCATGGTGTTCCGAGCCACTAACTAAATTTAATTCAGTATTATCTACGATATGATAAACCTTTTTATTTACGGCCAAATAGCTTAGTACTTCACCGATTTTATGTGACATTTGTACCGTTGCCCAAACCCGAATAATACTTTCCGGTCGTTTATCAAATAATGCTAAACAAGCATTTTCGCCGTATACTTTCATTTCTTCGGAACGATTTTTCTTTATTTTTTCGGGAGCGCGTGGTGATAGCGGACCGGTTTTCTTTATTTTAGGTTGGAGTCCTGCAGGCGCATTTTTTACAATGACTTTTACTTTGCCTTGCTCTTTGCCTGCTTTATTTAGAGATAACTCGGCTTTAGCCAGCGTATTGCTTTGATGGCTTTTTTCTTGAGGGAATGGACGGCGGTTTTGGTATGTCTTATCAGCGTGTGATTGCTTTTCGCGGTGTTTTTCTCCGACAGTTCGTTCTTGGAAACAAGGACGGGTCGATTGTTGGAAAGTCATGTTACGATTATTATTTGACATTTTATGGTTCTCTGAAGTTAGAATTGTATAATTATTGCTCAATAATGAATTGATTTTTCCTGCATTATAGCGAAAAAAAACCTTTTTTCTATGAAGGTGAGGGGGAAATATTGTAAACTACCCCACCAAATCAATTTGTCGAGATGAATTATGCTATTCAATAAAATGAAACGTGCGGTGCAAAATATCAATAATTTACCTTTCTTACCTTTGCAAGCCGACGAAGTTGAATTTTTATTTAGCCCTGCCGAATTTAGATCTCAAGTGATTGAATTAATTAGAAGTGCGAAAAAACGGATTTATATTACTGCACTTTATTGGCAGAAAGATGAAGCCGGTCAGCAGATTTTGGAAGAGATTTTTAAAGCCAAGCAGGAAAATCCGCAACTTGATGTAAAAATTTTAGTGGATTGGCATCGGGCACAACGTAATTTATTGGGTGAAGAAAAATCCGATACTAATGCAGACTGGTATTGTGAGATACGCCAGACTTATCAACTTACTCCTGAACAGAATCTTTTTTTCGGTGTGCCGATTAACACCCGAGAGGTTTTTGGGGTATTGCATGTAAAAGGCTTTGTGTTCGATAATACTGTACTTTATAGCGGTGCCAGTATTAATAATGTTTATCTTCATCAACAAGAAAAATATCGATATGATCGCTATCAAAAAATAACCAATGCAGCACTTGCTGACACGATGGTTAATTTTATTAGAGATAGTTTGCTTGATTTTAGTGCGGTATTTGCTCTTGATGATCATAAACGCCCAAAAACGAAAGAGATTCGTGCTAATATCCGTGCGTTTCGTAAGAATTTATCTACTTACGGGCAATATGAAACGATGCATTTGCAGCTTGCCAACTTGGAAAACCAATTGAAAGTTGCACCTTTATTTGGTTTAGGTGCTTCTGCTAATGAATTAAATCAAATTATTGAAGAGTTGTTTGGTTTAGTTGAGAATAAATTGGTTATTTGTACTCCCTATTTTAATTTTCCTCGCACATTACAGCAAAAATTGGCGGAGCTCCTCAAAAAAGGGAAAATGGTTGAGATTATTGTCGGTGATAAAATAGCTAACGATTTTTATATTCCGCCAGAGCAACCATTTAAAATGGCGGGTGCATTACCTTATCTGTATGAAAGTAATTTGCGCCGTTTTAGTGAAAAATTTTCTGATGAAATTGCGCAAGGATTATTAACCGTTCGCCTCTGGAAAGATGGTGATAATACTTATCATCTGAAAGGAGTCTGGGTAGATAATCAATATATTTTATTGACGGGAAATAATTTAAATCCGCGAGCTTGGCGCTTGGATGCTGAAAACGGTTTATTAATTCAAGATCCTCAACAGCAGTTGAAATGGCAAGTAGAACAGGAACTTAATTGTATTCGCCAGCATACCAAAGTATTGCAACATTACTCTGAACTGGAAGAACTGGATCAATATCCGGAACCGGTACAGAAATTATTGAAAAAATTTGCTCGAATTCAAGCAGATAAGCTAGTTAAGATGATTTTATAGGGTATATAGTGTTGTCGGTATCAAAATCTATTTTGGTTTTGATATCGATATAAATCTTGCTTGTATTGATAACCCTTTCTTTAGAATTTCTTTTATAAAAATACCCATCCATCATTCCACTTTACATTTATCATTAAAAGAAACTTACATTTTCTTGTTTAGTTACAACTAAAATTAAACTTAAGTTGTTAAAACATCGCTTAACATAGTGAAGAATGACATACTACAATTTAGATTATTGTAATAGGATAAATGCTTACAAAATTAAGAAGAGGAAAATTGAAACTTTCCTGAAATTGCGCTTTCTATGGGAAGGTTGGGTGATATACTGCATCATTTTAAAAGTGCGGTCGCTTTTAAATGTATTTTATTCGTTATCGGAGGCTATTTTGCAGCAAAATAAACGTTTAACCAAGGAAGCGTTAGTGGCACAGATTCAGGCTAAGTTAGAACAAAATGATATTTTCGGTCTATTAGATAGTTTTTGTCAGTGGCTAAGAAATGCAGACAATAATGAGATTAACGTTCGTTTACGATTTTTAGTAAACACATTAAAAAACAATAAAGCGTTAACTGAAGAGCTTGCTATTCAGCTTTGCCGCTGGTTATGCGGTATGCGTTTATATCCTTTATTAATTACTCGAGGGTTACTTTCTCGTGATGGTTTTGGGCGGGAGTTGCGTTCAAGGTTATATGAGAAAATTAATCCGGCCTTTAAAGATCCTTCTGATTTACGGGATATTTTTTTCCTACTTTTTAATGATAAAAAAGATGTGAGCTGGCTACAACATGTGCCGCTTTATTACTGGCGATCGCTACTTGGGTTAATTACTCGTTTTGCTGGAGAGCATTATCGTGAAACAGTAAATAACCATTTACATTATGAAGGGTTGTTTGCTATTCAAATGCTGTCTACTTGGATTGCTGCAGAAGATATGGAACCCGAGCTAATGAGATTGGATCCTGCCTTACTTGATACAGATAGCCCTTTTGTCGCATTACACCGTGAGGTTATGCTATGGGTAGATGCGCGTCGGGAACAACGAGAATTTGATGATAGTCATCTTGAAGTAATGTTTATTCAAAGCCAAGAATTGGTTGAGCGTTTAAAAAGAAAAGGAAGTAGCCAAGGTTCTTCTCTAACGGTTGCTTACTTGTTAGAACGTTTGGAACAAACATTGGTACGTTTATCTGTATTGATGGAGGTATTTGGTTCAAATCGTTTTTTACCTCGTCGTATTCTATTATTGACAGGCTCATTAGCAATGGCATCGGCGGAGCAGCATAGTGTATCAAAATTATGGCGTCGGAGTATAGGAATGCTATCCCGTACTATTACGCAAAATACCAGTGATCACGGAGAGCATTATATTACCCGTGATAAAAAGGAGTATTTTGCTATGTTTTATTCGGCTGCAGGGGGAGGGGTGTTAATTGCACTGATGGCATTATTGAAAATCTATCTCGGTGGAGTGATTGAGGATAAGGTTTGGAGAGGGATTGCTGAAGGGCTCAATTACGGGATTGGATTTACTATTATTTTTATGTTTCATTTTACTGTTGCTACTAAGCAACCAGCTATGACTGCCTCTCGTTTTGCCGAATCAGTGGGCAATGCGCAAGGTAAAGCGATTAATATAAAGTTAGCACAATTACTGATTGATGTGTTTCGTTCACAAAGTGTTGCGGTTATAGGAAATGTGGCGGTCGCTATGTCATTAGCGGCACTGATTGCATTGGGATATCAACAATATGTGGGAACGCCCTTATTAGATTCTACGCAAACGGATTATCAGCTACATAGTATTGATCCGACAACGGGAACGTTATGGTTTTCAGCAATTGCTGGTGTATGGCTGTTCTGTTCGGGAATTATTTCGGGATTTTTTGATAACCGATGTAATTATTTAAATACTAGAATGCGTTTGCAACACCATCCTTTATTAAAACGGGTTTTATCGGTGTCGGCTAGGGTGCGTTTTGCAGATTATATTCACCATAATTATGGATCGATTATGGGGAATTTTTGTTTTGGGATGTTGCTCGGATTAACAGGGGTTGTCGGCTATGTATTACATTTGCCTTTAGATATTCGGCATATCGCATTTTCTTCGGCAAATGTCGGTTATGCAATAATAAGCGGCAATTTTTCGTGGGGAATAGTTTTACAAAGTGTTATATTTGTTTTACTTATTGGCATTGTTAACTTAATTGTAAGTTTTTCATTAACACTATGGATTGCATTACGTTCGTTAAATGCGGAAGTAGAAAGTTGGAAAGAACTTGGAAGAGCGATTTGGCAACTTATTAAAAAGCAGCCGCTAAATTTAATTTTTCCAGTTCAACTAAAAGAATAAATCATTAATTCGCTAGTAAAATCAAGTAGCTATTGGATATGATCATTTTCAATAAAAGTGCGGTCAGCTTTGAGACCGTTTTTCAAGATTTTTTGCAGAAAAAAGGCAAATTTTATTTGCTAATACTTAGCAAATAATCTATAATCCGCCCGCTTTCATCTTCCATAGTTGGTAGAAACTAGCCATTTGATGTAATCATTTATCAAATGCCGTTACAATTAGTAATGGGTTACAATGTTCCTAATCTTGGAACTTCATAAGAGGTAATCGTGCTCCCTTAAATTTGATGTTAGAGTTTAAGTTGGTAGTTCGGTTTTTTATTAGCTAAATTTTAATGGAGCTCTGTTCTGATGCAGAACCAAAGAATTCGTATCCGCTTAAAAGCGTTTGATCATCGTTTAATTGATCAATCAACTGCGGAAATCGTAGAAACAGCTAAACGTACCGGTGCACAAGTTCGTGGTCCAATCCCTTTACCTACTCGTAAAGAGCGTTTTACCGTATTGATTTCTCCGCACGTTAATAAAGATGCACGTGATCAGTATGAAATCCGTACGCACAAACGTTTAGTTGATATTGTTGAGCCAACAGAAAAAACTGTTGATGCATTAATGCGTTTAGATTTGGCTGCCGGCGTTGACGTGCAGATCAGCCTAGGTTAATTAAGAGGTTATTACAATGATTGGTTTAGTCGGTCGTAAAGTTGGTATGACCCGTATCTTCAATGAAGACGGCGTGTCAATTCCAGTTACCGTTATCGAAATCGAAGCCAACCGTGTTACTCAAGTTAAAACTCTTGAAAACGATGGCTATACTGCAATTCAAGTTACCACTGGTTCTAAAAAAGCAAGTCGTGTAACTAAGCCTGAAGCAGGTCATTTCGTTAAAGCAGGTGTTGAAGCTGGTCGCGGTTTATGGGAATTTCGTACTGAAGGTGAAGAATTCACTCTAGGTCAAGAAATCAATGTTGACATCTTCACTGATGTTAAAAAAGTTGATGTTACAGGAACATCTAAAGGTAAAGGTTTCCAAGGTGGTGTTAAACGTTGGAATTTCCGTACTCAAGATGCAACTCATGGTAACTCTTTATCACATCGTGTTCTCGGTTCTATTGGTCAAAACCAAACTCCGGGTCGAGTGTTTAAAGGTAAGAAAATGGCGGGTCATTTAGGTGCTGAGCGTGTAACTGTTCAATCACTTGAAGTGGTTCGTGTAGATGCTGAACGTAAATTATTATTAGTCAAAGGCTCTGTACCGGGTGCAACTAATAGTAATGTTATTGTTAAACCAGCAGTTAAAGCATAAGTCTAGGAGATAGAGATGGAATTACAAGTTGTAGGTGCAAATGCACTAACTGTTTCTGAAACTACCTTCGGACGTGAGTTTAATGAAGCGTTAATTCATCAAGTAGTTGTTGCTTATGCAGCAGGTGCTCGTCAAGGAAGTCGCGCGCAAAAAACTCGTGCTGAAGTGTCTGGTTCAGGTAAAAAACCTTGGCGTCAAAAAGGTACAGGTCGTGCTCGTTCTGGTGATGTTAAATCTCCAATCTGGCGTTCAGGTGGTGTAACTTTCGCAGCTAAGCCACAAGATCACAGCCAAAAAGTAAACAAAAAAATGTACCGTGGTGCAATTAAAAGCATCCTTTCTGAACTTGTTCGTCAAGAACGTTTGATTGTAGTTGAAAAATTTGAAGTTGATGCGCCAAAGACTAAAGTTTTAGTGCAAAAATTAAAAGACTTAGCCATTGAAGACGCATTAATTATCACAGCAAGCTTAGATGAAAATCTATTCTTAGCAGCGCGTAACTTATATAAAGTTGATGTCCGTGATGTACAAGGTATTGATCCAGTAAGTTTGATTGCTTTTGATAAAGTGATTATTACTGTTGATGCCGTGAAACAAATTGAGGAGATGTTAGCATGATGAACCAACAAGAACGCTTGCTAAAAGTGCTTAAAGCACCACATATCTCTGAGAAAGCAACTAACAATGCAGAAAAAGCGAATACCGTTGTACTAAAAGTTGCTTTAGATGCGAATAAAGCTGAGATTACTGCTGCGGTTACTCAATTATTTGAAGTAAAAGTAGATTCTGTTCGTACTGTGGTTGTTAAAGGTAAAACTAAACGTCGTGGTACTAAAATGGGTCGTCGCAGCGACTGGAAAAAAGCTTATGTAACTTTAGCCGAAGGCCAAAATTTGGACTTCGTGGATAGTGCAGAGTAATCGGAGGAAAATAATCAATGGCTATCGTAAAATGTAAGCCGACCTCCGCTGGTCGTCGTCACGTTGTAAAAATCGTGAACCCTGAATTATACAAGGGTAAACCTTACGCACCGTTACTAGATACTAAATCTAAAACAGGTGGTCGTAATAACTATGGTCGTATTACTACTCGCCATATCGGTGGTGGTCATAAACAACATTACCGTTTAATCGATTTTAAACGTAACAAGTTAGATATCCCAGCGGTTGTTGAGCGTCTAGAGTATGACCCGAATCGTTCAGCTAACATTGCTTTAGTGTTATATAAAGACGGCGAGCGTCGTTATATTTTAGCACCTAAAGGTTTGTCAGTTGGAGATCAAATTCAATCTGGTGTAAACTCACCAATTAAAGTAGGTAACGCATTACCTATGCGTAGTATTCCTGTTGGTTCGACTGTACATAATGTCGAATTAAAACCGGGTAAAGGCGGACAAATTGCTCGTTCAGCTGGTAGCTATGTGCAAATTATTGCGCGTGAAGGAAACTATGTAACCTTGCGTTTACGTTCTGGTGAAATGCGTAAAGTATTAGCTGAATGTACTGCAACTATTGGTGAAGTAGGTAATTCAGAACATATGCTTCGTGTTCTTGGTAAAGCAGGTGCTAGCCGTTGGAGAGGTATTCGTCCAACAGTTCGCGGTACTGCAATGAACCCTGTAGATCACCCACACGGTGGTGGTGAAGGTCGTAACTTCGGTAAACACCCTGTTACTCCTTGGGGCGTTCAAACCAAAGGTAAGAAAACTCGTCACAACAAACGTACTGATAAATTTATCGTACGTCGTCGTGGTAAATAATTTTAGTTAAATAAAGAGGATAAGCCATGCCACGTTCTCTCAAGAAAGGTCCTTTCCTTGACCTACACTTGTTGAAGAAGGTAGAGAAGGCGGTGGAAAGCGGGGATAAAAAACCAATTAAGACTTGGTCCCGTCGTTCAATGATCATTCCTTCAATGATCGGATTGACCATCGCAGTCCATAATGGTCGTCAGCATGTTCCAGTTTATGTATCTGATGAAATGATTGGACATAAATTAGGTGAATTTGCACCGACTCGTACATACCGCGGTCATGCCGCAGATAAGAAAGCTAAGAAGTAAGAGGTAAAAGATGGAAACTATTGCAAAACATCGTTACGCTCGTACCTCAGCTCAAAAAGCTCGCTTAGTTGCGGACTTAATTCGCGGTAAAAAAGTTGCACAAGCATTAGAAATTTTAACTTATACAAATAAAAAAGCTGCGGCTTTAGTTAAAAAAGTGCTTGAATCAGCTATTGCGAATGCAGAGCATAATGATGGTGCAGATATCGATGATCTTAAAGTTGCTAAAATCTTCGTTGATGAAGGTCCAAGCATGAAACGTGTTATGCCACGTGCAAAAGGTCGTGCAGATCGTATATTAAAACGTACTAGCCACATTACAGTGGTTGTGTCAGATCGTTAATCAGTAGGAGAATAGCAATGGGTCAGAAAGTACATCCACATGGTATTCGCCTAGGTATTGTTAAGCCTTGGAGCTCTACTTGGTTCGCGAATACACAGGATTTCGCCGATAATTTAGACGGCGATTTCAAAGTGCGTAAATTCTTAAATAAAGAATTAGCAAATGCTTCAGTTTCACGTATTACTATTGAGCGCCCTGCGAAGAGTATTCGTGTAACAATTCACACAGCTCGCCCAGGTATCGTTATCGGTAAGAAAGGCGAAGATGTTGAAAAATTGCGTAATGCCGTGTCTAAAATTGCAGGTGTACCGGCACAAATCAACATTGCTGAAGTGAAAAAACCAGAATTAGATGCAAAATTAGTTGCAGATAATATCGCTTCTCAACTTGAACGTCGTGTTATGTTCCGTCGTGCAATGAAACGTGCTGTACAAAGTGCAATGCGCTTAGGTGCTAAAGGAATTAAAGTTGAAGTTAGCGGTCGTTTAGGCGGTGCAGAAATTGCGCGTTCCGAATGGTATCGTGAGGGGCGAGTACCTCTACATACTTTACGTGCAGACATTGATTATAATACTGCGGAAGCTCACACTACATACGGTGTTATCGGTGTTAAAGTGTGGATCTTCAAAGGTGAGATTCTCGGTGGAATGGCTGCAATCGCACAACCAGAACAACAACCTGCCGATAAGCCTAAACGGGCTCCGCGCAAAGGTCGTAAGTAAGGAGAAACGATAAATGTTGCAACCAAAACGTACAAAATTCCGTAAAGTTCACAAAGGTCGTAACCGCGGTATCGCAGGTGGAACTGAAGTGAGTTTCGGTACTTTCGGTTTAAAATCGATTGGTCGTGGTCGTTTAACTGCGCGTCAAATTGAAGCAGCTCGTCGTGCTATGACGCGTGCGGTTAAACGTCAAGGTAAAATCTGGATTCGTGTATTCCCAGATAAGCCAATTACCGAAAAACCATTAGAAGTCCGTATGGGTAAAGGTAAAGGTAACGTTGAGTACTGGGTAGCCTTAATCCAACCGGGTAAAGTTCTTTATGAAATGGACGGTGTATCTGAAGAAGTCGCTCGTAACGCATTCGCTTTAGCAGCGGCGAAACTTCCGTTTAAAACCACATTTGTAACTAAGACGGTGATGTAATGAAAGCTCAAGATTTACGTACAAAAAGTGTTGAAGAGCTGAATACTGAATTGGTAAACCTTTTAGGTGAGCAATTCAAATTGCGTATGCAAGCAGCCACCGGTCAGCTTCAACAAACCCATCAGTTGAAACAAGTGCGTCATAATATTGCACGTGTAAAAACTGTGTTAACCGAGAAGGCGGGTGAGTAATGACTGATAAAATTCGCACTGTGCAAGGTCGCGTAGTCAGCGACAAAATGGATAAATCTTTTACAATCGCAATTGAGCGTAAAGTAAAGCACCCTTTATATGGTAAATTTATCCGTCGTACTACAAAATTACATGTGCACGATGAAAACAATGAAGCAAGAATTGGTGATACTGTAGAGATTCGGGAATGTCGCCCAATCTCTAAAACCAAATCTTGGACTTTAGTTCGCGTAGTTGAAAAAGCGATTATCGCTTAATCAATATGAAGTAAAATTTAAAGCCCTAGTAGTAATATTAGGGCTTTTCTTTTGCCTATTCTATTACTTCTAAATAGGACAGTTTGTTCTTAAATTATTGTTTAACATCTACCGCATTTTAACTTAGTTAGAGATAAAAGCTAATTTTGTAGAATTAAATCAAAGTGCGGTCATTTTTAGTGTAAAAATTCGCTTTTAGCATTTCTATATTATTTCCCCTTGTAGATTTCAATAATTAATATTATGCCAATAGTTGTATAAAGCGCCATGAGTAATATCTAGATATAAAATTCAAAAAGCTAGAGCAACCAAAGAGTAAAATTTGTGATATTCATCACAAATTTACATTTTTATTTAAAAAAATCATTAGATTTTAATAATAGGTGCTTAAAATGTGCGGACACCCAATAGCGTATCGATCTTGCAAATAAGGAATAAGCATCATCGAATGCTTACTGGCTGTAGTAATTTAATCTTCGCTGGTGAATATTAATAATATTTGCCTATTCAAGTCTCCTTATTTCTATTTGGGTAAAATATGAAAAAAATATATCTTTCAAGAATTACTATTGCATTATCATTATGTTATGTAACTCAGTTTAGTTATGCAGATATTCAATCTGCTAATAGCAATACTCAGGTTTCTCAACAAAAAGGCGTAGAAATCATCAATATTGCCACACCAAGCCAGTCGGGTTTATCTCATAACCAATATAATAAGTATAATGTTGATAAAGCTGGAGCAGTATTAAATAATGCACAACAAAGTGCTCAAACTCAACTGGCCGGTCAGATCTCTTCTAATCCGAATTTACAAGGACAAGCGGCAACAGTCATTTTAAATGAAGTAGTAAGTCGCAATCCTTCCCATATTGCCGGTAAACAGGAAATTGCAGGACAAAAAGCTGACTATGTACTGGCTAACCCGAATGGTATTAGTGTAGACGGTGGTGGTTTTATTAATACACCAAGAGCTTCTCTGGTTGTGGGTAGAGCGACAGTTGAAAGTGGGAAATTAACCGGTTATCAAGTAGATGGTGATAGCAGCTTAACGACAAAAGGTACGATATCTGGAACCAATAATGTGGATTTAATTGCTCCGACTGTGAATATTTCAGGAGAAATTCAAGCGAAGGAGGGGAATGTCAATATTTTACAAGGTCGTAATAAAGTTGAACGTACCGAAGATGGTACATTGACTATTAATGTATTGCCACAACAAGAGAAGATTTTAGATGGTAAGGTTGCTGGTAGTATTCAAGCTGGTAGAATTCGAATTCATTCCACTGATGAGAGAGCAACATTAGCTGTAACAAGTAGTGATTTAGAAGCAAAACAAGTTATTGTAACGGCGGGTAATGCGAAATTAGACGGTAAAGTATCGAAGAAAAATCGTGGGACATTCAAAGAAATTAAAGAGGCAAACAGATCTGTTGGTAGTGTTACATCAAATAAAAACACAGAAACCTTTGAGAAAACGAATATTAAAGCAGATTCTGTAATTGTCGCAGCATCAGGTAATTTAGATTTGTCCGGTGCAGAAATTCAAGCAAAAGAAGCCGTATTGATCGGTGGAAAAACGCATTTAGGGGCTGTCAAAACAGAAATGAGAGAAACCATTGCTGAGGGACGGGCAAAAGGTGCTTCAAAAGTAGAAGAAATTGCACAAACCCGGCTTGAAACAATACACCGTACGAAAATTACTGCCGATTCACTTAAATTGGCATCGACAACAGGACAATTGAGTGGCGATGCCTCACAGATTAATGCGCGGGATTTGACTTTACATGGGGAGAAAGGCATAACTTTCCAAGGGGCCAAAGAGAAAAATTACTACGATGATTCTGTTCAATTTAAAAATATGTCGCCTAAACGTAGAACTGGTACTAGTTATCAGACTGCGATTTCGGAAAAACATATTGCCAGTGAGTTTAATGTAAAAGAAAATTTCGTTGTTTCCGGTGGGGCTGATGTGAAATTTGCAGGTGCGATTGGACGAGTTGATGGCGATTTTGTCGTTGAGAATAAAGGTAAATTGCTATTCACTGCAGAAGAGGTTCAGAATAGCCATAAAGTAGATGATAAGGAAAAATATTGGGGTGGATTAGCTGGCTCAAAAACGTTAGCTTCTACTCGTCAGGATAGAGAACAGCAGGGGGCCGATTTTACCGTAAAAGGAGCGATCTTGGTGGATGCTCAAAACGGAGTAAATATATCCGGTAGTCGGGTCATTTCAGGTAAAGATGCGTTGGTGAAAGCTAATAATGGTAATTTAGTACTAGACTCAGTTCAAAATACGAGTGTTTATGAAGAAAAAGGACGTAAAGGAACGATTTTTGATATTACCAAAGAACGAAATAAAGGTTATAAAGTTGTTTATACGAAACAAGGTGCTGAATTAGGCTCGGAATCTAATTTACAATTAGTGACGAATAAGAATGTTAATATTATTGGTAGCCGTGTACAAGCTGGTGGGTTACTTGATATTGTGGCTGGTGGGGACATTAATGTAAGAGGTAGCCAAAACTATTTTACTCATAGTCATACTCAGTCAGGCATTGGTTTTTCCACTAAAGTTGAAAAACCGAGTTTGTCAATTGATAAAGAGGGATTGGCAAAATCCTCAATTGATTTACTTACCGATGTAATTCTAGGCACGGTTAAACGTGATGAGTTGGCTCAAGGTCTTGTAAATAATGTAAAAGATAATTTGAAGTTTAAAGGTGAAGCCAGTGCGACTTTTGGCTTTTATAAGCACTATAAATTAGAAAAAGGGTATAACTATAATCCATCAGAAGTAAGTGGTGGAAGCACAAATTTAAGTGCTAACAATGTAAATGTAACAGGTAGTAAAGTAGAAGCAACAAAAGGCGATTTAAATATCAACGCTAATAATGTTAATACAAAAGCACATCACGATTATTCTTATACAAACAAAGTGAATACCGATGTGGGAATTACTAACACGGCTACAGTAACTGAAAGTGGTATTACAAATAAATTGTCGTTAGGTATTCAGCATAAGGATAGTGAGCAGGAAAATACAACAGCAAAAGGTAGTCAATTATCTGCGGCAAATAACTTGAATATCAATGCAAATCAGAATATTGCGCATAAAGGCTCACGATTAAGTGCGGGTGAAAATATTGACGAAAATGCCAAAAATATTAGTCATACACCTGAATACAATACAGAGAATGGTAAACAGAAAGACTTTGATCTCGGTTTAACATTAACGACTTCTGTTGATAAAAATAAAGTGGCAAGCGGTAGTCTTGTATTAGGTATTTCCGGTGGACATGAGAGCGGTTCGGCAAGTAATGCACAAAGCACGACTTTGACGGCTGGGAAAGATATCGATGTGAATAGCAATCATCTTACCGATATAGGAACGCAATACCAAGGTGGTGGTGATGTGAACCTCCACTCTAAAACTCATAGTATCCAATCAGCTCAAAATACCAAGCAAAATGAAAAATTAACTGCAGGTGTAACGATTGGCGTGAGTGCGAGTACCAAAGATTTTGCGACCGCCAACGTGGGGGTGAACGCAGGTATTCATTTCCAACAGGATCAAAGCAATTCAAGTACTGCTCATAAGGCCAATGTACAAGGTGGAAATGTTAATATCACAACTGGCCAGTTAAACAGTCAAGCGGATATTACAGCGACAAATAATGTCAATATCAATGCAGATAAAGCGAATTTTACGCAATCACAAAACACAAGTTCTCATAAAGGCGGTGGTTTTACCTTAAATGTTGGTGTAGGCGCGATTGTGATTCCGGCTGCCAGTGCGGCAGTGCCATCAGTAGATGTGAATTTTACGGCTAACGGACACCAAGGTAACCGTACTGAGGCGGTATTACATAATGTTCAAGGTGGTAACAATGTAGGCATTAGCGGTAAAGAAGGTGTGAGTTTACAAGGTACGAATGTCGCGGCTGGAAATAATGTTTCTATCACAGGAGAAACGGTAAATGTACAGCCAGGTAAAAGTCAAGTGCAAGATCTTAATGTGAGTGTCGGCGGCGGTGTGAGCGTGGGCGCAAACACTTCAAGCCTTGGTATCAATGGTAATATGAATGTACAACACGAAAATAGTACGACTCACCAAGGTGTTTCGATTAACGGTAAAAATGTCAATATTCAAGCAGAAAATGGCGTGAATTTGACTGGTGTGAATTCAAATAGCACCAATTTGAACCTAGATGGTGGAAAGGGCGATGTTAACCTTAATACTGCACAAAATAATGTAAATAAAACCGGAGTAGACGTTGGTTTGTCTCTCAGTGGTGGTATTAGTGAGGATAAATGGACACCAGCAAGTGGCTCAGGCAAATTAAATGTTGATGTAGTGCGAAATGAAACGCACACTACAACGGATTTAAACGCCCAAAATGCGACTATTTCCGGCAATAATGCTCATTTTAACGGAAGTAGTATTAATGCGGAAAATGTTACTAATAACCTTAAAGGGAGTGTTACTACTAATCCAGTTACGGATAAGGTGAACGAAACCAGTGCTCATCTTTCTGCGAACGGTAGTGGTAAATTCACTCCATATCCTGCGGATAAATGGGCGGAAAGTGCCAAGAAAGATTGGGATAACGGTACAATTGCGGGCGTGAAAGCTGATGTCAATGTAAACGTAGATTCCACTAAGACTGAAACTATTAAACAAGGCGGTATAAACCCACTGAAGCCACAAGTGGTAAAAAACCAAGTGGTTAAGACCAATATTAGCTTAACCACGAACCAAAAAGATCGCATTTTACAAATAATAAAACAACGCAGACGTAGATAATTATTTATTGTCTAAGTTCTAAATAATTTGCTGGAACTATCGCTAGATGCTTTCTAAGCGATATGTTTCGGCAAATTTTTGCCAAAATCTTATAGCTAGCCATTAAATGGATAATTGAGCGCGGTGTAAGTTTTTATAACTAGATACAATCATCTTCAGAAAAATGCCTTCCTTTCGCAAAAATAATTGATTAAATATCTGTTTCATGTAACTGTTACATAATATCTTAAAACTGCGCTATAATTGACCGCACTTTTAAGGCGACGTTCTGTTGCCTTTCGTTTTTAAGGAAGCAAAAGGAAAGTTATGTTTGATAGAATTTTTTCGTGGTTTGAAAATCGCTTAAATCCTTATCCAGAAAACGCCCCTTCAACACCGGCTAAAGGCCTGATACGTTTTATTTGGTCAAGTACTGAAGGAATGAAAGGTTGGATTTTCCTGTTGGCATTCTTTACTATCGGTACCGGCATTATGGAAGCGATATTATTCCAATTTATGGGAACATTAGTCGATTGGTTAGGTGAATATTCGCCGCCAATGCTCTGGTTGGAAAAGGGACATTTATTGCTTGGTATGGCGGCATTATTATTGTTAAGTATTATTTGGTCATTTGTGGGATGTTCTGTTCGTTTACAAACTCTACAAGGGGTATTTCCAATGCGTTTGCGTTGGAATTTCCATCGTTTAATGCTCGGACAAAGTTTAAGTTTTTATCAAGACGAATTTGCTGGTAGAGTTTCTGCAAAAGTGATGCAAACAGCATTAGCGGTGCGGGATACGGTATTGACTATTGCCGATATGCTAGTCTACGTAATGGTATATTTTATTACTTCTGGTTTAGTTCTCTTTGCTTTAGATGTTTGGTTTGTTTTGCCTTTCTTGGTGTGGGTTGTCGCTTTCGCCACAATTTTGAAATTCTTAATACCTAAATTGGCAAAAACTGCGGAACGTCAGGCAGATGCTCGTTCATTAATGACTGGTCGAATTACTGATGCCTATTCTAATATTGCCACTGTTAAGCTTTTCTCTCACGGTTCGAGAGAAGCCGCTTATGCTAAGCGTTCAATGGAAGATTTTATGGTAACCGTACACGCACAAATGCGCCTAGCAACTTCATTAGATACTCTAACTTATGCAGTTAATATTATGCTGACTCTCAGTACTGCTACACTCGGTGTTGTGTTATGGCAACAAGGGCAGGTAGGTGTTGGAGCAATAGCTACTGCGACGGCTATGGCGTTACGGGTAAACGGGCTTTCTCGTTGGATTATGTGGGAATCAGCACGTTTATTTGAAAATATTGGTACGGTTAATGACGGAATGGCAACTTTAACTAAGCCACATACTATTATTGATAAACCGAATGCAAGTTTATTAAAAATTAAACAAGGAGAAATCAAGTTTAATGATGTCAGTTTCTCCTATGATCCTACTAAGCCTTTATTAAATCATTTTAACCTAACGATTAAGCCAGGTGAAAAAGTTGGCTTAATTGGACGTTCCGGTGCTGGTAAATCAACTATTGTAAATTTGTTGTTGCGTTTTTATGAGGCTCAAAATGGTTCAATTACTATTGACGAACAAAATATACTGGATGTTAAGCAAGAAAGTTTGCGTAGTCAAATCGGTTTAGTTACGCAAGATACTTCCTTACTACATCGCTCTGTGCGTGATAATATCATTTATGGTCGCCCGTTTGCGACGGAAGAAGAAATGATGAATGCTGCAAAGCGGGCTGAAGCAGCAGATTTTATTCCATTCCTTAGTGATGCAGAAGGTCGCAAAGGGTATGATGCACATGTTGGGGAGCGTGGTGTGAAACTTTCTGGAGGGCAGCGGCAACGTATCGCGATTGCGCGTGTAATGCTAAAAGATGCCCCGATTCTATTATTAGATGAAGCAACTAGTGCATTAGATTCCGAAGTGGAAGTTGCTATTCAAGAAAGTTTAGATAAGATGATGGAAAACAAAACCGTTATTGCTATTGCTCACCGTTTGTCTACTATCGCTGCAATGGATCGGTTAATTGTGCTGGATAAGGGCCAGATTATCGAACAAGGCACTCATACTGAATTACTCGAGCAAGACGGATTATATGCCAAACTTTGGAAACATCAGAGTGGTGGTTTTTTAAGTCAGCATATTGATTAAATTTGTAGTAATGCCTGTCAAGAATAGTATGTTAGAAATATAGCGCCGAACAGGGCGCTCTAATTTTTTCTACTACATATTTTCTAAATGACGCTAAAGAAAAAATGATAAATACTGGCTATATTTTACTCTGCATTTCGTTTGCATGAAAATGCGCAGAAAAATGGCCGCACTTTTCTCTCTTGTGTTGGTATAGAGCAAAGCGCGGCCATTTATTTTGAGACTCTCTTATTTACTGCTCTTTTGGTAATTTATATAATTGATTTTTATAAAGCCAACTACCAAGTAAGGCGTGGGCCAATGCTTCTTTTTCCATTGCTTCCGGTTGGTTCTGGGAAGTAAAAGTTTGTGTAGTGAAATCGTAGCGATAACCTTTTGGTTTACTGTTAGGTTGGAGAATGACTACATCGTTTCCTTTTAACATGGCTTGGGTTTGATCATATTGCATAAAGGCACGGTTAGGATTGATATTTTGAGTAAGGTCAAAACCAATCATTGGGTAAGTACCAGATGTGCCGGCAAGAGATAATAATGTCGGTGGAATATCGATTTGACTAATGAGACGATTATCTCTTCTGGCTTCAATGCCTTCACCTAGAATCAATGCGGGAATATGAAAATTCTTAATCGGAACCAGCTCCGCTCCACTTACTCGGGAGTCATGATCAGCAATGATGATAAATATTGTATTTTTCCAATAATTTGATTCTTTTGCTAATTTGAAAAAATGTCCTAAGGCGTAATCTGCATATTTTGCCGCATTATTACGAGTTTGTTTTTCTTGATCGAATAATACGATTTTTCCGTCTGGGAATTCAAAGGGATCATGATTACTAGAACTGAACACCAAACTAAAGAAAGGTTTATCTGTTTTTGCCAATGTCGTGAACGTTTCGTGGGCTTTATCGAATAAATCTTCATCACTTACGCCCCAAGTCCCCACAAATTTAGGCGTCTTATAGTCTTTTTCATCAATAATGGTTTCAAAGCCATTACCGTAAAAATAGCTTGCCATATTGTCAAAATGCTTCTCTCCACCGTAAATGAAAGAGGTTTGGTAGCCTTGTCGACGTAAAAAATCGGCGATAGTAAAGAAGCCGTTTTGGCTTTTAGTCAATTTTACCGTAGAACGTGCAGGGGTAGGAGGAAAGCCCGCAGTAACGGCTTCAATACCTCGTACGGAGCGGGTTCCGGTTGCGTATAAATTTTCAAATAACCAACCTTGCTTCGCGAGTTTGTCAAACTCAGGCGTTAATGGCTTTCCTCCTAAAGTACCGACAAATTGTGATCCTAAACTTTCCTGTAAAACAATCACAATATTTTTAGGCTTACCTTTATAGGAAGCGTGATTCATTGTTAATGTAGGGATTTCGTTAGATATATAATCTGAATCGGAACGATTACGGCTTTTCTTTATAATTTGGAGCATTTCTGTTTCCGACATCTTTCCGTATTGTTCGGAAGATTTTTCTTCATCCTTGAGTTGTTGAGAGGCATAGAGCACTGAATAGCCGGAATTTAAAACCAGAGAGTTGACTAAGGGATCTTTTGAGAAAGCGACCATCGCTGGATTAATTCCTCTGTGAGTAAGGCTTGAACGCGCACCTATAAATGAAACTACGATAATGAGGAGTGCTAAAAGAATTCTCTGATACCAATTTATTGATCCTAGGTGTTGTGTCATTTTTTTCGCTAAGATCCAATAAATACTTGCTGCCACTAAGCTTATCGCCAAACTACTGATGGTTGCGGTTAAATGCCCATTGAATAACATTGTAAAAACTTCTTTCGGGTATTGTAGATATTCAATAAATAAACGGTTTGGCCGGAAATCGTAGGTCTCAATAAAGGCAGGGGTAGCAATTTCCATAAACAAAATGAAAACACTGGCAAGAGTAAGCCAAATTCGTAGTACTTTAAGCCAAATTTGTTTTAACCCGTTAGGTTTCCATAGTATGACAGTAAGTAAAGCTGGTAATCCGAATAGATAGCAGATTGATACGATATCAATGCGCAAACCTTGTAAAAATAACGGTTGCCAGCCATTAACTGCATTAATTCTATCGGCTTGCCAAAACGCCAAGCCTAGACGAGATAAAGTTAAAATAATTAGGTTAATGCCAATAAAAGCAATAATAGGAAAGAGAGGAAATCGGGAAAATTTAGTCATAATAAAATTTAATTGACAATAATAAAAATATATGGGCAATCAGACAATGAGATTATAAAGAGGTTTATCTGAACATGCTGGTCCGACCAGTAATTAAGGAGAAATGAACTTTTAAAAGTTAATAGATGTTAACAGTGTTAAAAAAGTGTGAAACACCTCATATTTTTGAAAGAAAAGGATTGCGTATATTAGTACTCAAGTATATCTTGACAAAGTTATTGAATAAAATAACACAGCATCTTATTAAATTTCCTACAATCTACAACAAAAGGGCTTAATGATGAAAAAATATTCTATCTTTTCTCTGGCAGCCGCATTAACAATGGGGGCACTGTCTGCTCAAGCGGCTGAAAAATTTGTTACTATTGGAACTGGTGGACAAACTGGCGTCTACTATGTGGTCGGGCAATCAATTTGTCAGCTAGTCAACCGAGATACAGCAAAGACTCAAGTTAAGTGCAATGCCCCATCTACCGGTGCGTCAGTTGCTAATTTGAATGCTATTGCAGCAAATCAAATGGAAATGGGGATCGCCCAATCTGATTGGCAATATCATGCATATAACGGAACAAGTTCATTTAAGGGTAAGAAAAATGACAAACTGCGTGCTGTTTTTTCTATTCATCCTGAACCTTTTACTTTAATGGCTCGTGATGATTCCGGTATTCAACAATTTGATGATTTAAAAGGAAAAAGAGTCAATGTGGGAGACCCCGGATCAGGTACGCGAGCAACAATGAATGTGATTTTAGCTGCGAAGGGGTGGACAGATAAAGAATTTAAAGTGGCATCGGAATTAAAACCGGCGGAAATGGCTTCAGTAATGTGTGATAACAACTTAGATGCGATAACCTATAATGTGGGACATCCGAACGGTGCGTTGAAAGAAGCTGCGGCCTCTTGCAATGCTCATCTCGTACCTATTACTGGAGCGGAAATTGATAAATTAGTTGCCGATAACCCATATTATGCGAAAGCAACAATTCCGGGAGGGCTATATAAAGGAACTGATAATCCAGTAGATACCTTTGGTGTTTATGCTACGTTGGTTACATCCTCCGATGTTGATGCAGATAGTGTTTACGCTATTGTTAAAGCAGTTTTTGATAATTTTGATCGTTTCAAACGTCTTCACCCGGCATTTGCTCATTTAAAACAAGAAGATATGATTAAGAATGCCTTATCTGCACCATTGCACGAAGGCGCAATTCGTTATTATAAAGAACAAGGCTGGTTAAAATAATTGGTTTATTGAGTTTAGGCAGGTTTAGCCCTGCCTTTTCTGTTTTAATAGATGGTATTTATTTCCGGAGGTTTTATGTCAATAAAATCTGAGAAATTGGATTATGATGATCTGCAAGATATGGTTGCATCCAATGATGCAGGCGGGCGAAATCCAAAAGGCTTATCTAAGAATTTGATTATTGCTACGGCTATTTTATGGTCGCTCTTTCAGCTTTATTACACTTCCCCTTTCCCTTTTTGGCTACAAGAAGTCATTCGTAGCTGGGGATGGGAATTAAATGTCGTTATTGATGATACGAAGGCTCGCTCGATTCATTTGGCTTTTGCGTTATTCTTAGCTTATCTAGTATTTCCTGCGTTTGCTTCCTCACCAAAACATCGTATTCCTTACCAAGACTGGTTCTTTGCTGCTTTAGGTGCATTTTTAGGAGGATACTATATTTTCTTTTATGAAGGCTTAGTTACCCGTTTTGGTGCACCGAATATACAAGATATTATCGCTGGTTGTTTAGGTGTTATCTTGCTATTGGAAGCTTGTCGGCGTAGTTTAGGACTTCCCCTTGTGATTATTGCTTCCGTCTTTTTATTATATAACTATTTTGGACAATTTTTCCCGACTAATTGGTTAATTAGTCATCGCTCTGGCTCGCTATCGCAAATGGTTAATCAACAATGGATAACGACAGAAGGTGTTTTTGGTGTAGCATTGGGGGTTTCGACTAAGTATGTATTTTTATTTGTACTATTTGGCGCTTTATTAGATAAAGCAGGTGCGGGAAATTATTTTATTAAAACTGCCTTTGCTTATTTAGGACATCTACGAGGAGGTCCGGCTAAAGCTGCCGTAGTCTCTTCGGGGTTAACAGGATTAATTTCAGGTTCTTCTATTGCCAATGTGGTAACTACGGGAACCTTTACTATTCCAATGATGAAGCGGGTAGGATTTTCTGCTGAGAAGGCTGGTGCGGTCGAAGTTGCTTCTTCTGTAAACGGTCAAATTATGCCGCCGGTAATGGGCGCTGCCGCTTTTTTGATGATTGAATATGTGAATATGCCGTATAGCCAATTAATTATGCATGCTGCACTACCGGCATTAATTTCATATATTGCATTGGTTTATATTGTTCATTTAGAAGCATTAAAAATGAATTTGCAAGGGTTACCGAGAACGGAGCCGCCAAATCCAATTGTAATTATTTTGCTAAAAATATTGACCGCACTTTTGGTGATTATTGTGTTAACCGGCACGGTTCACTTAGGCTTAGGGTGGATCAAAACCATTGCTCCTAATTATGCTTTCCTGATTGTTTGTACATTACTCTCAATCGCATATTTATTGCTTATACGTCGAGTGGCTAAATTCCCCGATTTAGAAGTAGATGATCCTAATGCACCGATAGTTTCACTTCCATCTGCTAAACCGACAGTGAATGCTGGATTACATTTTTTAATTCCCGTTGTTGTATTAATTTGGTGTTTAATGGTGGAAATGTTATCGCCGGGGCTCTCCGCGTTTTGGGGAACGATGGCACTTACTGTGATTTTGCTTACACAAAAACCATTGTTGTATTACTTCCGTAAACAACCGATTACAAAATCACTTTTTATTGAGGGCATAAAGACATTAATTGATGGGTTGGAAACCGGGGCAAGAAATATGATCGGCATCGGTATTGCAACTGCAACTGCAGGTATTATTGTTGGCGTCGTCTCCTTAACCGGATTTGGTGTACAACTATCAGGTATCATTGAAATTCTGTCTATGGGTAATATTTTATTAATGTTGATTCTTGTCGCTATATTCAGTTTGATTTTAGGGATGGGATTACCTACGACAGCCAACTATATTGTTGTTTCTTCATTAATGGCATTAGTTATTGTTGAAGTTGGAAGACAAAATGGGTTGATAGTTCCGCTTATTGCCGTTCATTTATTTGTATTTTATTTCGGTATTATGGCAGATGTAACGCCGCCAGTGGGCTTAGCTTCATTTGCTGCCGCTGCAGTTTCAGGTGGAAATCCGATAAGAACGGGAGTGATCGCTTTCTTTTATAGTCTACGTACAGCAATTTTGCCTTTTTTGTTTATTTTTAATACCGATCTATTGTTACTTGATGTAGGTTGGGTAAAGGGAATGTTAGTGGCCATTGTTTCAACTTTAGCTATATTGGCTTTTACCGCGGCGACGATGAATCATTTTTTTGTTAAAAATAAATGGTGGGAAACGGCACTATTGATATTGGGTGCATTTATTGTGTTTCGGCCTGGATTCTTTATGGAATACCTTTCGCCGACATCGCAATATATTGAACCGGCTCATTTGGTACAGGAGCTAGAAAAAACGCCTGTAGGGCAAAATATGACCTTTAAAGTATCAGGGATAAACCCTTATGGCAAGGAAATTGAATTTTACTCACAACTGTCCGTACCAAATGGTGAGACTGGGGCACAACGTTTGCAAAATCTAGGTTTAACCTTGTTGAATACACAAGAAAAAATTGAGGTGAACGGAAAGAAAATTGATAAGGTTGTGATTGATATGGTTGAAATAGATTCTCCGGCTGCAAAAGTCGGTTTAAATTGGGATCAAACGATTATCTCTATTTCATTGCCTTTAGTTTCTTTAGCAAAAGAATGGATGTTTATTCCTGGATTGATGATAATTTTCTTGGTCGGATTGAATCAACGGCGAAGAGCAAAATCTTAATGAAAGTGCGGTCATTTTTGAGAGTGTTTTTTGCATAAACACTAAATGCCCATAATACTGATGAGAAGGATAAATTATGTATAGTAGATTACTATTAGCAATTGATCTGAATAATCTGAAAGGCTCAAAAAAAGTGGTAGATGCTGCGTTGCGCTTAGTTGAGCATAACCCTAATGCGCTATTTCGTGTGGTTACTATTGTTGAGCCGGTTGATGATAGCTTTATTTCTGCCTTTTTGCCGAAGAATTTTGATAAGTCTTTGATCGAAGAAGTGAACAAGGCGCTTCATGATTTTACTAATAAACATTTTCCAGAAACTGCTAGGGTGCAACATATTGTGGCCCACGGTACTATTTATGAGGAAATTAATCGTATCGCCGAGGAGAAGTCGGTAGACTTAATCATTATGCTCGCTAGTAGTAAAACGCATGCTAAAGGGCTGAGTAATAATACCCGGCGTGTGGCAAAATATGGGAAAAAGCCGATATTAATTTTAAAATAACAAGAATCCCTGCCTAAGATAAGTAGTGCAGGGATTTTTATATTTATTAAAATCCGAGTGTTTTTCCGTCTGGATTGCGTGGATCAGAATAACCGTAGAAGCCACTGTTGTGGGCTTGAATTATTTGTACTCGTCCCATTGGTGCTTTTAGTTTGATTTTATGTCCTTTGGAAATTAGTATGGCTAGTGTATCTGGGCTTATTCCTTCTTCGATTCTTAGTTCATCCGGTAACCATTGATGATGAATTCTTGGTGCAACAATTGCTTCTGCAGGATTCATATTGTGATCAATAATATTAGAAATACTTTGTAGAACCGTAGTAATAATTCGAGCGCCGCCAGGACTACCCGTAACTAGCCAAGGTTTATCATCTTTTAATACCAGTGTTGGTGTCATAGAAGAAAGGGGACGTTTTTTGGCCTCGATAGCATTCGCACTACCGCCAATTAGTCCGAAAGCATTTGCTACACCTGGTTTTGCCGAAAAATCATCCATTTCATTATTCAATAGAATACCTGTTCCTTCAGCAACAATGCCACTACCAAAATTCAGGTTTAGCGTGTAAGTTACGGCAACAGCATTACCGGCGTTGTCCATAACAGAGTAGTGTGTAGTCTGATCGCTTTCATAGGGTTGAGGATTGCCCGGCTTAATCTCTGTAGCTGGACGTGCATAATTTTCGTTAATACTATTAATTAAATATTTGGCATATTTTTTTGAAATTAAGCCAGAAACGGGAATTTTCACAAAATCAGGATCACCAAGATATTCAGAACGATCAGCATAAGCCAGTTTCATTGACTCTGCTAGATAATGAATAGTTTTCGCACTATTTGCACCAAATTCGGTCAATGGATAATTTTCCAGCATGTTGAATATTTGCACCAAATGGATACCGCCGGAACTTGGCGGCGGCATTGTAACAATTTTATATCCACGATAATTTCCTATTATAGGCTGGCGCACAATTGCTTGATAGTTGCGCATATCTTCTAGGTTGATTAGCCCTTTGTGTCGTTTCATCTCTTGCACAATTTTTTTGGCGATATCCCCTTCATAGAAGGCTTTGCTTCCTTCTTTGGCAATGAGTTTTAATGAATTAGCCAAATCTTTTTGGATTAGTCGTTCACCAGCAGCTAAAGTGCGGTCATTTTTGAAGAAAATTTTGCGACTACTTTCCCATTTGCCTAAAACCTCTTTCTCTGTGTTGAGTAGATTAGCAAGCGTTTGGCTGATAGGAAAACCTTCCTCCGCTAATTTTATCGCAGGTTCTAATACCTTTTGTAAAGGCATAGTTCCCCATTTTCGTAAGGCTAAATCCATACCGGCAACCGTACCTGGTACACCGACCGCAAAGTGTGTAAATAATGATTTTCCATCTTCCACTTGTCCGTCTGCATTTAAGTACATATCTCGCGAGGCATTTAATGGTGCCATTTCTCTAAAGTCCAGAGCAACGTTTTCACCTGTTTTTCCATTATGCAATACCATAAATCCACCACCGCCAATATTGCCAGCATTAGGAAGTACAATGGCTAAAGCAAATCCGACAGCAACTGCGGCATCCACAGCGTTACCACCTTGTTTTAGAATTTCAACCCCTACTTGAGTAGCCAGAGCTTGTTCTGACGCAACCATTCCATTTTCTGCGTAGATTGGTTGAAAAATATCTGTATCACTGTCATAACGCGCCGCTGCAATATTTGTCGTCAATGGTTGATTATTTGCCCAGCTGACATGAGAAAGACTTATGAGAGAAGTAAGTAAGCCAGTAAGAAGTATTTTTTTAAATGGTGTTTGCATATTTTTCCCCTATCTGATGAATAATTCATCAATAAGATTATGCTCCTATTACTTAAAAAGCAATACAAATATTTACATAAATTTAACAAATACCCTCTTGGGTGAGAAGGGAAGCAAAGAAATATCGAAAAGGGCATTAATATTTGAGAACGCTGCTATTCGATATCATTTAGAAAGTGTTTATTACTAGGTGTTCTGGGGGGCATATTTGTATCAAAATATCCTGTATAGTGCTTTATTCATTGCATTGATTCATTTTTACTTAATATGGACGTGTTGGTAAAATCGGAGAGATAATTTAATTGTCTTGATGCAAAACCGGTTATTTCCCTAGTCAGATTTGACAGAAAGTCAATGAATACTGTATCCGGAGAGTTGCGCGAAATAGTCGATATTCCACGAGGGGCGTTTATTTCTTTAGCGATAGCTTACTTATTCCACCAGCTAGCACCGCTAACAATATATGATTCTTAGGCCCTAAATGCTCGAATATAAGGCTATTCTGCTGACATTGTAGTAATTAGTTGGAATATACCATTACCGATAAGATAAGCGAATCACGAAAAATGCCTATCTTATTCGAAGCCGAAGGCTGTGGGTATTATGTTGACCATACGGGTTATGGCAAATAACTTTCTTTAGCAACAGAAACCATGATTTGATCAATTTTGAAGTTTTCGGTATCAATGACCTCAAATTTATATTTATCGTAAAGGACAAAATCAGTTTTTTTCGGGATTTTACGCAACATATACATCATGAATCCACTGATAGTTTCGTAATTTTCTTCATCAGGGAAGGTGTCAATATTTAATGCGCGAGCAACATCTTCTAATGGAGTAGCGCCGTCAATCAACCAAGAGTTTTCATCTCTAGCAATGATTTGCTCTTCTTCGCTAGAGACCAATTCCCCCATCACAATACTCATTACATCGTTGAGTGTAACGATACCCACTACGAGGGCGTACTCATTAACAATGATCGCGAAATCTTCTCCTGTTGATTTAAAGAGTTCTAATACTTCGTAAAGCGAAAGTGTGTCCGGTACAAATAATGCTTTGCGTAGCAACTTATTATCTGTTAGTGAGATTTCTTTATCCACATTTTGTAAGAACATTGTTAGTAGCGTATGAGACTCTACATAGCCAAGAATTTTATCTAAACCATTATCACAAATAACTAATTTAGAATGAGAATTTTCCGATAGCGTATCAAGAATTTTTTTCCGATTAAAAGTGCGGTCTAAAAAAACAATGTTTTCACGAGTTGTCATTGTGGATGTTACTGTTCTTGATTGCATATCAAAAATATTTTCAATTAAATATTGTTCTTGGCTTTTGAGTACGCCGGCTTCTGCTCCTGCTTCTACGACGGCGACAATATCTTCTGGTGTCATATTATCTTCCCGCACAGTAGAGACTTTAAATAAATGGAAAATTAAATTAGCGATGCTGTCGAAGAACCAGACTAAAGGTTTGAAAATGAGAATACTGAAATTCATTATGCCCACGGTACGTAATGCCATTTTTTCCGGATGAGTCATTGCAATGCGTTTAGGCATGAGATCTGCTAGTAGGATAAATGAAAACGTAACGAATAAAAATGCAATTAATGATGATACCGAGTCTACCCATAATGCTTGAGTATGCCGGAGCAATAGGGTTTTTATATATGGGCTGATTGCGCTTTCTCCGATCCCTCCACCGAGTACGGCGACCATATTTAAACCAATCTGAACGACAGTGATAAAACGACCAGGATGTTCTTGTAATTTTAAGACTTGTATTGCTCGGGTGTCTCCTTCATTGGCTAGTGCTTGTAATTTAAGTTTACGAGCTCCAGCAAGAGAGATTTCAGCGCTGGAAATGACCGCACTTATCACGATTAATAGGGCAATAATGAGAGCTGATTGTAGTAGTTCCATAATTTACTTTTATAAAATGCAACAGCCCTCGGGAGATGAGGGCTATAGGTTAAACTGAAATAGACTATTGCTCGCTGGCAAACCATCCTCTAACAAATTGTACGGAGAGAAATAAGGTAATCAATAGGAAACCGTAAAAGACCCAGAGTAAAATAGGTTTGCTTGGACTGATGTCTTCCGTGATTTCTTTGATAGATACTGCGTTACGATATTCATCAAACATTACTAACCTCCAGCCGTAATACTTAATTTGAACTTGTTTTCCATCATTTGCCATTGATTCTGCTTCTGCATGAAGATTGGCGGAACCGAATTTGAAATAGAACGGAAATCCCCAACGGGTATCTTCATTACGATATACCATAATTTTCCCATCTTTATTTTTTGTATTAATAAAATAGACATCGCGAGTGGGACCATCTGCCGGGTTGGCTTTCGTTATTGGACCATCTTTATCTACTCGTTTCACTTCTACGCCAGTGATTTTCGTAACATCATAATGGGGAAAAACATAGTGAACGGCGGCAAACATTAACCCATGAAAGGCAAAAATGACGCTGAATAAGAAATATTTAATGATTTTACGCATATAAATGTATCCTTAAATAAGCTGGTGGTTTATTGTACATTAATTTTAAATAAACGTTCGAAATTTTCTGTCGTCTTTTGGGCAAAGTCTTCTGTGGAAAGTCCTTTTAAGGTTGCCACATATTCACATACTTCGCGGGTATAGGCCGGTTGGTTTTGTTTTCCTCGATAAGGTACTGGTGCTAAGTAAGGAGAATCTGTTTCTACTAAGAGGCGGTCAACAGGTATATGGCGTACTACATCGCGTAATGATTCTGCATTGCGAAAAGTGATGATGCCAGAAATAGAAATATACATTCCCAGTTCTAAGGCTTGAGTTGCCATTGTCAAATCTTCAGTAAAACAGTGAAGAATGCCACTACACTTTTCTACCTGATTCTCACATAGTAAGGCGATAGTGTCTTCTTTTGCCGATCGAGTATGGACGATCACGGGTTTATTCAATTCATTGGCAAGCTGAATTTGATCGGCAAAAATATGTTGTTGTTCGGCTTTGTTTTTTGCGCTGTAATAGTAGTCTAGACCGATCTCTCCAATTGCGATAACTTTCGGATGTTTTGCCAAACGGTACAAATATTGTTTGTCGTAAGGTTCATCGCTAATATTTAGAGGATGTATGCCACAGGCTAGAGAAATTTCCTTGAAAGGCGTTAGCAACGGTAGTGCTTGTTCAAAGCGACTTAAGGTTACACCGACTGCAAGTAAATGTTTTACTTCACGGGCGTTTGCTTTTTGCACAACATCGGCAATGTCTCGGTGCAAATTGTCATAATCTAATGCATCCAGATGACAGTGGGAATCTACAATAAACATCTTTATTCCTCAAATACTTCAGTAATTAATCGTGTTAATCCCTCTAATAGAATTAACTCTTGGTTAACAGTGTTAATAGATATTAAGTCTGACCGCACTTTTTGCATTATTCTCAATGCTTTTAAAAGCTTAGGTATCGTTTGTTGTTCGCTAAATTGTATGATGCCACGAGTTAAATCAAGAGATTGCCAATGTTGCTGAATGGCGAGCTTATGTTTTAGTGCGTCCTGCAAGAACGCTAGAATCCAATCTGATTGGACTAATGCCTTTTCTCTCTCTTTATCAAATGAAGGAAGTAACTCTAGTGGTGAATAATAGCGATAATACAGCCAAAATTGACGCAGAAAATTTTTTCGTTGTTCCGTTAAATTTTCCTGTAATGCTTGCAATGTAGGAAGCGGTCGGTTTAAATTCATTGCAAGTGCGGTCAATATTTCGTGAGTTTCTCTATTTGTTTGATGTTGTAGCCATTCAATAGTTTGGTTGGTTGATGGTAAGCCAATATGCCAAGTTTGGCAACGGCTGTGAACGGTCGGTAACATAGGCGTTGAAGATTCGTTTTGCAAGATAAAATAAGTTTGTGGACGAGGTTCTTCAAGGGTTTTAAGTAATGCATTAGCGGCAGATTCAGTCAAGCGTTCCGCAGATTGAATATATACCACTTTATTGCCACTTTGTTGTGCATGCTGGTTTACTTTTTCAATTAATTGTCGAATTTGATCGACGCCAATCTCTTTGTCATCAATACTTACCAGCTTATATACATCAGGGTGGTTGTTTGCTTGGTGCAGTTGGCAACTATGACATTGTTCGCAAGGTATGTCATTTTGTGGTGTTTGACACATTAACCAATTTATTACGGCTTGGCAAAGCTGTTCGATTCCTATTCCCGGCTCAGATTTTATGAGCAAGGCATGATGTCCCTTTTGTTGTAAAAAAGGGTGAATAATTTTCTGATAATAGGGTTGTAACCACGGGTATAAAGGCATCATTTAATTTATACTGTTTTAATAAAATTTTTGACCGCACTTTGAATATCTTGGCTAACTTGCTCTATTGATTGAGCGGCGTTAATTAGTACTGAATTAGGAGTACTTTTTATTAATTCTAAATAACGGGTACGGGTACGATAGAAAAAGTCGATATGTTGTTGTTCAATACGATCTAATTCCCCTCGACCTTTTGCGCGTTCCAAGCCTATTTTCGGATCCAGATCCAGATATAGGGTAAGATCAGGTTTAAAATCACCTAAGACAATGTTTCCGATATGCTCGACTAGCTCGTTTAAACAGCGTCCACCACCTTGGTAGGCTTGGCTCGACATATTATGGCGATCACCGATGACCCAAATCCCTTTGGCTAGGGCTGGCTGAATTACCGTTTCCACTAATTGGGTGCGCGCCGCATAAATCATCAGTACTTCAGCTTTATCTGTAGTATGTTCTCCCTCAATGCCTTTTTTCCATAGTGTACGCAAAGTCTCAGCTATTGGAGTGCCGCCAGGTTCTCTCGTAGTAATAAAATCAATGTGATATTGCATCAAGGTGTTAGCAATGACGTTTAGCGCCGTACTTTTTCCAGCACCTTCTAAACCTTCTAAGACGATAAATTTTCCGTTTGTTTGATTCATTGTTGTCATCCTATTTTTGGCTACGATACCAGCGCAAATATTCTTGTACCGCTTTGTTGTGCTCCGAAAGGGTCTTGGAAAATTGATGCTCATTAGCGTTTTTGGCAACAAAATAAAAATAGTCGGTTTTTGCTGGTTGCGATACGGCTTTTAGTGATTCTTCACTAGGCATTGCAATAGGGGAGGGCGGTAAGCCATCGATAATATAAGTATTATAAGTAGTGAAAGTTTCCAGATCTTTTTTGCGAATATTACCTTGATAACTTTCTCCCATCCCGTAAATGACTGTTGGATCGGTTTGTAATTTCATTTTTTTATTTAGGCGATTAATAAATACGGATGCCACTTGAGCACGCTCATGGTTTAAGCCAGTTTCTTTTTCTACAATAGAAGCTAGAGTCAACATCTCCAATGGCGTTTTTAATGGGAGATTGGCGGCTCGTTGTCGCCAAGCTTTATCTAAGGCTTGTTGCATCCGCTTACTTGCTCGTTTTAATAACTCTAAATCTGTAGAGTTAGGCGTGTAATGGTAAGTGTCCGGATATAGCCAACCTTCTAATAATGAGACTACTGTCTGGTTGTTTTCTATTGGTATTTCAAGAAGCTGTGCGATTTCTTGATCAGATTTTCCTTTCAAGGTTTGTTGTAGATAAGGAGCATTTTCAATAATTTTACGCCAGTTTTTAGCCGTAGTACCTTCAATAAATTGTAAGCTAAACTGTGCTTCTTTACCGGAGTTGAGCAAATTCAATAGCTCTTGTACAGTTCTAAGGTTATCTAATGAATAAGTTCCTGCTTTTATTTTATTTAAGTCTGGTTTTAATCGTAACAACCAAGGTAATAATTGCGCATTTTCCAACAGTTTTTTTTGTTCTAATTGCTGGGCTAATTTTGCTCCGGTTGTTCCTCTTTCTATAGTCAATAGGTTATCGGATGAGGTATGAATCGGTTGATGTAGAAATTTTTCTAATTGCTGGTAACCAAAGGTACCAACAACAATTAGACCTATTACCAAAATTAAGAGAAAAATAAAGAATTTTTTCATATCAATGAAGTAAAACAAATAAATATGACGAAATATGCTAGGCAGTTAGTTTACCACAGATGGTAAAAGTGTGGTTGATTTTGGCAATATTTCAGTAGAAAAATCTGCATCCTAACTTAATAGATTAAGATGCAGAAATAAAAATTACAGGGGGAACTTACCAACCTTTCACAACGCCGTCTTTAAAGTATTTTTTTGCTTCTGCTTCCACTTCGTCAGTTTGATAAGCTTTAACAAAATCCTGTACAGCTTTGCTGTCTTTGTTATCTGTGCGAGCAACAATAATGTTCACATAAGGTGAATCTTTATCTTCTACAAAAACGCCGTGTTCACTAGCATTTAGCCCGACTTGACCAGCGTAAGTATTATTGACGACAGCAAGTTCAACATCATCTAAAGCACGAGCAGCAACGGAGGTATCTACTTCAGTAATATTAAGATTTTTAGGGTTTTCAATAATATCCAATACGCTTGAAAGTAAATTTTGATTGTTTTTTAACTTAATTAAGCCTTGTTTTTCTAGCAAAATTAATGCTCTACCGCGATTCGTTGGATCATTTGGTACAACGACGGCGGCCCCTTCTTGTAATTCATTGATATTTTTTATTTTTTTAGAGTAGCCAGCAAGAGGGTAAACAAATGTATTACCAACGATAACTAAATTCTCTAATTTTTTAGCTTTGCTATCTTCATCTAAATAAGGTTTATGCTGCATCGCATTAACATCTAAATCCCCTTTTGAGACAGCTTCATTTGGTAATGCATAATCGTTAAATTCCACAAATTGAACATTGAGACCATATTTTTCTTTCGCTACTTTTGCCGCAATTTCAGCAACTTGATGTTCCGGTCCCGACATTACACCAACTTTGATATTGTTTGTTTGAGTGACTGTATCGGATTTTTTGTCATCTTTACAAGCGCTTATAACTAAAGCAGAAGCGATGGCAGTGATTGCAAATAAATTTTTAAGTTTCATCTTGTTTCCTCTTGGTTTTGTTGAAATGATCTTAACGGTGATCCACTTTTTTCGCCAATGTATCACCTAGTTTTTGGCTAATCATAACGAATAATACGATAATAACGGTTGCAACCCAGGTTACATAAGGCATATTGCGGTAAACACCGTAATTAATTGCTAAACTGCCTAGTCCCCCTCCTCCTTGTGTTCCTGCCATCGCTGAATAACCAACCAGCGTGACTAATGTGAGCGTAATGCCATTAACTAAGGTAGGAAGAGCTTCCGGCAAATAAAATTTACGAATAATTTGCCAATTTGTTGCTCCCATTGATTGCGCCGCTTCGGTTAATCCTTTGGGGATTTCCATTAACGCGTTAGCAGTTAAGCGAGCGACAAAAGGCATAGCGCAAACACTTAATGGAACAATCGCTGCAGTCGTCCCTAATACTTTCCCTACGACAAAACGAGTAAAAGGTAATAGAATCAATAGTAATATAATGAACGGAATAGAGCGTCCGATGTTGATGATAGTATTTAATACAAATTGCAAGCGGGGATTTTGTAAAATTTCTCCTTTTCCGGTTAAAAAGGTTACAACTCCAAAAGGTAATCCTACCAAAACCGCTAAAAGTGTTGCCGTAAAACTGATATAGATGGTTTCATAGGTTGAAATAGCGACTACTTCCCATATTTGTGGAGTTAATTGCTGATTAAATTCAGTTGCTACTTTCTCAAAAAACTTAATTAACATAGCCTAATACCTCCACTCTGACATTATTTTCCATTAGATAAACCTTCGCCTGCGTAATCGCATCTTCCTGACCTTCCATTTCTGCAATCACAAAACCAAATTTGATTCCGCCAGCATAATCGATTTGTGAAGTGAGAATACTCAATTCTACACCAAACTTTTTAGATGCTTTCGATAGTAGTGGCGCGTCTACAGAGCGTCCAGTAAATTCAAATTTAATTATCGGATAGGCATTGGCGTGGCTTGGGGTATCAGTTAAATTGGATAAATATTCTTCTGGTAAACTAATATGGAAAGTAGAACGAATAAATTCCTGCGCCAATTCAGTTTTTGGATTAGAAAAAATTTCACTAACAGTGCCTTGTTCTACTAATCTACCTTTATCAATAACGGCCACTTGATCACAAATACGCTTTACCACTTCCATTTCGTGGGTAATTAGTAAAATAGTAATACCTAAAGTACGGTTGATTTCTTTCAGTAAGTTGAGAATTGATTGCGTTGTTGCAGGATCTAACGCACTAGTTGCCTCATCGCACAATAAGACTTTTGGATCACCGGCTAAGGCTCTGGCTATTGCTACTCGCTGTTTTTGTCCACCGGAAAGATTAGCGGGGTACATTTCGCTTTTATCGGAAAGCCCGACGAGAGATAAAAGTGCGGTCGTTTTTTCCTTTATTTTTTCTTTAGGTGTATTTTCCAATTCCAAAGGTAATGCCACATTATCAAAGACGGTGCGAGAACTTAGCAAATTGAAATGTTGAAAAATCATCCCGATATGGCGACGCTCAAGTATTAATTGGTGTTCGTTTAGTTCGGTTAAGTTTCTACCATCAATAATAACAGCACCGGTAGTCGGGCGCTCCAATAAATTTACACAGCGGATCAAGGTACTTTTCCCTGCTCCAGATGCACCAATAACGCCACAAATTTGTCCTTTTTGTACATTTAATGTGACATTATCAAGGGCAGTTAACTGTTTACCCGAAATATCAAAAATTTTGCTAATATTCTTTAGCTTAATCATATAAGCCCTTTTTATGAAATGAAAACCTGAACTATTTTAGACGTCTAGATTGCTATGTCAATATGTATTATTGAGATTTTTAGAAGCAAAAAGACGGGATTAGAATTAAATTGCACTCTATGCGTTGAAAAGAGATAATCCGCCTATTGTCTTAAAGAAGGAAGAAAAATGAATAAAGCAATTTTTTTAGATCGTGATGGTACCTTAAATGTTGATCATGGGTATGTACATCAAATTGATGATTTTCACTTTATCGAAGGCAGTATTAATGCATTGAAAACGCTTAAAGAAATGGGATATTTGTTAATATTAGTGACTAATCAATCAGGTATTGCACGAGGCTATTTTACCGAGCAACAGTTTTTGCAATTAACTGAATGGATGGATTGGTCGCTAGCTGATAGGGGGATCGATTTAGATGGCATTTACTATTGCCCTCATCACCCAGAAGGCAAAGGTGAATTTAAACAATATTGCGATTGCCGCAAACCACAGCCGGGTATGTTGACTCAAGCTATCCAGGAATTAAATATTGATCCGATGCAATCTGTAATGATTGGTGATAAAGCCGATGATTTAAAAGCAGGAATTAATGCAGGAATCAAAACCAATATTCTTGTTCGTAGCGGTAAAAAAGTTACTGAAGAAGGAGAAAAATTAGCAGATCTGGTTATAGACTCAATTACACAGTTACCTGAAATTCTACGAAAATACTAAAATAGCAGGCAATTTCGCGTATGTTTTAAACATTTTGCACAATAAAGATTCAAACGATAAAAAAATTAATATTTTTGTCAAAAATGACTTGCGTGAAATTGATTTTTACCTATAATACGCGGCACAC
>MLAA01000023.1 GCA_001998905.1 Rodentibacter caecimuris | reverse complement strand
ACCCATAAAATATAACTTGGTGTAATTAATTTTGAACTTTCAGTTATTGTTGTCTGTAATATATTTGTCAACATAGAAGAGTCAAAATAAATATTAAAAAATATCGAATAATAAGAAACACCAGAGCTTATAATTAACAGAACAGGAATAAATACTTTATGTAAAAAAGGGAGTGCAATTATTTGAAATGCTGCATTTAACAAACAAAATATTACGACTGGTATCGTATAAATGAACCAATCATCCTGACTTCCACTTAAAGGGTTAATTTCAATAACCTTTAAATAAAAAGCATAATTTAAAACTAAAGTAAAATATAATGATAATAACGAGATTAATCTCGCAGAAGACAAACTAAAAGAGTTTTTTTTCATCTGAGTTTTTATATAAATAACTAAAATACTTATATTAGAAGTATAAATAATAGAAAAGTTCCTAATTTTTTCAGTAAAAACCCACCTTCATAAATTTTTGTCTTTTAATATTCTAAAACGACATTTCGATGCCCATACCATATACCATAATTTCTTAAATCAGTTCATCGCTCTCTTCCTTATTGCCGATTATGGGAATAACTTATAAAAGGATTTCTATGAACTGATTTATTTAAACAAAGCATTTAGGCAATACCCACCTTCATAGAAGGTAGTTTTAGTTAGCAAATTTTATATTTACAACGCTATTTAAGAAATTCCTTTTCTATTGCAGTTTGAACAATCGAGATACCCTGTTTGTAACGCTCAATAAATTGTTGGTAACCTTCCGTGATTTGTTTTTCTGGATAAACCAAACTGATTTCTACTTGATTGAAAATATCATTATCCAAATAATCTTCCAAAGTAGAGGTCTCTGATCGATTTAAAAAATTGGCTAATAAAGCGATACCCCAAGCACCTCCATTAGAAGCAGTTTCCATTGTTGCGAGCGGAATATTTAATGCGGAAGCCAATATTTGTTGCGCCACATTTTCCGTTTTAAAAATACCGCCATGCCCAAGAATACGGGTAATCGTAACCTTTTCCTGCTGTAATAAAATATCCATGCCTAATTTCATTGCACCAAATGCAGTATATAAATGTACGCGCATAAAGTTAGCTAAATTAAATTTAGCGGTAGTTGGGTGTAAAAACAACGGACAGCCTTTTTCCAAACCGACATTATGTTCCCCAGAATAAAATCCATAGGACAATAATCCGCCACAATCCGAATCCCCCTGTAAGGCGTGAAGAAATAGCGTTTCATATAATTCTTCAGTATAAATTTTAATACCGAATGTTTGTAAACATTCGCCCAATAAATTAACCCAGGCATTAATATCAGTCGTACAATTTTGTGCATGAGCCATCGCGACTAATTTTCCCGCAGGCGTAGTTACAATATCTAATTCGGCATAAACTTTCGATAATGCTTTTTCTAATACAATCATTGCAAAAGCTGATGTGCCAGCGGAAATATTTCCTGTTTTTTCTTTAATACAGTTGGTCGCCACCATTCCGGTGCCTGCATCGCCTTCTGGTGGACAAAATGGAATATTTGCGTGTAAAGCCCCTGTCGGATCTAATAATTTTGCTCCAAGTGCGGTCAATTTTCCTGCTGTTTTTCCTGCAACTTGGACTTGTGATAACACATCTTCAATGTGCCAATCATAATTTTTATTTTCAATTAACCGGCTAAATTGTTCCAACATTGTTTTGTTATAGTCAGACGTTTCCGTGTCGATAGGAAACATACCGGAAGCATCACCAATGCCAAGATATTTTTCTCCTGTTAATCGCCAGTGGATATAACCGGATAACGTGGTTAAATAGGCAAGTTTTTCAAGGTGCGGTTCCTCATTCAAAATAGCTTGATAAAGATGAGCGATACTCCACCGCTGTGGAATAGGATATTGAAACAATTCCGTTAATTTTTGGGCAGCTGTAAACGTAATATTATTGCGCCAAGTCCGAAATGGTACCAGTTGATTTCCCTCTTTATCAAAAGGTAAATAGCCGTGCATCATCGCACTAATACCAATGGCTCGTGCAGTTTTGATTACCGTCCGATATTTCTCCTTAACCGTCATTTGTAAATTTTCAAAGGCAGACCGTAATGTCGACCAAATTTCTTCTTGATGGTAAGTCCAAATATTATTAATTAAATGGTTTTCCCAATCCGCTCCACCTGTCGCTAAAATTGTCCCTTTTTGATCAATTAATACGGCTTTGACACGGGTTGATCCCAATTCAATACCGATAACAACATTACCGGTATCAATTAATGTTTTTTCATATTGCATTTATTATCCCCGATTTATTTAAATAAACGATATCTTTGCAAAAAGATAAATAAAATAAGTAAACTTCCCCATAATATCATAGTGATATAACTACTTACCCCTAGTATATTTAAACCGCTCTCGATTATTTGTAGTAAAATTAAAGCAATCAATATGCCAATTAACTTTCCTTTTCCTCCGTCAGGATTGACACCACCCAACACGGATGCCAAAATAGAAATTAATAAATAAGAATCTCCATAGGATGCTTTAGCTGAGTTTAATTTTGACATCATCAATATCGCAGCAAACATACAAAGTAAAGAAGAGATAATATAAACAACAATAATGACTTTTCTAGTATCAATCCCTGAATAAAATGTTGCCTTTTCATTATTTCCAATAAAATAAATCGATTTACCAATTGTTGTTTTCTCGAGTAAAAACCAGACAATCAATGCTAAAAATAGAAATATAATTAAGGGAAATGGGACGAATAAAAACATTGTAGAACTAATAGACAGAAAACTTTCAGGAAAATTAGCAATAGTGGAACCATTTGTCACCAAAATATTCAATCCATTAATTAATGTCATTGTTCCCAATGTTGCCAAAATAGATGATACCTTAACAATAGAAATTAATGTACCATTAAATAGACCAATTAAAAAAGCGCACAGCAGACTTAAGGACAATCCAATCAATAAATACCCAAGACTATCTTGCTTAGTAATAAAATACGCTATGATTAATGCACAAGCATTCATTGTTGCAATAATTGATAGATTAATACCGCTTGTTAGCATTGGGATAGCCATCGCTAAGGTTAAAATACCCAATACAGCAATTTGTGAAGCGATTGATTGAAAGTTAGCCATGGACCAAAATATATCTGGAATTAAAATACTAAATATTGATATAGCAATAATGAATAATAGAAAGAGATATTTGATAGTATTATCTGATTGCAATTTCATTCTATTCTCCTTATTTTTTTCTTTGTGTAAATGCTGTGACACTTACACTTAAAATGATAATGCCACCCGTAATAACGGTCTGCCAATAGGAAGAAATATTTAATAAATTCAACCCATTTTGAATAACGGCCAATAAAATCACCCCCATTATTGTTCCTGATAGCGTCCCTTTTCCCCCCGATAAACTTGCACCGCCTAATACAACAGCTGCTAATACGGTTAATTCATAACCAAGTAATGAATCCGGTGCGACTGATTGTACCGTATAAGATTGTACAACACCTGCAAGACCAGCCATTAATCCCATATAACCATAAACAACCAAATATAGATAAAGCAAATTGAATCCCATTCTAGAAGTCGCTTCTTTATTTCCACCTAAGGCATAAATCTTACGACCTAGCGTTAATTTATTTGTTATTACAGCCGTCAGTAATATTGCAAATATGGCAACAAGAATTTGAAAAGATAATCCATATTCAAATCCCTCTAAAGTAGTTTGTTTAAATAATATAAACTCTTGCTGAAACCATTCTGGGAAATCATACAGCCAAACACCCTTAGTCACATATAATAATCCACCATAAAAAATATTGAGTGTTGAAATAGTAATAATAATGGAAGGGACATTTAATTTATGAACAATAATGCCATTAATTAATCCCAATAAAATACCAACTGTACTGGCACTAATAAAAACACCCAATAATCCAATATCATATTGCTGTATTAAACTTATCATTATATATTGAGCAATAATTGTCATTGCAGGAAATGAAATATCAATACCGCCGGAAACGAGTACAACAAACAAACCGCAAGCTAAGATCATTAACATCGCATAGTTATTGATTACATCATAAATATTTTCAATAGAAAGAAAATCTTGGGTAAAAAGACTAAGTAATGAACATAATATAAATAATGTAATAAATAGGATTTTATTATTCGGATTTTTCATAAACCACTTCCTCAATATCTTGCTCGGTACAATTTGACGGAATAAACTCAGCTATCATTTCCCCTTTTCTCATGACTAAGATACGATGACTATAATAATAAGCCTCTTCTATTTCATCAGTTACAAAAAGAACACTCATACCTTGTTCTGCAAGGGATTGAATAATTTGAAAAATCCCCTCTTTATTAGCAACATCCACACCGATAGTCGGAGAATCTAAAATAATGAATTGAGGTTCAACTGCCAACCATTTTGCAATTGAAACTCGCTGCGCATTACCACCAGATAATGTATTAACCGGAAGATCAGGATCTGACACTTTAATTTTTAATGATTGAATAAGCTGCTTTGTATATTGACGAGCTTTATGTGATTGAATAATGCCAAGGGGATTAGCAATACGCTTAAATATGGTTGAAATAATATTATGATGAATGGATTCCTGCATAATCAATCCGGTATTCATTCGATCTTCCGAAACATAAACAACACCTTTTGCAATTGCCTCACGATTATTGTGAATTTTCGTTGGTTTACCGTTCAAATAGCATTCCCCGCTCGTTGGCTGTGTGATACCGAACAAACTCAGACAAAGTTCCGTTCTACCGGCACCAAGTAAACCAACCAAAGAGACAATCTCTCCTTTTTTAAGGGAAAAATTAATATTCCGGTATTGGTGAATCCGCGTAAGATTTCTTACATCAAGCACTGTTGGATATTGTGAAAAATCCGGTAAATCTAACCGCACTTTATTGATTTCCAGCCCACTCATAAGAAAAGCCAAACGCTTTTCATCCATCTCTTTAATCGGATATTTACCCACCATATTACCGTCTTTCAGAACCAATACGCTGTCAGATACTGTCATTACTTCTTTTAAGCGATGACTGACGAAAATAATACTAATGCCTTTGCTCTTTAGCTTAATCACCACATCAAGTAGATGATTGACTTCTTTTGCGGTTAATGAAGCGGTTGGCTCATCCATAATTAACAATTTGGCGTTTTGAGCCAATGCCCGACAAATTGCCACTAATTGTTGTCGAGCAATCGGTAAATTCTCAACAAGATCATCTAAATGCAAATCCGCATTAATGCTATCAATTGCCTGGCGAGCGATGTCTCGTATTCTTTGCGATCTCACCCAACCAAATTGACGATATGTATTCATTGCAATATTCTCTGCAACACTCAAGTTAGGAAAAAGAGATAAATCTTGATAGATAACTTGAATACCTTTATCGATAGATTCTTCTGGTGTTAATTTATCGTATTGACTTGCACCAATCTGAATTTCCGCGCCCCGATCCGGTTGATAAACCCCTGATAAAATCTTAATTAATGTTGATTTTCCACAGCCGTTTTGCCCAGCTAAACAAAGTGCTTCGCCATAATTTAATGATAATTCAACCTGATTTAAGGCTTTTACGCCATTAAAGGTTTTACTAATATTACGCATTGAAATAAAAGACATATAATCTCCTTTAGCGGAAACCGGGTTCAAAAGAACCCGGTAGAATTTTAGTTAATATAGGTTATCTATATTTTCTTGAGTTACCTTCAATACGTTGTGGAATTGCAATAGTTTTCTCTCTTGATCTACTTTAGCTTGGCCAACATTTGGAATGACCAATCCCTCTTCAATTTTTTCTCCTTTCAATACTTTTGCCGCCACTGCTGCTAAAGCATAGCCTGCATTCGCCGGATCATAAGTAATCCCCATTGTAATATTACCGCTCTTAATTAAAGAAGCGGCTTGTGAAGGAATCATCATCCCGAAAACATTTAACTTACCTTTTAATCGTTTTTCTTTAACGGCTAGCCCTGCGCCAATAGGTCCCTGTGAACCGAAAGAAATGACGGCTTTAAGATCAGGATGCGCTTTTACTAAATCAATCGTCGTACGACGGGCATCATTAATATTCTCTGCAACCGGCATTCTACTAGTTACCTCAAACATATCCGGATAATGTTGTTTTTGGTATTTCACAAAAAGATCTGCCCAAAGGTTATGTTGCGGAACGATTAAACTACCAACATAAAGCACATAACCGCCTTTACCGCCCAATGATTTTGCCACCTCTTCAACATAATCAGCAGCAAATTGCGCATTATCAATAATTTCAATATCCCAGTCAGCACTCGGCTGACCGACGGATTCATTAGTTAATATGACAATCCCATTTTTTTTCGCTTTTTTCAGCACAGGCTCCAATGCACTGGCATCATTTGGTACAATAGAAATCGCACTCACTTTTTTAGCGATTAAATCTTCAATTAATTTTACCTGCTGCGGCGCATCAGTATTGGACGGCCCGACCTGATAAGCATTGATCTGATTATCTTTGCCTGCTTGAACAACGCCTTCAGCCATGCGGTTAAACCAAGGCATACCATCAATTTTTGAAATATTTACGACATCACTTGCAATCGCTGAACTGCAACAAGCAAATGTAAAAAGGCCGGAAAGTAACAAATGTCTGAATGTTGGCTTTTTCATAAGATTTTCCTCATAAAATGAATAATAATTCCTTAATTTACGACTGCAATTAGGGCGGTTAAACATCTTATTAATTTAATTCAAAAAGCATAGGTAACTTTCTGTTAAGAATATGGAAAAATCCGCTACAGCCAATAAAGTGAGAAATGGATCACATTTTAATTTCACCACTCAACTCACCAACACGAAATTGAGAGGGCGAAAGTGCGGTATGTTTTTTGAAAATTTTTGAAAAGTACAGAGAATCCTCATAACCTAAGGACTTTGCAATTTTATGGACTGGTAAACTTGAGAAGTAAAGCAATTTTTTCGCTTCATTAATACGTTGCTGTTCACGCCATTGAATTAAACCTACACCTAAAGATTCCTTAAATAAATGAGAAAGACGGGATTCAGATAAAAAGACTCGATTAGCAAAATATTCAACACTCCAATTCTGTGATAGATTCTCTAAGATCAGATCACAGACCCTTAATATTCTGCTATCGATCGGTGAATCCTCTTTGATTTTTTCCACTGAAACACATTTCATTAGTAAATATTCTAATAGACCAAAGCTCATTTCTTTATTAAGTAAATTGCTTGACTCAGATTCTTGCACAATTTTACTGAAAAGTAGGCTGATTTCCTGGAAAGAAAGCATTTCATTAATAAAAATACGCCCGATATTTCCCTTACAATTTGCCCAGTTCAACCATTTTAGCCACTGCGGTTTAGGATGAAAATAAATCCATTTATAATGCCAATATTGACATTCCGGTTGGCGATAATAATGCTGAAGTGTATTCGGTGAAAACAATACAAGTTGCCCTCGTTTTACGGAAAAAAACTGTTTGCCGTCAAATATTTTTCCGCCTCCAAAGGTTGTGAGTTGCAACATATAACCTTTCATTCCTTCCTGATGATCAACCGTAAAATCCAGATAATTTCCTTTTTCTATTTGAATAATACCTGAAACTAAATCCAAAGGACGTTGAGAAAATTGCCTTGCTGATTCTTGTGCTATTGAAAAGGCTTGTTGAGATTTAATTTGATCCAATGTTAATTGGCTGGATATTTGACCTAATCTGCCCGCCATTTTATTTCCCCCATAAAAAAACTCACTTCTTGTGAGCTTTTCTATTAATTATATTTGATATTATTTATCCCACTAATAATAACGTCGTTGATCAATAGCATATTATGCTTATTTACTTAAGTATTTTTATATTGCATAGTTCACGAAAAAAATATAAATAACTCCCGCATAAAATAGAGCAAATCTGGTCATTATCCTTTATATCCTTGTCAAAATACTAAACTTAATCATAGTTTTCAAGGTATCAACCGCACTTTTCTCCGTAACAACTGTGTGGAGGTTTACTACACTCTAAATTCAACAAATTGCTCAAAAAAAACGAAAATGAAGAAACTAATAAAATCACTTATCGAGCCATTTATTATCTGCTGCGCCTTTGCATTACTGTCATTCATTTGCTCAAACCCACAAAAGCAGCTCTACCGACTGGCACGATAACAAAGCCTTCATAAAAATCAGTAATGAAACATAATGTGAAGATAAAGGCGTTGTATCTGAAAATAGATTTTGTCTAGGACAAAATTTCAGCTAAGCCGATGAAAAACAGCGTTTAAAATTGACCGCACTTTTACAAGAAGCAAGAAAGGAATAAAAATAAACATTAACAAAACATCGTAATCAAGATTTGAAACACACTGCGATAATTATCGTTAACTATATACAAAAGTACTTCGAAAAAGTGAAGAAACCTAATAGCGCTCATAAATACGCAATAATGATAACCACTAACTTAGTAAGAATATTAAATGCTAATCCACACGAAACGGATCTAGGAAAACATAATCGACGATATTAAACTAGATAGACAACTTATGCACAAAAAAATCGTTATCATCGAAGCCGCTCAAGGCGTTTATAGAGTTACAGGTAATAATATACAAAAGAACTAAATCAATTAGCCCAAACCACTCTTATTGGCGATTTGGGCTAGATAATTTACAAACTCCCCATTATTACAGAATTACAGGGCTAAATTTTACGATACAGTCAAATCTTTAACTTGTGTCTGTTCATTTACCGTTTTAATAACCTGAATGGCATGTTGGCAACTTTGTTTTGTTGTATAACCTTCACCACTTGTCGCTATAGATTGGTGATTACCCGCTTTCAATCTCCAGCGAAACTCACCTCTCGCATCTTTATAAATTTCAAAATACATAGGAACTCCTTATGCACCAAATAAAAGAATATACCTTTACTTATTATTTTGACTGTAAAGCTTGAGTCATCAATATCTTTGCCGACATGCCAAAGCAAGACAAAGAAAAATAAAGGCGGTTTCCCAAGCAACCTACGAAGAAGAAATTACACAATCAATTTACATTCTGGTAAAAGAAACCTCGTGGTTCGCAAAGTCAGTTAATAGAATAACACAGCGATTTTCATCTTCAACAAAATCATTTTAATTTTGAGGCATATCTCACATTTTAGTAATGTGGGATTTTTTGGGAAAAGTTTAACGCCTCCCCTAATTCAGAATAAACTATCCCCTGCCTTCACCTTAAAATCAGGATTGATCTCCTATGAGCAATGAAGAAATATAATCGCTCATTGGTGTGCATTTTTGAAATGCACAACATACTAATTACCCTTTCACTGGAATTACAAGCTATCCATTCTCGTTATACTAGTATGTTAATATGTAATGTCTAGAGTATAAATCCACAACCGAGCTAATGCACCGTAAACATCAAAGTAATACGGAACTCATATAACCATTTTCCCTTATCTGGTTAATCTTATGAGTTTAGTATATACTTCCACTTCGCATTAAATTTTCTTATGATCCCCACAGGACTTATCTATGCAGAATACACTTAAACCCTATGCCGTAGATGGTATATTGATTCATGAGAATGAACAAGAAAATGTGGTATTCCTTATTTACAGCCATAATGCAGAAATTGCTGAAAATCACATTCGAATTTATGCGCAGCAACATCAATTACGATTAAGCCATCAATTCCTCCCTCAACCTTTCGAACGGTATTTACAACATCATGCTAACCCCGATTTCATCTCACCTTTAACTACGCTTTCCGCCACACTTTCAGAAAACAACCCACTACTCATTTTTAATCCTGCTCAACACCAAGAAAGTGAAAAAAGCCCTACGCCTTGCTTAATCAAAGAGGAATTTTTACTGAGGGAAGATGATGAACATTCCACTTTCTTATTTCAGCCAATACCTCGATCAATGAAATTACATTTATGGCAAGGGAATAGTGAAAGCCAATGTTATGCCATCATCAATGCCGAAGTCAGTTTTTGGTTTCCTAGAGGTTTTGAGGGGGGCGATATTCGTTCCGAATGTTTGTTCAAAGGCGAAGAAGCGGAAAAGCGTAAGAAAATCGCCCCTTATTTATTGCATCTGCCTGAAAACCATCCATTTGTTGAACAATTATGTAGTGTGCCAACCAAACCTCAAGAAGACGGCGAGCAGCACTGGCATAAAAACTTTGGCTTTTTCTTCCGTTCTTCGGCTGATTTTGACACTTTATTACATCATTTTAGAAAGTTTATCTATATGAATACTTATGATGGCAGACTACTTTATTTCCGCTTTTACGATCCAATAGTACTCGAAGACTATTTCGATTTTCTGCAGCATTACCCCACAAAATTGTCGACCTTTTGGGGAAAAGGACTCATTGATTCATTCATTTTACCGAAACAACAAAATGCAGTTTGTTATATGCCGAACATTGATTTTTCACAGATTGAACCTGCTAAAAAGCAGTTTGATCAGTTTGAAATGAAGGAAATGATTGCCAAAAAAGACAAAAAATTACTTTCCCAATTAATAGAAGATTTAATCACAACTGCCCCTTACCTACTTGATACTTATAGTCATCAAGAGATCGAAAATGTCGTGCAATACCACTACAAAATGGGCTTGAAATATCGTTTTTATGAAACAGGCACCATCGGTTTTTTATCACTTGCCACCCTATTTTATGGCGAAACCGTGGATAAACTGGATTCTGAGTCCATCATTATGAAACTTTTAGCACTCGATTACCTTTCTGAACCGGAAAAGGTATATTACATTCAACACCGCCTTGATGTACTTGAGCAACAGCAAATCATCAATAGCCGATTTTAAGGAAGTGAATTTATGTCAAATTTAAAACAAGTTCATCATCAATTTAAACAAAATCATACTTCTGAATCGGGCAATACAGGAACGGATAGCTGTAAAAATATTGTGCGTCTTCACCATAAAGATACATTAGGTCGCCCTTTACCTTCAGGCATAGAGGTGAAACTTTATGATTCCACCGGAAAAGTCTTTATGGGAATCACTGATTCCCGTGGAATGAGTATTCATGGAAGAGGTATAAACGGTTCGGCAGAAATTCGCTGTGGTGAGGTATTTTGGTTTTTGTGCCGTAAGCAACAAAGAGAAACGCAAATCAAATCGGATATTCATCGAGAACTCGCTGAAGTAAATGAAAACTTTGTATTAGATAAAAGTGATGGCTATGTATTAATTAAGGCAGAAGAAGATGGCACGGTGGTAAAACACGATAACCCACAATTTCAAGCAAGCCATCCGTTAAAAATCGGCGCTTATTGGCAGAATGGCAGTCCGGTTTGCAATATTCATGCCACCTATTTGCCTCCGCCAATGTTGCTTAATCTGCGTTTTCTACAAAAACAAACCGCAAAAGACAGACAGCAACAAATTGACCGCCTTAAACACCAAATCCATTTAGACGGTGACGTCGCTACCCTTTTTATTCATGGTTATAACGTGCCCTTAGGTAAGGCGGGACACTATCCCCTTTATGAAGATGCCGTCAGTACCAACACCGTGTCTAAAGACACCGCCCGTCCGCCCAATATCAATATCCGACGTGATGAATTACAACACCCTTGGTTACATTACGGGCGTGATGACTTACTCGGTATGATTCAAGGAAAAGGGAAAAAGTTAAATGCAGACACTTATAAAAGATACGATAAACAATTTAATGGCGAAGAAGCCTTAAGTTGGTTTCCTCATGTTGAGTATTATTTAAATCTTGCCGCCTCGGGAAAAGATAAGTTAGATAAATTTGATGATTGGGAGAAATATAGTCGTATTATTGGCGTAACATGGTCTGGCAGCGTGAAAGCTACCCTTGAGTTTTTCCGTGCGGAACTGTATGCCAATGAAGCAGGGCGGGAGTTAGCCAAAGTCTTAAAACAACTGTTGGATAATAAGATAAAAGTTAATATTCTAACTCACTCTTTAGGGGCAAGAGTGGCATTAAGTGCGCTCAATATTTTAGGCGATTTTGACGGGGACTATGACGAGCAAATCGATAATCTGATTATGTGGGAGCCGGCGGTTGCCGATAATGCCTTTACCAACCATTACACCACACAATTTAATCCGATTGCCATGGAGATTTTTCCTTATGCTCATAAGGCGGCAAAACAAATTACTGTACTCTATTCCACGGAAGACGGGGTGGTTGCCGGTGATAGCCGTTGGGGTGACCAAGAAAAGGCGGGGTTATTCGGTGGCGCTTATCCAAAAAAATATTCCAGATTATCCACCGCACTGACCGGCGGCACTACACCGTTGGGTGATTATTATATCAATGCCAATCAAGCCAAGTTTACGATTACGATGTTTGAGAACAGTGCAACATTCGGCATTAATAAACCCAATACCAAACCCGCCGATGCCTATGAACAAGGATTCACAAGGGAAATTTCCGATGAATATATTCGTATTGAAAAGTTGAAAGAGAAATACGGGTGTCGGGATATTAGCGATAGCCGTCAACGGGAATTTATGTGTGACAATATTCAACGAAACGAATTAAATCAAACACGTATTCGTCAAGCCGTTGAGGCGGAAGCGGAAAAACTGTCAAAACACGATGGGATTTCCGACGAGATTTATTATTTACGCCCTTGGAGTTGTTTTAGACGATTCAAAAAAGATGACCCGATTCAAAAGGCAGTGTTGGAGCATATTATTGAGATTTTGTCTTATACCGTTGTGCATGATTGGCAGCAAATTAATATGGATATCCGACCGCCGTTGGGAGCGAGGGGGGATTTGTATTCGGTGCAGGGGCGAAATGTGAAAGGGGATTTGAGTAAAAGCGATAAAAAATTATATTTTGATCAATTTATTAGTAATATGAAAAGAGTTCTAAAAGTTGAATTTGTCCCTCAAACAGCCGAAGAATCAGATTTTATAGATAGCGATCCTAAATATCCGAATAAGCAACGCCCGTATTTTATAACTCACTCCGCCATGCGGGAATGGGAATATGAATGGGAGGGAATGCCGGATAGAAATAAAGTCTTTCCATTAATCTATTCTGAAAGTTATAAGCAGTATATTATTGAAAAAATAAAGAAAAACTCAAAATTTGGACGTTATTAGGAGAATATAAGATGAAAAAATTAATTAAATTATGCCTGAGTTTTTTCTTATTAAGCATACTTTCCGCTTGTGCGAATCAACAACCGCCCGTACATTCATTAGGCGTTTCGAGTGACGGGCGCTATGTGATTAGTGCGCATAGAGGCGGAAAACTCTTTCTATGGGATATTCAAAAGAAAGAGAAAACACTCTTAGCAAAAAATGCGTTTTCTTCTAGTGCGTATTTTATTCCCGATAGCCACGAGTTTATGTGGCAGGATGGTAATAATGTGGTACATATCCAAAATATCGAAGGAAAAGAAATTTCACAATTTCCACATTTTAAAACAAGAGGACAAATTATATCCACCGATAAGTCCTTCTACTTGTCTGCAGATGAATGGGGAAAATTTTATAAAGGACACGGTAAAAATTTAGTTCCAATCTATACCGATGCGCCGATTGGTCCAAGCCAACCTTATAAGTTTGTAATTGTTGGTAATTATCTTCTATCGGTAGGAGATGTTCTAACTGCTCGGGGAGATCCTCCTGCTCAAACAAAATTAACTGCTAATCCAGTAAACCCTGATAAATATAAGAAAGATAGCTACCTAGGTATGACGTTATGGAATATAAAGAGCTTGAAACCATTAGCTCGTTTATGGGGGAATTCAGGAAGAACAATGGGACTAATTAGCCCAGATGGAAAATGGATTATAGCAACAAGTGCAAATGCACAACGTTATATGTGGTCGTTATTGAATCCTAATCAAAGATCTCGTTTAGCAGATACTGATGGAATTTTTAAAGACGAAACAATGACCGAGGACAAAAGTAAGTTGTTACCTATCCCAGAAAAATTTAGAGATAAGCAGATCAGTCGCTCTGATTCTTTTGCTGTTGCTTTTGTAACAGAAAAAGATTTTATTCTTTTACCAAATAGTAATGATGAACTTGCATTACTTTATACAACAGGTGATCCTTGGATAAAAGCCTATGTAGAAATTGGCAATAAACCTGAAATATCAAGAGGAAATTTAAGCATTGCTTCCGCTTATAAAGCCAATATTCTCGTTACGGGACAATATGGACGAGGTGGAATTAATGTTTACAAATATCACCCTGAAACCAAAGAGTTAGAAAAAATTTGGGTGGCGGATTAATTAAAAGTGCGGTTGAAAATGAGGACGTTTTTGACCGCACTTTTTTAAGTGAAAGTTCATCGTACTTCAAAATTTGAACGCTATTAAGAGAATATAAGATGAAAAGATTAATTAAATTATGCCTTAGTTTTTTCTTATTAAGCCTACTTTCTGCCTGTGCTAATCAACAACCGCCCGTGCATTCATTAGGCGTATCCAGTGACGGGCGTTATGTGGTTAGTGCACACCGAGGCGGAAAACTGTTTCTATGGGATATTCAAAAGAAAGAGAAAAAGCTCTTAGCAAAAAATGCTTTCTCTTATAGTGCCTATTTCATTCCCGATAGCCATGAGTTTATGTGGCAGGATGGTAATAATGTAGTACATATCCAAAATGTTGAGGGTAAAGAAATTTCACAATTTCCACACTTTAAAACAGAGGGACAAATTATATCTACTGATAAATCGTTTTATTTATCTGCCGATGAATGGGGAAAATTCTATAAAGGATACGGGAAAGATTTAGTGCCAATCTATACCGATGCCCCGATTAGTCCTAGTCAACCTTACACCTTTTCTCTTGTAGGAAATTATCTGCTTTCTGTAGGAGACACAATAACCGTAAGAGATTCTCCTCCAGCCCAAACCAAACTAACGGCTAATCCTATAAATTCTGATAGATATAAAAAAGATAGTTATCAAGGTGTAACTTTATGGGATAAAACAACATTAAAGCCAATTGCGCGTTTATGGGGGAATCAGGGGGCAACATCAGGTATTATTAGCCCTGATGGAAAATGGATTGTAACAGGCGGGGGAAATGGTAAACGTTACATATGGTTACTATCAGATCCTCATCAAAGATCTAATTTAGCAGATATATACGGACTTTTTCGGAAAGGAATTAAGGGGAAAGATAAAAGTAAGTTGCTACCTATTCCAGAAAAATTTAAAGACAAACAAATAACTCGTTCTGATATTTCAGCTGTTGCCTTTGTTACAGAGAAAGATTTTATTCTTTTGCCTAATAGTAACGATGAACTTGCATTACTTTATACAACAGGTGATCCTTGGATAAAAGCCTATGTAGAAATAGGCAATAAACCTGAAATTTCAAAGGGCAATTTAAGCATTGCTTCCGCTTATAAAGCCAATATTCTCGTTACGGGACAATACGGGCGAGGTGGAATTAATGTTTACAAATATCACCCTGAAACCAAAGAGTTAGAAAAAATCTGGGTGGCGGATTAATTAAAAGTGCGGTTGAAAATGCGGGTGTTTTTAACCGCACTTGTTTTAAGTAAGCTAAGCAAAAAACTATTAAGATGAAATTCATCACAGTTCAAAACTTGAGAGTTATTATATGGAGAGAAATCTCAACTGTTTGAAAATAGTATTATTGTTTATTTTATCTATTTTAGCTTTAGGCTGCAGTTCTTCTATAAGTGGTGTGGTATCGCTTGGTGTTTCTAGCGATGATAAGGATGCTATTAATTAATGCCTATATTGCTTAATCTTCACTTTTACAAAACAAACCTCAGAAGAGCGATAACAACAAATTGAAAAACTTGAACATCAAATTCATTTAGACGGCAATGTCGCCACGCTTTTTATTCATGGTTATAGCGTGCAGTTAGTCTATTTGTCTATGTAATCTAGAAATATCAAACGGAAATAAATTTGTTATATTTTTGTTTAAAAAATGTATATTTTTTGTTGATTACTCTATTCCTGCAGAGATAAAATATTTCTGTGCTGAAGTATATGCACATTGGTAATAACAGCATAAACGTATGTAATGAATAGGAGCTCATTATGAACAAAACAATGAAAGCAATGACTTATTACGGTGCAAATAATCTTCGTTTTGAAAATCGCCCTATCCCAACGATTATTGATCCAACAGACGCCATTATTAAAATGGAGAAAACTACTATTTGCGGTACGGATTTAGGCATTTGGAAAGGGAAAAATCCGGAAATTGAAGAGACGGCTTTAGAAAAAACAGGACAGTGGAATGGGCGAATTTTGGGGCATGAAGGGATTGGCATTATTGAAGACGTTGGTAGTGCTGTAAAAAACTTTAAAAAGGGCGATCGAGTAATTATTTCCTGCGTCAGTAAATGTGGCTCTTGTGAGAATTGTCAAAAACAGCTTTATGCACATTGTCAAAAAGAAGGTGGATGGATTATGGGCTATATGATTGATGGTACACACGCAGAGTATGTGCGTACACCTTTTGCCGATAACTCTCTATTTTTATTACCTGATAATTTAAATACTGATATAGCAGTCTTTCTCTCAGATGTACTGCCTACAAGCCATGAGATCGGTGTTAAATATGGCAAAGTTAAACCAGGGGATAGTGTTGCAATTATTGGTGCCGGCCCTATCGGAATGGGCTGTTTGCTTACCGCCCAATTCTATTCTCCCGCAACGATTATTGTTGTAGATATGGACGACAATCGTTTAGCACTTGCTAAAGAATTAGGGGCAACTCACACGATCAATTCTGTGAAAGAAAATGCAGTGGAAAAAATCTTAGCGATTACGGAACAACGTGGTGTCGATTGTGCAATGGAAGCGGTGGGTTTACCAGCGACTTGGGATATTTGTCAAAAAGTGGTAAAAGAAGGTGGTCATCTCGCTAATGTTGGGGTACACGGTCAGTCGGTCAATTTTGAAATTGATAAACTCTGGATCAAAAATTTAACGATTACTACAGGGCTAGTGAATACCAATACAACAGGAATGTTATTAAAATCCTGTCAATGCGGGAAATTACCACTTGAAAAATTAGCGACCCACCATTTCAAATTGAGTGAAATAGAAAAAGCTTATGATGTATTCAAACACGCATCCGATGAAAAAGCGATGAAAGTTATCATTGAAATGGAATAATCAATTGATATTGTGTATTCGCTGTAATCCCACAATGTACAGTTAAATTATTGGGATATCAGAAAGTGTTCCGATAGATTGATAAAATCTGCTCCTTAATATGTTAGGCTGGCCAACGATTAAGGAGCTGAATCATTTCTAATGAGAGTCATTTAACCATTACAAGTTCAGTATATCTCAAAATTTGGACGTTATCAGGAGAAGACAAAATACAAAACTGATTCAATTAGGCTTTGGTGTTTTGTTATTAAGCATACCCAATATATCTAGCTTTTTAGCTAGCAATAACAAAGCTCATTGCCGAAACCATGAGCTTTTATATCACAAAACCTATTCCGAAACCATGTTAAGTACTCTCGATTCTATTAGAGTTTTTTTAATAAAATCAAAAGTCATTTCGGAAATAAAACCAACCTAAATACTGAATTATTGACGCTTGAAGTCAATGTGAACAAGTTTAGGTTTAAATGGGTGGCGTTGCATTGCTTGTACTTTTACCGCCACTTCTTTACCATCGATCACTAAAGTGATGACGTCGGTATAAAAAGCATCGTGAACTTGTGCGTTATTTAAATCATCGTGATTTAAAATAATAGAAACTGGTGCTTCGCTACCACCATAAACGATAGCAGGAATTTGACCATTATGACGCAGGCGGCGGCTCGCACCCTTACCTTGCGCTGTACGAACTTCAGCGTTAAATTTAAATGCCATTTTTATGTTCTCATAAATAACAGTGAAAAAACTAAAGATTGTAGGCGACCCAACAATCTTACTAATTAGATCAAAACGATATCGCTTTGAAGTTGCGGATTATAAAATAACACCTCCCTTAAATCAATTTTTTCCTAGGAAAAAAATACTAAAAGCATTAGAATGCGGAACGTTTTAATCAGATTCAGCATAGGGTTGTAATGGAATTTTTAATAAACTTTTTCTCCGACTATGGTTATTGGGCGGTACTTTTCGTCCTTATTATTTGTGGGTTCGGCGTACCTATTCCTGAAGATATTACTTTAGTATCTGGCGGTGTCATTGCAGGATTGTACCCCAATGAAATAAACGTCCATGTAATGTTAATTGTCAGTATGATCGGCGTTTTAGTCGGTGACTCCTGCATGTATTGGTTAGGTCGAATTTATGGCGTTAAAATTCTACGTTTTCGATTAATGAGAAAATTAGTAACTTTACAGCGTTTAAAAATGGTCCGAGAAAAATTTGAACGTTATGGTAGCCGTGTATTATTCGTTGCTCGATTTTTACCAGGTCTACGCGCGCCTATTTATGTGATTTCCGGTATTACCCGTCGAGTCAGCTATTTTCGTTTCCTATTAATTGATTTTTTTGCGGCCATTATTTCTGCGCCTATTTGGGTATATTTAGGTGAATTTGGAGCTAAAAATTTAGATTGGCTACACGAACAAATTAAAAAAGGGCAAATGATAATTTATATCTTAATTGCAACTATTGTGGTATTTTTATTTTGGAAGTGGAGAAAATCTCGAAAAGCCAACAATAAAATATAAAACCTCTCAAATAGCTATGCTATTTTTAATTTACTAAAATCAATTTTATCAATAAAAATCCGCATGCTAAGATTAATTTTTAGTATGCGGATTTTTAAAAATTACAACAATTTTCTATTCCGAATCATAAATTCCAACTAAATAAGCCTCTGCAAGAATATGATCTTTCATTGCAAAGTGAAGTTCATTATATCTAAAGCCTGGTTTTAAATTGAGTTTTTTATCTAATGCATATACATACAATTCGTAACGGTGGGCTTTATTCGGTGGAGCCATTCCACCATATCCGGAAGCTTCCGTAATTGATAAATTATTCAATTTACTTGCCCAGCTATTTGCTCCTTGAACAAAATCTTTAGCTGAAACACTTTCATTTTCCAAAACTGAAGTTCGCTCCAAATCCGCAATTAACCAATGCGTCCAAACAAATCCGGCAACTTCGGCAGCGTCTTTATCTTCAAAAACAACCGCAAAAGACTTCGTATTTTTAGGTGCATTCTTAATTTCAAACGGAATGGAGTATGATGGCATACCATTTACCGTAAATTGCGTTCCGCGTTTACCATATTTATCGGCAAATTTCCCATTAACAATGGCTGAACTTATGACTTGCATAGCATTTTCTTTCTGTACCATTGTATGCTCCTTCTGACTATCTTTCATCATTGACTGGGCATATCCAGAATGAGGGAATATTGCTAAAGAAAATGTAATCAAGCTGATAAACCTAATTAAATTTTTAATCGAATATAATTTTGTATTTTTCATATATCTCCTTAAACATAACGAAAAGTTTATTTAATGCCAGAAAACTAATTGGCATTTATTTAGACGAAGAAAAATCATTGTTCTAACATATTTTTATATATATCTGGCATATTTAAATATATAAAAAATAACTCAATCTCTTTTTATAGATTGAGTTATTTTTATAAATTTTAAAAAGACATTCTCTTAATACCTAACAAAGAAAATCCGTTTATAAAAATTAATCACAAGAAAATATTAGAAAACAGGTTTTTTAGATGAAGAGCGACCAACTTCTTCTTCTATACCGATAATTTGCTTAAAGCTTTCAAGTAATTCCTTTTCATTATTAGCAACATAATAATACTCACCAACACATTTTTTCCACGCTCTAACCTGATCTTGTGTAGGACTAAAACCAAAGGCAACAAAACCAATACGAGTAGGCTGCATTTTCAGTGAAGAATCTTGCAATGTATCCGTTTGTTTTCTTATAGCATCGCACATTCCGGCGCCTAATAGATTAATCAACGTCTTCGTATTAGGACGATTATCAATTCCATCAGATAAAACTAACATGACTCTCTGTGTATTAGAACCTAATTTTGAAGGCTCTGCATTAGGGTCTGTATTTTTATTCATCATAATATTAGCACCAATAATCATACCAGCAGTAGCAGCTGTTCCGCCTAATGGTCTAATACCATATAAAGCTTTAGTAACATCTTTATTTTTCTTATCAAACCAAGCCTGTGATGTTGCTTTACCATCATTATCACCAAGGCAATATCTACTATTATTAAATCTCAGTGGATATGCAATATTACTTCCTTTAAAAGTATATATTTGATTAATAGTTCTTTGGATATCTAGATATTTCTCAAAATATTTATCTAAAATACCGCCAAAGTCATGGTTAAGTCCTGCTTTTATAGTCTTTTCTAAACGAGAGTTACCATAATAAGGTAATACGCATCCCTGTCGCTCATTTTGTTGACGAGCACCAGCAGCAAATGTAACAAACCCTATTCTATTAAAAGGACTAACTTCTTCTGCTCGTTTTGTATTTGCAGGCAATAAAATTTCTTGAATCTGATTTACTACCCTTCTTAAAATATTAATTTTAGCATTATAATCGCTCTCTGGCGGTTTTCTATCTCTATCCGGATCTTGCTCTACTCTATACGACATAGAACCAGAAAAATCAGACACTAACATTAATTCAACCGGAATTGCACCTTTCTCTTTAAGCGCATAAGTTTTTCCCGAATCAATCTCTGTTCTACCAGCTCTCAATAAGCTTTGATCAATAGTTGATTGCCCCCAAGGTAGCCAGAATTGGCGATCTACACTGCCTTGAACAGAACAGGAAACAAATTCTTTACGGGCATAAGGATTTTCTTTTTTCTCTCTTTTTTCACATTCATAATTAAAATCTTTCGTGATAATTATAGGTTGTGATTTTTCATTCTTTGCATCTGATTTATCCGAACGTAAATAATATTCAACTATACCGTGAACTAACTCTAAATTTCGTTTATGTTGTTGAGCAGCAAATTTTCCTCCTCCAGCTTTATCAATTTCTTCCTTAGTGGGCATTTGTCGGAGTACATCATAATGTGCTTTATTATCCCTTTCACCATTATTTTCAGCAACCAAAACTAAGGCACCTTGATCCGTTGCCTGAGCTAATCTAGCTTTATCCAATAAAATTCCCGACCCGTCCACAGCAAAACTAATAAGAAACAAAAGAGGGAACGCTAACAATGCAGTCATTACTGCATAAACACCACTTTCATCATGATAAAACCGCTTTAGCGCTCTATAGCAATAAATAGCAAAACATTTCTTTCTCATAAAATTACCTTTCAAATTAGCGGGATACCGAGAATGATGACGAACGAATCATACCCAACGATTGATTGGCTTTATCTAGTAGTAAGGCTTTAAAGAAACTGTTTGTTTCAACACAAAGCGTAACTTGATAAAGAGGAATTTTTCTTTCGTTATTGATTTCTGATCGTGGCGATAATCGACTAAGCGTTTCAATTTTCCTATAAGGAGTACATTTGGCTGAGCTTTGCCTTGAGCTTGAATTTCCTTCATGCCAATGTTCTAAAACAATATATACATCTTTCTCACTTTCTTTATTTCCATATACCAAACGCTTAGCTAATTGCTCGAAATCCTTTAAATCCTGATCGGTAACTCGAGCTTCTTTGTCATACAACTGTGTCCGTTCACGCAAAATGCTCACCAATGAATAAGAAACATTATCTAATTTTCCTGTTGTTGAGCGTATAATTGCAAGATCTGCTAAGAATGCAAAAATAAACACCAAAAAAATTAACATAAATACAAATTCAATACTGACAGAGCCTTTATTATTTAGATAAAACTTATTAATTAAATTGCGATCTTTCATATTCCTGTACCACAACAAATTCTCTATTAAGTAGCGATTGAGTCCAAGATTTAGGAAAAAATGGTAATGGAACCAAAAATTCATAATCATAACTTAAAGAATATCGAGCTAATGTTGCCTCTTTACCATTAGGAGAAATTAATTTTCCATCGTTATCCTTTTTAGGTACTCTAAATTTTTCATCTAATAATGCGGAAATACAGCTACGACCGACATCACAATCTACATATTTAACACTAATATCAAAATCATTTTTTTGAACTTGTGCTAAATAACCTACTGTCGATTCCCCCTGTAATTTTCTTTGTTCTTTTAATGCTTTTCGAAATGCCTCTTCATAGTTTCCCGTACTGTTTACATTTTCATTTTTTGCAATTCTAACACTTTCTGCAATCGCTAAATCCCAATATGAGGTAACAATAACTAAGCGACAGAACTCTAAAATCAACATTACAACAAAAAAATACAGTGCAATAGTAAAACTAAATTCAACTGTAGACACACCTTTTATATTAGAGAAGAATTTTTTCATCATCGCTCTATAATTCCATATTATTTAGCAACTGCCTTAGAAAGGCGCTCTGTTTTCTTTAATGCTTCAATTAAATCATCTGGAGAAGTATTTAAATTTTCTTTCATAATAATACTTTTAGCATAATCTATATTTCCTGCTTTAACTAAGGAAAAAACTAAATTATGTAAAAGTCTAGGCTCCTTTGAACCATTAAGATATTGAGGTAATAACAAAGAAACTGCATTATGATAATCTCCATTAATGATACTTAACATAGATAAATTATTAATTGCTGTTGTATCATTAATAAATAATTCTCTAGCCTTTTTAATATTTATATATGCATCTTGTAACTTTCCTAATTGAGCCAAAGCAATACCTCGTAAATTATAAGCCTCTCCGTTTTTAGGTGAGATTGATAATATTGAATCTGTTATATTTACGGTATCATGGTATTTTCCTAACTGAATAAAATTCTTAGCTTGTAAAATTCTTGCTTGTTCTGCTAAGGGAGTATTAATACTTAATAATGGATCTAAATAAAGTAAAGAAGATTCACTATCCCCTTTTAAATAATAGTTATTTGCTAGTTTATATCGAATCATAGGATCTTCGTTAACTTTTAAAACATCACGATAAAGAGAAATCAAAGAACTGTAATTTTTTGTGCTTTCATACAAAATCTCTCTAGCTTGAATATTTTCAGGTGTTAATTCTGTTTTATCCTGTAACAAAGCAGAACACCCTGTAACGGAAATAACTGATACACAAAATAATACTTTTTTTAATTTAGAAAACATTTGGAAATACCCTCATTGCACCAGGTGCTAAAATTAAAATGATAATTGGGAACATGATAAAAAGAATTAGTGGGATACTCATTTTTGCTGCTAATGTCCCCAGCTTTTCTTCTATCGATAATAATTGTAATTCACGGATATCCGTGGATAACTGAGTTAACTGAGAATAAATTGAGGAACCAAAATTTAAACTCTGCTGTAATACTGTACAAAACATTCTTATTTCTACTGTAGGTAATGAAATAGAAAGATCTTGTAGTGCTTGTGAAAGTCCAGTAATTTCAGATTTTCTAATTATTCTCAACATAACATAAGTTAAATCTGAGTTTAATTTTTTAAAATCTGTTGCCACTTGTTTTAATGCTGCATCAATGCTGATTCCGGTTTGAACCTGAACAGCAACTAAATCAATAAAACCAGGAAGATCAGCCATTATCTTTTTAATTTTATTTTTTAAAATAAAATTAATTAGAACACTAGGTATAAGAATAACAATAGATAAAATCAAAGCTATGCTAATTAACAGCTCTGATAACTCTTTATCTAGATTAAATAAATAATAAACTCCTACAACAAGAAAAGTAAAAAGTAACTTTATTTTAATATTCTTATCAATAACCCCAAGTATTTTTAAAATAGGATTATTATTAATTAATAATAGTTCAAGCTCGATCTGCTGTTTTGTTTTTCCTCTGCTTGACTCTTCTGTTTTTTGATTTTTAGGAATCTCTCCAGAAAGAATACCTTTATTTTTATCTAATTTCTTTTTATATGAAAATGCAAACATAAGAATAAAAATACTTAACAATATTAAGCAAAAATAAAATAATAACATTATGTTGCTCTCCTCATTAACCACCAAATAATTATCATACCTAGCAATTCGCTACCAAAGACATAATATAAAACTAGTCTTCCACTAGAGTTATTAATTAAGAAATCAAAATTTTCAGGCATAAAAAATTGCATAAATATAAAAAATCCTATTGGAAAACACGCAACAATCAATGCAGAAATTCTCGCTTCTGATGTCATTGCTTTCTTTTTCTTTTCCATTTTCTTTGTATCTACAATTAAACGACCTAAACGAGTAATAACTTCTCTAATTTGTCCTCCCCTAGATAAATTTGTGCGAATAATAATGATGAAATAATAAAATTCTTTATAAGGATAACGAATGTAACTATCATCAAATACTGCTACCGGGTCTTCACCAATTGCCAGCCTTCTATGAATATTTCTAAACTCATTACCTAGTGAACCCGGCAAATCTTTTCCACAACGATCTAATGCCTGCAAAAGCCCTGCGCCCGAAGTAATTGCTGAATTCAAAATTTGAATAACATCAGGAAATATTTCAGTAAACATTTTTTTATTTCTACGCTGTCCCAAATACCAAACAGAAAAAATAAAAAAAGTAAAAAATAATAGACAAAATAATAATCTATCTATTTTTATATAAAATATGTTTATATAAAAACAGAAAATAAATATAATAAAACTTATAAGAACATTACGAATGAGTTTTTGTTTATCTCCGTCAACAAAATAAAAAAACCATAAACTTACTTTTTTATTTAATTCTTCAATTAAAGTTTTTATACCATTTTTTCTATATTCTTTTGCATTTATTTTCTTACTTGTTGTCGACCAGCTGATAGCCGTATATAAAAACAATAGTCCTCCAAAAGAGAGAATAATGTAATAAAGTAAATTCATTTAATCCTCTTCTCCAAAAATACTTTGCAATTGCTCACTCAAATTAAAAACTTGGGCATTTTGATAAACAATAGAACGGGTCAATAACCCATGAGAAACAAATTCTCCAATAATCTTGCCGTTCGCATCACGATATTTACTAGGTTTATAAGAGAAAATATCCTGTAAGATGATCTGACCATTCTCCATCCCCATTAGCTCGGTAATATTCATAATTTTTCTTGAACCATCATTTAGACGGGAAGCTTGTACAATAATATTGACCGCAGAAGAAATATTACGGCGAATAGCCTCAAGGGGTAACGAAGCGTTGGACATCATCACCATACTCTCCAAACGAGCTAACGCATCTCGCGGGCTATTAGCATGTAAGGTCGACATTGATCCATCATGCCCAGTATTCATTGCTTGTAACATTTGAAAAGCTTCAGCGCCACGACATTCCCCAACAATAATCCTTTCAGGTCGCATCCGTAATGCATTAATTACTAAATCTTGCATGGTAACTTCACCGGTATGTTCCACGCCCGCAAGACGAGTTTCTAGACGCACGACATGCGGCTGATTCAAACGCAGCTCCGCCGTATCTTCTAATGTAATAACCCTTTCTTGATGAGAAATATAATTCGATAATGCATTTAATAACGTCGTCTTTCCTGATCCAGTCCCGCCAGAAACAATGATATTCACTCGAGCTCTAGCAGCAATAATAAGAAAATTGGCCATATCAAGCGTCATGGATCCGTAATTAACCAGCTCTTGTAAAGTTTTTTTCTCTTTACTAAATTTTCGGATAGAAATTGATGTTCCATCTAATGCAATAGGCGGAATAACAACATTTAAACGACTACCGTCTGGAAGTCTTGAATCGACTAACGGGCTACCGTCATCAATACGGCGCCCTACCTTTGCAACCAAGCGTCTAGCAATATCAGTTAACTGCCCGTTATCAATAAAAACTTTATCTGTTTTTTCTAAAATACCGGATCGTTCAACCCAAATATTATCAGGACCATTGACTAAAATATCGTTAACACTGTCATCATTCATCAAATCACGTAACGGACCATACCCTTCAATTTCATCAGCAATCATTGCTGCAATCATCATAAGATCAGATGATGTAATATACATACTCTGAGTTGCTGTAACTTGATTAGCTATTTGAATAAGTTCACTAATTAACTTATCTCTTTCGTGCTGAATTTCATCAATCCTCTCAATATCAAGGTTGCTTAAAATCTCAGTTCGGAGAAAACTTTGCTGCTCTTTATTTAACATTCTCTTTCTTTATTTAATTATTAATTAACGACTTCACAAACGAAGAGAAAAAACTATTTTTTTCTTTTGATTTACTACCACTTCTGGAAACTGCACCAATGACCTTCATCATTAATGCTTCAATTTCTTTACGGCCCTTTCGTCCTAAATTAATGGATAAAATATTTTTTGTTCCAATATTTTTTAATAAAGGGATAACAGCATCAACAGAAACCCCCAATAATGTTTCTATATCTGTTTTAGCCATTGCTTTAGAGGTCTCCAATCTACTGTCGGAAATACAAATAAAGGTTCGGATAGGTTTCCCCTGAATATTTCGAACCCTTTCACATTCTTCTAAAAATTGTTTTGCAACTCGTAAAGAACCAATACGCCGCTCTACTATCAACAAGAAGCTATTACTGTGTTCGAAAAATTTAGGGAGATCATCTTTTTTTACATTAAAAATTGGCTGATCATAAATAACAAAATTATATTTATCTGTAACTGAGGTAGAGAGTTCTGACGGAGCCCCGCTAAAAAGATCGAAATTACGGGCATATTCAACAATATCTCCCTGTAATTTTTTATCAAAAAGTAAATCCAAATCTTGCGATCCATTCTCACCTTGAGCCAACAGAACCGGGACTTTCTTATTTAATACAATTTGATTTGCGATATGAGAACTGATTAATGTAGAACCAATCCCGCCCTTACAACTTAGCACGCTAATTTTTACCGTATTTCGTACAGTCGGAATATCTACTCCCGATACGACGGTTTCTACCATTTGATTAATTTGAGAAGAAGCATGGAAATAAAGAATTCCTTTATTCAGCAATTGTTGAGAAAGTAAAATGGAATCACTTTTTCCAATAACGCAACACCAAACGCCCTGTGGAATAACGCTATAAATCTTATCGGTAATTTTATTTACCTCATTTTCTGCTTCAAGATCAACAATCACCCCAAAAGTATCTTCGGCTGAAATAAGGATATTAGAAAGATCAAAAAGGTTTTTCTTAATTACCTCAATATTTTCTAATGCTCTTGTACGAAGAATTTCCGCAATTCTTGTACCAATATCTTCATCAGAGGAAATAACTACAATCTTACGTACACTACCCGTAAGTATTTTTTCATTATCAAGTAACAACATAATTCAATCTCTCAATTAAAACGTCAACTGGATACGGCTATTACTTTTTACTGCACAATTACCGTCTTTATTTAACATATTATCAATTGTTTCTCCCGAGCAAGGCATAGCTTTCACCGCTATTTGTTCTACCTCTGCATAAAGTGGGTAAAGTGAAACCTTACTTGGATTAGCAAGAAGTTGAATACGATTAGATTCAATTCCTCGACTAAGTAAAACTTTCTGAATTTCGACCGCACTTTTATAAGCCTCTTTATTTGCCCACAATAAACGTACTTTTTTACTACTATCTCTTCCCATGCTACTTAGTATGGCTTGTAATAAATTACGTTGTGTTGCTGAAGAATAATCGGAAAGTGCATAACGATTAATTAATAATCTATAATTCTCCGCTTGTTGTGGGATATCAGCATTATTTCTTAATTCATTTGCGGTCATTGCGGCGGCAGATATAGCTATAGTCGAAGCAGATAAAATCATAAATATTTTTTTCATTGAATAAACCCACCATTTTTCAAGAAGTTAGTTGTTAATGTCCGATGATAAATATTTTTAAACGGTGTCAAATTAAAGAAACGCTCCATCGTGCCGGTTTTCTCAAGCGTAGGATAGATAATTTGATCCTCAGTAACCGGTTTTACGATATTAACTGTTGCAACAACAACTAATTCTCTATTTTCACGAGAAGTCGATGCATTACGGAAAAATGAACCTAAAATGGGTAAATCACCTAATAAAGGTACTTTATTTAAATTTTCCGCATCAAGAGAATTAATTAAACCACCAATAATAAAGCTTTCCCCGTTAGCAACTTCAAATACAGATTTCGTTCTACGCGTATTAAAATAAGGAATATTTCCAATACTTTCATAGCTATAATTACCCGCAAGCGTACTCACGTTTTGATCTAGAATTAAGCGGATTCGATCATTTTTTTGAACTTTCGCACCAACAGCTAACTTCACACCATAATCTTTATAAATAACCGTTACATTGCCGTCTCTATCTCTTTGAGCAAAAGGAATTTCTCCCCCAACCAAAATTTCAGCCGTCTCACCAGATAACATTGAAATATTCGGTTCAGCCAAAATCTTACCGTTATTACGATTATCTAACGCACTAATAAATGCAGATAATCCATTAGCATTCAACTGGAGAATACCACTCGTTCCATTAAAGCCACCTCCTTTTGACCAAGAACCACCTAATAAGGGTCCTGAACCAGCTAAATGAGACCAGTTAATTCCCAAAGAATCGGAGAATCGTTTATTAACTTCTACAACAGAAAGCTTTACGTTAATCTGAGTCGTATCATTAACATTTGAGTGGTTAATCACTCCATCGTATTGATATTTATCTAAAAAAGTAATGTGCTCATTTTCACCAGATCCATTAAGACGAAGTTTAGTCTCTGTTACCTTTTTAGTCGCACCTAGTGCCTCACCAACGATACGATTTACTTCATCACTTTCTTCCTGGCTACTTGCTTTTCCTTCAATAATATAAGCTTTCCCCACTTTTTTTACTGAAAGTTTAGTATTTGGAAAACGCACTTTAATTTGTTGATTTGTATCTTCGATGTTATTAATCAATATATTTACATTTACTGTATCAGAAGTAAGCTTATTACCTTCAGCATCAAATGCTGTAACTTGCGCTCTTCCTTCTTCCTTGGCGTAAATTAAAAAACTGGTATCATCTAGGATTTCATAATCTGCAACATTCGGAGAAGAAACAAAAATCGTGTCAATTTTTTGATCCGTCTCAATAAACTGGCTCTGTCCCTGCTCTAAGTTAAATGTTTTAGCAAAACTAATATTAGAAAATAACAATACTGCTCCGCTTACTATTAAATTTACTCCTATATTCTTTATCGGCTTATAATTTATTAACATTATTGTTGACCCCTTAATTTTCGAATAGATATTCCACGATGTTCAGAACTTTTATCTTTTCCTTCTGACGGCAAAACAATTAATTTTGATTCTTTATATAACTTATAAATTTTTGCAACTTGCTCAACATTTACTTTTACACTGATATATCCAAAATTATCTTTACTATCCGAAGAAGCATTCTTAATTTCTTCATCATTAAAAGCTTTAGCTTGTAGCACTAACACTCTATCCGCAATCCTAGCTAAATCTGATCGTTCTCTTGTGTTATTCATATCGTCCGAAGAGAAATACTGACTATAAATAGATACATAATCTCCCCCTTTAACGGTATCTAACAAATAGCGTTCACTTTCCTTAATATAAATTCGAAAAGCAACTTCCTCTTTTGTATTAATACCGGAAATAAGAAACTTAGGATCATTAGGCGAAATAACCTTTTCAGAAGAAAGTAACGATCCCCCTTGTAAATTTTCATTCACTAAATACCCTTGTAAAGTAACCGGCGAATCTTTGATTACTTCGCTTAAATCATATACAACCATCGGATTATCTTCAGAAACATTAATTTCATTTAATGAATAATCATCTGCTTGTAAAAGTGTTCCTTTTATTACATCATGTTTTAATTCAGCTAAAATGATTAATTTTTCCACTTTCTTCTCTTGACTTTCTTTAATAGAATCATTGTTTTGAGAATTAGCACCTATTCCATCATTTCCCGAAGGGATAAAAAGAATACCGCCTACACCGACAGCAAGAATAAGGAATGAAATAATAAATAACATTCTATAGTTCATTTTTGTACCTTAAATTTAATTAAAAATAAATTTTGATTTAATTATATGAAATATTAACTTTAATTTTTTAACCGAATAAAATCGAATTAATCAAAAAACCTGTACTAATTGCTACTCCATAGGGTAATCCTTTACTTTTTATTTCATTTCTGAAGAAAATCCAGCCAATGATAATTAATAGTAATCCTGAAAAAGTTGTAAAAAATAGAAAAGATATTATTTGATAATTAGGCACAGCTAATATTAGTACGCTAATTAATTTAATATCTCCAGCACCAATAACTTTTAATACGAATAGAATAAAACCGACACACAGAGAAACTAAGGAAGAAAAAATAAAAACTGTGTCGTATCTTAAATAAGAAAATACTAGAATAACGGCTAATAACAACATAATGCTTTTATTACTAATAATTCTTACACGAATATCTGTCCATGATATATCTATCAGTAATAAAATCACTGCAAAATTTAAAAGAGGAACCAGATATTCTTTCATAGAATTAGCCTCTAGTTAGTACTGAATTGGAAACTACCTGAGTTAAAATTCGAAATTTTTCGCTCAACTCAACAAGAAATCCTTCTTGTCCTAAAATACTCACAACAAAAACAGTAACAGCTAACCCAATAAGACCGTATTCAATTGAAGTAATACCTTTTTTATCACGTTTAAATTTTCTTAAATAAAGAAAGGCTGAAGTAAACAGTTTATAATTCATATTTATTATTTAATAATATGGAGATCGCGAATAAATTTATAACAAATCGATCCCCATATTTCCCCTTTTATTATATTTTATACACTACTATGGTGTAATATTTGCGCTTGTAATGGTTTTTGTTAGTGACTCAAATTTAGCCTTTAATTGTTGAATAAAGCCATTATCACTGTAGAATACAGCCACAATTAATACAGCTACTGCGACAGCAATTAAACCATATTCAATTGCAGTTACGCCGCGCTCATCTTTTCTAAAATTACGGAATGCTTCAGTTACTGAAATATATGCTTTCGTTGTTAATTGATTTAACATTTAAAAATTCTCCTAAAATAAATTTACTAAGATAAACTCTCTTTAACGAGTTTGAATTTCAGCCTTTACTTTTTTTGATTTCAAAGCTAAAACTTCCTTATTGTAAAAAAAAAAAAAAAAAAAAAAAACAACCCCTTTTAGATAAAAAAGTAAAAAATTTTATCTTTAGTAAAAAAGCTAGAATTAATATGTTCAAAAAAACAAAATAGATTATTTTTAGAAAAGTAATGAATTCTTAAAGAAGAGAACAACCATATAAGCCAGTAGAGAGGTTCATACCATTAGGTTGCCAATTCAATCACATTTACAACTGCAAAATAAAGGATGCCTCGCAGGCATCCTTTTAACTTTACAAATTATTTTAGATAATGATAAATTTAGGTCTAATTTCAACCGCACTTTGTGCTTTAATCTTGTTGGGATTTTACTGCTGCATATGCCACCATATTGATAATACGTCTAACTGATGCGCTCGGATTTAGAATATGAGCTGATTTATTAATTCCCATCAGAATAGGCCCGACCGTAATTGCTGTTGTGGTTCCGCGTAACAAGCTATAACTAATACGCGCTGCTTCCAAATTAGGAAAAACCAATAAATTTGCAGCACCCTTTAATGGGCTATCTGGCATCACGTCATGGCGTAAACTTTCAGAAAGCGCAACATCACCACGCATTTCGCCATCTATCATTAACTCCGGATTACGCACTTTAACTAACTCTAGAACATCACGCATTTTTCTAGCACCAAATTCATTTGATGAACCGAAATTAGAATGAGATAACAAAGCAATAGCCGGTTCAATACCAAAACGACGAATTTCTTCTGCTGCCATTAATGTGATTTCTGTCAATTCTTCTTCGTTAGGTTCTTTATTTACATGTGTATCAGTTAAAAATACATTACCGGTCGGCAACATTAAGCTATTTAGTGCTGCAGCCGTTTTCACGCCCGGTTTTAAGCCCAAAATATCTTGAATTGAAGCCAGATGTTTTTGGTAAGAACCAAATAATCCACATACCAAACCGTCTGCATACTCCAAATTAACTAATGTAGCCCCTAACACCGTCGTATTAGAACGCATTACCCGTTGGGCAATAGCTTCAGTAATCCCCTTACGTTTTGTTAATTGATAATAATGTCTCCAACATTCTTCGTATCTAGGATTGTTCTCATTGTCAATTACATCAAAGTCTACATCAATTTCTAAGCGTAATCCTAATTTTTTAATTTTATCTTCAATGACTGAACGACGACCGATTAAAATAGGATGAGCTAATTGCATTGAAACTACTTCTTGCGTTGCGTGTAATGCTTTATTTTCTTCCCCTTCCGCTAGAATAATACGTTGTTTCGCTGCCTTAGCCTGATTAAAAATCGGTTTCATAAACATGCTTGTCTTATAAACAAATTGAGTCAATTTTTCGATATAAGCATTCCAATCAGTAATTGGTCTAGTCGCCACCCCAGAATCAATAGCAGCTTTCGCAACTGCCGGTGCGATACGAACAATCAAACGCGGATCAAACGGACGAGGAATGATATAATCCGCACCAAATGCCGCACCTTCCCCTCCATAAGCAGAAGTAACAACATCATTTTGTTCCTCAAGGGCTAAATCAGCAATAGCATAAACCGCTGCCCTTTTCATTTGTTCATTAATTGTCGTTGCACCAACATCTAATGCACCGCGAAAAATAAATGGAAAACACAATACATTATTCACTTGGTTCGGATAATCCGAACGCCCTGTACAAATTATTGCATCGGGGCGGACTGCTTTAGCTTCTGGTGGCGTAATTTCTGGATTCGGATTAGCTAATGCTAAAATAATTGGATGTGCCGCCATTGTTTTAACCATATCCTGAGTTAATGCGCCAGCAGCCGAACAACCTAAGAAAATATCAGCGTCAGGAATTGCATCAGATAAGGTACGCCACCCATTATCGTTAATTGCATAATCTTTTTTAGTTTGATCCATTCGTTCATCACGGTTTTTATACACAACACCTTTTGAATCACATACCACTATATTTTCACGTTTCATTCCTAATGAAACTAATAAATTAAGACAGGCAATGGACGCGGCTCCCGCCCCCGAGGCAACTAATCGCACGTTCTCAATATTTTTATTTACGATTCGTAAGGCATTGATCACTGCCGCGGCACTAATGATTGCCGTACCATGTTGATCATCATGAAAAACCGGAATGTTCATTCTCTCTCTTAATTTTTGCTCAATATAGAAACATTCTGGCGCCTTAATATCTTCTAAATTAATTCCACCAAAAGTGGGTTCCAAAGAAGCAATAATATCAACTAACTTATCTGGATCTCGTTCATCAATTTCAATATCAAATACATTAATACCTGCAAATTTTTTAAATAAAACGCCCTTCCCTTCCATGACAGGTTTACCTGCCAGAGCACCAATATTTCCTAACCCTAATACAGCAGTTCCGTTAGAAATTACTGCGACTAAATTGCCGCGCGCAGTATAGCGGTAAGACTTTAGAGGATCTTGTTGAATTTCCAAACAAGGTTCTGCTACGCCAGGGGAATAGGCCAACGCTAAATCTCGTTGTGTTGCGAGTGATTTAGTCGGTGTAACTTCAATTTTTCCCGGAATCGGAAACTCGTGAAAATCCAAGGCAGCTTGTTTCAATTGATCGCTCATATAATATTCTCCATATGCTCAGTATGATAAAGGTTTTGGCATTATACTCTTTTAATTAAAAAAATTTGTGATATACCGCAAACTTTTCAATATTAACAACTTAATAACAACATTAATACTTTTCCAACAATTCGGAACATTCTCAAACTAACGAAAAAAAGGTAAAATCTCCACCAATGTTTATGGAGAGGTTCAATGAGATTAGATAAATTTATTTCGGAAAATACAGGTTTAACCCGTTCTCAAGCAGCAAAGTCATTACGCCAAAGTGCGGTCAGAATTAACGGAGAAATTGTAAAAGACGGTGCATTTAAGGTATCCTCTCAAGATGAGATTTATTTCCAAGATAAACCATTAAATTGGGTCGAAAGCGGGCAATATTTTATGCTAAATAAACCGCAAGGTTATGTCTGTTCTCACGACGAAACCGATTATCCAAATATCTATCGATTCTTTGATTATCCTCTATCAATAAAATTGCATAGTGTTGGTCGCTTAGATGTTGATACGACCGGATTAATTTTATTAACGGATGACGGTCAATGGTCCCATCGTATCACTTCCCCCAAATATTATTGTGAAAAAACTTATTTAGTAACTCTTGCCGATCCCATTGAATCCTTTTACGAAGAAAAGTTTGTTAAAGGTATCTTGTTACGAGGAGAAAAAACCTTGACTAAGCCTGCTCATCTCGAAATACTTGACGATTATTGTGTAAATTTAACGATAACTGAAGGACGGTATCATCAAGTAAAGCGGATGTTTGCCGCACTAGGCAATAAAGTTATTGCTTTACATCGTTGGAAAATTGGTAACATAACATTAGACGAATCTTTAGCAGAAGGTGAATTTAGACCTTTAACCGAAATAGAGAAAATATTATGAATAAAAAAAACAGATTAAACGGATATTTTGTTGTTATTTTAGGTTTACTGGCAATGTTACCGCCGTTATCTATTGATATGTACCTCCCCTCCTTCCTTGATATCGCAAAAGATCTTAATGTCTCCCAAGAAAAGGTACAAGCGACCTTAGCACTATTTACATTAGGGTTTTCTCTCGGACAACTATTCTGGGGTCCTGTTGCAGATAGCTTCGGACGAAAGCCTATCATTTTGATTGGTATTTCAGGTGGTGCAATAATGGCGCTTTTATTGACAGAAATCATGGATATTCAGTATTTTTACCTGATGCGATTCGTACAAGGACTATTTGGTGCCGCTCCCGCCGTCGTGCTTGGAGCATTAGTAAGAGACTTATTCGAACGTAATCAGTTTGCTCGAATGATGTCCACGATAATGATTATCTCAATGATAGCTCCCCTTATCGCCCCTATTGCTGGTGGCTATATTGCCAAATGGTTTCATTGGCACTCTATTTTTTATACTTTAATGATGATGGGACTATTATGTGTCATCTTAGTTAGTTTACAAATTCCCGAAACCTTGGCTCCTGAAAATCGAGTATCTCTACGTTTCTACGGCGTTATTAAAAACTTTGCTAGTCTTATCGCACATAAAGCGACTTTGGGTTACGTCTTAGTCGGCGGACTCTCTTTTGCTGGAATGTTTTGCTTTTTAACGTCTGGCTCATTAGTCTATATTGGGTTGTTCGGAGTTTCTCCTGAACATTTCGGGTATTTTTTTATTCTAAATATCACGGTTATGGTTACGATGACATTTATTAACGGACGCTTAGTTACCAAAATCGGTTCAGAAAATATGCTTCGTATTGGACTAAGCTTACAATTTATCGCTGGAATATGGCTTACTATTTCTGCAATATTCTCCCTTGGATTATGGAGCATGGCTATTGGTATCGCATTTTTTGTTGGAATGGTATCGACTATCGGTAGCAATGCCTCCGCAGCCATTTTAGACCAATATCCGAAAATGGCGGGAACAGCAAATGCTATCACCGGCACCGCTCGTTTTGGAATTGGTTCCCTAATTGGAGCTGCCTTATCTTATATTCCCCTTTATACCGAACGTCCAATGATCTATGCAATGGCTCTTTGTTCACTTAGCTCAGCAATTTGTTATTATTTTCTATGTTATAAAACTGCTAGGAATCAAAAAGAGTAAAATCCACCTTTATAGAAAAACTCCATCAATAATAAAATCCCCGTGTATAAAGCGGGGATTTTCTATGTCATAACAATTCTTATTTCCAAATGCGATGATCAAAAATACGTTTTCTTAACTCTGGATACTCTTCAATCTTGAATTCCGGCTGTTTACCCGCTTTTAGCTGTTTCTGATAATCTTTCATCAATTTCCATACCACTGGTGAAAGTAATACAATTGCGACTAAATTAATTAATGCCATAACGGCCATCACCGTATCGGCAAAACTCCACACCACATTTCCCGATTTCACTGCACCGAAATACACAAAAAACAAAACAACCAAACGAAATAGAAATACAACCCACGGACGATTTCTAATAAAGCGAACATTACTTTCCGCATAAGCATAGTTACCGATAATAGAAGAATAAGCAAACAATAACAAAATAAATGCAAGGAAATGTAAACCAAATTCCCCGACGTGATATTGCAAAGCAGTTTGTGTCAATGAAATACTTTTTAATTCTTCTCCACCATAATTATTTGATAGCAAGATAATAACTGCTGTGCAGGTACAAACAACCATGGTATCCACAAAAACACCTAGCATTTGAACCAAACCTTGACTGACAGGATGTTTAACATGTGCCGATGCGGCAGCATTCGGTGCCGATCCCATACCAGCTTCATTTGAAAATAGACCACGCTTGATCCCCATCATCATTGCTTTGGAGACCATCGCACCAAACATCCCCCCCGCAGCAGCTTCAAAGTTAAATGCACTTTTTACTATATTACTAATTACGGTCGGAATCATTTCGATATTCATACCTAAAATAATCACCGCCATAATCAAGTAAAATAAAGCCATCATCGGTACTATGCTGCTTGATACTACGGCAATGCGTTTAATTCCACCAAAAATAATCAATGCTGTTAATACAACTAATACAATGCCAACATATTCTCCTTTCCAATCCCAAGCATTGCTTGTTGCCTCAACAATGGAATTAGATTGAACAGAATTAAAAGCAAAACCAAAAGTAAAAATTAAGGTTAAAGCAAAGCATACTGCTAACCAACGGGAACGTAGTCCTTGAGTAATATAATAAGCGGGTCCACCACGAAACGAACCGTCTTTATCCTGAATTTTAAAGAGCTGTGCCAATGTTGATTCTGCAAAAGCACTAGACATACCGATAAATGCAGTTAGCCACATCCAAAAAACTGCACCTTCTCCACCTAACGCAATGGCTGTCGCGACACCACCAATATTGCCTACACCAACCCGACTAGCTAACCCCGTTGCAAAAGCCTGAAAAGGTGTTAATGAATTTCCCTCTGCTGCACGTCCAAACCACATTTCCCGAATACTGGCTGGAAATAACCGTAGCTGTACAAATGCCGTCGTAAGGGTAAAAAAGATTCCGACCCCTAACAAAACAATAATAGTAATATTCCACAAAGGCTCATCAAAATGAGTAACAACCCAATTTAATAGCCCTTCAATCGCGTTCCCTAAGTCTGTAATCATGAAAAAACCTCCGTAAAAAAAGAAAGTATTTTTATCTAAAAAATAAAAAAATACGACCCTTTTTAACATAAAATTTACTTTCTTAAAAATAAAAAAGATAAAATCTAAAAATAATTCAATATTTTAGATTTTATCCAATGTTTAAATAAAATTACTATTATAAAAATAATGCTGCCGCACCTCGTACACCACCCGAATCACCGTGTTTCGCTTTCTTAATAGACGGCACTTTCGCTGTTCTCATTAAATAAGGCGGTAAAGTGCTTGGTAAAGCCTCATATAAATAATCAAAATTTGATAACCCGCCTCCCAGTACGATCAAATGTGGATCAAATGCTGTAATAATATTTCCTATTGAAATCGCGCAAAGTTTAATAAAAGTATTAACAAAATCGACCGCACTTTGTTCGCCATGATAAAAACGATTAATAATTTCTTTAGCAGGTAACGCTTCGCCTTTTAAATCGCGATATAACATTTCAAAACCACGTCCAGATAGATAAGTATCTAAGCAGGCACGATTACCACAACCACAATTATAAATCGGTGCACTATCCCAACCTAATAATTTTAGCGCATGGTAATTTAATTGAAGATGTCCTAACTCACCCGCCATCCCCACTTGCCCAGAATGAACTTTACCATTTAATACAAAACCACCGCCAAATCCTGTTCCTAGAATTAACCCTAATACGGACGAAAATTTAACATTCTCTTCATCCCAAGCTTCAGACAAAGCAAAGCAATTTGCATCATTTTCCGCTCTTACTTCCCGTTCAAGCCGATTTTCAAGATCTAATAAAATTGGTTTACCGTCAGCAACGCGAATATTAGTAATCTCTGCTAAACCAGTCTGATGATTCACAAAACCCGGTACACCTAATCCCGCTGTTCCCTTGCTACCAAAATATTGGTCTGCACGCTGTACTAAACCAGCTACTGCGTCCAACCAATCTTCATATTTAGTTTGTGGAGTAGGCACTCGTTCCGAATACTGCTTTTCTAGTTTTTCGTTAAAAGCAGCTAACTCTATTTTAGTTCCACCGATATCAATGCCATAATACATAAATGCTCCTTAGCGAAAAGCACTGTTAATTTGGGTGCTATTTTACTTTGTTAGATAGATGGTTTTTTGATAAAAATCGCTTTTTTCTCAACTATTTTAAAAAATATAATATGTACTAATAATGAAACTATAATTGCAGCTAAAAGATCTACCGGATAGTGCATCCCTAATCTTATTCTGCTTATCAACATTAATAGTGCCCAAACAGACAATCCGCCAACTAATAATTTGGCTTTTTTAGATCGATTACCTAATAAGCGAGTAAATCCTACCGCCAACATTAGCCAAGTTGCTGCAAAAATAGCATGTCCAGAAGGAAAAGAATAGCCAGTTTCATTTTCATAGTGTTGCCGTAACCAAATTGGCGTATCATTTTTTTCAACGTAAAAGTTATGTACAATTTCTGCTCGACTATCACGTTTAGCTTGATAAAATTCACTCACTGTCGTTTGAGTTTGCTCAACAAGATAAGCAACAAAAGGGCGAGGTTCGGCAAAAAGTGCTTTTAACCCGCTTTTTGCCCCTTGTGTTACAATAACAGCCAATGCCATTATACACACACCAATTATCCATTGCTTAGTATCAACAAATAAAAAACGGAATAATAGCGCCAATACCGCACAAGTAATTAATGCATACGGCACACTACCTGTTTCAGTCAATAAATAAAGCCAAAAATCTGCTTCTATTAATTGTTTATTACCATTCCATTGATAACCTAGCCCCCAAATAAAAAACGGTACAAGACAGAGTAATACAGTATATAATGACAGCCTTTTTAGCATTGTCGCCCCTTGATAAAGAATCACAAAGGCACACATTTTAACAGAATTTAGAATAAAGAATAAGGATAACTTATGTCGAAAATTCAGCTTGTCGCACAAGCAAATCTGCCGACTGAATTTGGTATTTTCCGCCTTGTCGGATTTGAATTTCCCGATACAAAAAAAGAACATGTTGCGCTTGTTTTTGGAGATATTTCCGATAATACAAAACCAGTTTTAGCACGAATTCATTCCGAATGTTTAACAGGAGATGCTTTACATAGTTTAAAATGCGATTGTGGCTTTCAACTTGCTACCGCATTACAACAAATTAGTGAAGAAGGTCGAGGTATCTTAATTTATCACCGCGAAGAAGGAAGAGGAATCGGGCTAATTAACAAAATTCGCGCTTATTCATTACAAGATCAAGGTATGGATACGATTGAAGCCAACTTGGCACTTGGTTTCAAAGCTGATGAACGTAATTTTGAAGTTTGTGCAGATATCTTTGAACAACTTGGCGTTACTCAAGTTCGTTTAATGACAAATAACCCTAAAAAAGTTGAAACAATGAAAAAAGCAGGTATTAACGTTGTGGAACGTGTTCCTCTAAATGTTGGGGAAAATCGCTACAATACCAAATATTTAGATACTAAAGCGAAAAAAATGGGGCATTATATTGTTCACAATAACCAAGAACATTTAATGAATTGCCAATTTTGTGAAGATGAAGTAATTTAGATAAAAATCCACCTTCATAATAGAAGGTGGCCTTGATTAACTCCCCATTAGGCGCGATTCTAAATTCCGATCCTTAGAATCCGAATTTTACATCGTTGAAAGGCTTCATTGCTTATCTTTAAACATATTTCTCTTGCTACTTCACATATCTTTCTATCATTTCTGCATCGACTAGGCTATCTATGTAGTAACTTCTCTTGTTCAAAAGCGATTATTCCATAATTTGTTCTTCCTTAAATACGGAAACTTATTGAATAATCTTATAGCCGGTTCTACCCTTTAAAGGTCCCATTACTTCTGACACGGATATCTTCCGCCAAATTAACCAACAAATAGACATGCGGTTTGCATATTTAACTCTATTCTATTTTCAGCTATTCATATAAAATCCTTAGCTTAACGCTTCCTACCTACTTTGTCTTTTAATATCCTAAAACGACATTTCGAGGTTCATAATAAATAATATTGACAATGCCAATCACATACGATGGTTTCTTAAATCAACTCATACGTTTTGCTCATGTTAGTTATGAGGATAACTTCCAAAAAATATTCTATGAATCGATTTATTCAGACAAAGTCTTTTAAGCTGATAGCCATCTTTACAGAAGGTGGTTTTCCACTAGTAATAAAAAGCATCTTATTAACAAAATAAGATGCTTTTTCACCTCGAATTTTTATTCCAAACGACTAATAAACTGGGTGCTGCAAAGAACTATTCTTCACCAACTAATTTCAATTCACGCCCACGAATTTGTTTTTTTAGTATTTCAGCAAATTCTTCTACAGTAAACGTGCCTAGATCGGCGCCTTTACGAGTACGTACAGCAACCTTACCAGCCTCGATTTCTTTATCACCACACACAAGCATATAAGGCACTCGACGCAATGTATGTTCACGAACTTTGAAACCAACTTTTTCGTTACGCAAATCGGATTTAACCCGAATACCCGCATCAGACAGCGCTTTTACTACATTCTTCACATAGCCTGCTTGACTATCGGTAATATTCATTACAACCACTTGGGTAGGTGCAAGCCATGCGGGGAAGAAACCCGCATATTCTTCTGTAATAATTCCAATAAAACGTTCAAGTGAACCTAAAATCGCTCGGTGAATCATGACCGGTGTTTTACGATCATTATCTTCCGCAACATAAGAAGCATTTAAACGGCTTGGCAAGGAAAAATCTAGTTGTACCGTACCGCATTGCCATTCACGATCTAAACTATCGCGCAATGCAAATTCAAGTTTAGGTCCGTAGAATGCCCCTTCTCCTTCTTGAATCTCGTAGGTTAATCCGATATTTTTCAGCGCACTAGCTAAATCTGCTTCCGCTCTATCCCAAATTTCATCTGAACCAATACGATTTTCCGGACGAGTAGATAATTTCACATAAATATCACTAAATCCGAACGTGCTGTAAATATCATACACCATACGAATACAACTACTCACTTCACTTTCGATCTGTTCTTCCGTGCAGAAAATATGCGCATCATCTTGAGTAAATCCACGCACACGCATTAAGCCATGAAGCGAACCGGATGGTTCATTACGATGACAAGAACCGAACTCAGCCATACGAAGCGGTAAATCACGATACGATTTTAATCCTTGATTAAAAATTTGAACGTGTCCTGGGCAGTTCATTGGTTTAATGGCATACTCGCGATTTTCTGATTGAGTAGTAAACATCATCTCACCATAATTCTGCCAATGGCCAGTTTTCTCCCATAATACACGATCCATCATAAACGGACCTTTCACTTCTTGATAATCGTACTCTTTTAATTTCGTACGCACGAATGTTTCCAATTCACGGAAAATTGTCCAACCGTCATTATGCCAAAATACCATTCCAGGCGCTTCTTCCTGCATATGGTATAAATCTAAAGCTTTACCAATTTTACGATGGTCACGTTTTGCCGCTTCTTCTAAACGATGCAAATAATCAGCAAGTTGTTTTTTATCAGCCCAAGCTGTTCCATAGATACGCTGCAACATTTTATTTTTACTGTCGCCCCGCCAATACGCACCGGCTACTTTTTGTAATTTAAAATGGTGGCAAAAACGCATATTTGGCACATGAGGACCACGACACATATCAATATATTCTTCATGATGATAAAGCGCTGGACGATCATCTTTGCTAATATTTTCATCTAAAATCGCCATTTTATACGGCTCACCACGCGCCTCAAAAGTATCGCGAGCTTCCTGCCAACTTACCGGCATTTTAATCACATCATAATTGGTTTTTGCCAATTCCAACATTCGTTTTTCAAGAGCATCAAGATCCTCTTGAGTTAAAGATCTATCTAAATCAATATCGTAATAGAAACCATTATCAATAGTTGGCCCGATAGCCATTTTTACACCGGGAAAAAGTTGTTTAATTGCGTGTCCAAGTAAATGCGCCGTTGAATGGCGAATAATCTCCAAACCGTCTTCATCTTTAGCGGTAATAATTTCAAGCGTTGCATCTTCACTAATAATATCTGATGCATCACGGCGAATCCCATTCACCCTACCTGCAATAGTAGCTTTTGCTAAACCTGTCCCGATACTTTGGGCAACCTCTATTACTGAAATGGGGTTATCGAATTGGCGTTGAGAGCCATCTGGTAAAGTAATAATTGGCATTTTAAATCCTTATACAGTGGTAACCCATACGAAAGGTTACTTGTTCATTAAAAATAATAGAAAAACTAACCGCACTTTATTCGCTCTTACAATGAGCAAAAAAAAGTGCGGTAGTAAATTTTATCACTTTCTTAAATCGCTGTTAAGTCCCATAAGTAAAACGGAGAGATAAACTCTTTTCGTCTATTGAATGACCTCAGCAATTTAGTTTTGCATTTTTTTACCAAAAAACCCCAATACAATCCCCAGTACACCAAATAAAATCCATTCCATTGAATAGTCTTTAAGCGGCAAATTATTCATCGCCTCTACTCCATACGCAGATAAAACAGCGACAATACAAACTAAAATAATCGCCAGGGCTTGTGATAATTTAGGAAGTGGAAAGATTAAATTAATAGCTAAAACCAATAGTGCAGTCATTGCAATCGGGTAAAGCACCAACAATACCGGAATAGATTTTGCAATCACTGCATTTAATCCCTGATTTGCTAAACCAAAACCGATTAAAGTAAAAATTACAACATAAGTTCTGTAAGATAACATTGGATAAATTGAGTTAAAATAAGAAGAAGTTGCCACAACCAGACCAATCGATGTGGTTAAACAAGCTAAAGTTACGATAATTCCTAATATCATACGACCAAGCTCACCAAAAGCTTGTGTTGTTACAGTATTTAGAATAAACGTACCTAGATGCTGTCCATTATTTGATACTTCTGCAAGTGTTTCCGACGATAGTGGAACACTATTTCCAATCCAACCGATGGCTACATAAATACTACCTAATGCTACAGAAGCAACCACACTGGCGCTCACCGTTTTTCGCATTAATTGAGTCTCATCACTACTTTTCGCTTTAACCGCATTAATTACTATCACCGAAAAAGCAAAAGCAGCTAATGCATCCATGGTTTGATATCCTTCCAGCATTCCGGAAACAAATGGGAAAGATCCAGCAGAAGCAGTTGAAACATAATCTTGATCTGCAAATAGATAGACGGATTTAATAATAAGCGCCAAAATAGAAATAAGTAATGCTGGCGTTAAAATCGCACCGATCCGATCGACCATTTTAGTCGGATTCAAACTTAACCAAAGGGTAATACCAAAATAGACAAGTGAAAAAATAAATAAAGAAGTATTGTCTATCCCCCCTAAGAAAGGAACAATCGCAAGATCATAAGCTGTTGCCCCTGTTCTTGGAATAGCAAAAAATGGCCCAATCGTCAAATAGATAGCACTTAATAATAAAACAGAAATTGCCGGATGAATAGTTGCTAATGCTTTTTTATATCCCCCTTCATAAGAGGAAGCCACAATAATCGCTAACAAGGGTAACCCAACCCCAGTTAAAATGAAACCGCTGATAGAAATCCAAAAGTCAGCACCACTTTCAAAGCCTAGCTTAGGCGGAAAAACTAAATTACCTGCACCAAAAAAGATGGCAAACAGCATAAAACCAATAATCAGTATATTTTTGTTCATAATAATGTCTCAATAAATATTGCTTCCAAAAGCAAGTTAATCATTAGGGTTTAAAATTTTTATCTCTACTGTTATTTATAACAATAGTAGCAATCTTTACTTTTCAGCTAATTGTTTCTTTTCTTCCAATGCTTCCCAACGAGAGAATGCCTTTTCTAACTCAGCTTCATAAGCGGCCAAATCCTGTAATTTTCTATCCGTTACATCATGACTTTGTTGAAAAAAATCAGGCTCTGCAATTTCTGCTTGCAATGCCATTATTTTTCGTTCCAACTCTTCCAACAAAGAAGGTAATTGCTCTAATTCTCTCTTCTCATTGTAAGATAACTTCACGATTCTATTTTTATTTTGGTGAGAAATATTGAGATTTTTGACCGCACTTTGCGAGGTTTTAAAAACATCTTTTTGCTCAACCGACATTCGAGTCGCTTTTGTTGCAAAATAATTTTGTTGCTGCTGCTTGGCATCAAAGAAACCACCGACATATTTATTCAATACGCCATCCCCCTCAAAGAGATAACATTCTGTCGCCACATTATCAATAAATTGACGATCGTGGCTAACAATCAACAAAGTGCCTTGATAGTCCGTTAAAATTTCTTCCAACAATTCCAAAGTTTCCACATCTAAATCGTTGGTAGGTTCATCCAAAATGAGCAAATTATTCGGTTTCAGCAATAATTTCGCTAATAATAAACGGTTTCTTTCCCCTCCAGATAACGCCTTTACCGGTGTCATTGCCCGTTTAGGAGGGAATAAGAAATCCTGTAAATAACCAAGAACGTGTCGCTTTACCCCATTGACTTCAATATCTTGCTTACCGTCTGCAACATTATCCATTACAGTTTTTTCTGGATCTAAATCGCCCCGATATTGATCAAAATAGGCAATATTCAATTTTGTCCCACAGCGAATTTTTCCTGCTGACGGTTCCAATTCACCGAGTAGTAATTTGATAAAGGTGGTTTTACCGCAACCGTTCGGTCCAACCAAGGCAATTTTATCGCCGCGTAAAATAGTAGTAGAAAAATCTTTCAATAAGGTTTTCCCTTCAATGGCATAGCCAACATTTTCCATTTCAAACACAATTTTACCCGAGCGGCTGGAAGTATCTAACTGCAATTTTGCCGAGCCTAAGACTTCTCGCCGTTGACGGCGTTCTTCACGCATTGCTTTTAATGCTCTAACCCTCCCTTCATTACGGGTACGGCGAGCCTTAATTCCTTGACGAATCCACACTTCTTCCTGCGCCAATTTTTTATCAAATAACTCATTTTGTAAGGCTTCCACCCTTAGATTTTCTGCTTTGGTAGTTAGATATAGGTCATAATTTCCCGGATAAGACACTAATTTACCACGATCTAAATCTACAATACGGGTTGCCATTCGTCGAATAAAAGAGCGGTCGTGAGAAATAAACACAATGCTCCCGTTAAATTCAGTCAAAAAATTTTCCAACCATTCAATAGCCTCTACGTCCAAATGATTGGTAGGCTCATCTAACAATAGAATATCCGGATTACAAACTAAAGCTCTAGCTAATGCTGCTTTACGCAACCAACCGCCGGATAAATCAGATAATTTAGTATTTGGATTTAATGCTAATTTAGCTAAAACCTCATTAATTTTATTTTCAAATTGCCAACCACCGGCGTGCTCTAATTTGGCCTGAACCTGTGCTAAACGACTGAGTACAGCTTCAGAGCAATCACTTTCTAAATACACGGAAATATGATGATATTCTTTCAGCAGATCCGCTAAATGCCCTATACCTTCCGCTACATAATCAAACACATTACCTTCCGCACTACGAGGCGGATCTTGTTCTAAGCGGGAAATCACTAAATCTTTTTCAGATTGAATTTTCCCATCATCTATCACAATATCACCGGATAAAATTTTTAATAAGGTTGATTTTCCTGCTCCGTTTCGTCCAACAACACAAACCCGTTCATTAGGTTCAATATGCAATTCGGCACGATCAAGTAAAGGATAATCGCCAAATGAAAGATATCCGTTGGTTAAACTAATAAGCGCCACGCTTACTCCGATAAAACGCTGAAAAAAATAATCGGCTATTATACGGATTCAAATCTGACTGAAAAGGGCTAATTCTGAACCAAAAGGAAAAAATTGGTAAAAAATCAGAAAAAAAGAAGATTGTGTGAAAATAAAAAGAAATTGATAGCTATAATGGCCGATATCCTCAAATAAGATCAATTATCACCGTTATAAAAATAATCGCTTTTCTAACTAAACATTGCTCTGAACTATTCATTTTATGATCGCAAATACCAACTATTCGGGCTTGCTCAGCAGCACTTTGGCATACGTCTTGTATAATCCCCTCTCTTATATAGAAATTAGGCATCCGCTTTATGTTGCATACCTAACTGTCTAATATCATCTCAACACACTATTCACTATTTTTGTCATAGGTAAATAATTTCACTATTTCCTTCTCTCTATTGAGAGAGCGTTTATCAAAAAACTGTCCTTAAAGTATCACAGATACCACAGAACACATAATAATGACAATCATTCTCAATATTATTGAAAATAAATTTCATATTTTCTATACTATCGCCTCCCAAATTATCAACAAATATATAACGATTTATTAAACTTTATAGAATTTATCCCTATGTTGTTTATTCAATCTAGAGTGCCGAGCATTAAGAATCGGATTGATAATGAAATTGGAGTTAATGAAAAGTTGATGAAAACCCTTTTTTAGCTTCCTCCCAAAGGACTGAAGTGCGGTGAAAAACGGCATCATTCTAACTTTTCAAGTGAATATGGAGTTCCCCCTTTTTTAATTAACCAAGGAGACATATCTAATGTTATTTTTTTATAAAAATATCTGTTATAGTAAGAAAATAATAGCAACTACTGCTTTATTAACACCCACTATACTCACTTCTTTTTCGGCAAACGCTCAAGAAAAGAAAATAGATCACGCCGCAGAGTTAGAAGAAATTACCGTTACAGCAAACACCGAAGAATTCTTGACTAATTCAAAGATTGTCAAAAATATAGAGCTATTAGAAAAGCAGCAGGTCAGTAATATTAGGGATCTTATTCGCTATGATACAGGAGTCTCTGTGGTAGAACAAAGCAGAGGTAGTTCTACCGGCTTCTCTATACGAGGGGTAGATAACAATCGAGTTGCAATTAGTGTAGACGGGCTTCCTCAAATTTAATCTTATGTTACAAGTAGAAGCATCTATTATTGGTTACCTACAGGTAGTGGAGCGAGAAATGAGATTGAGCTTGAAAACCTCTCAAAGGTTGAAATTAACAAAGGAGGAGACTCTTTTATAACAGGGAATGGTGCCTTAGGCGGCAGTGTTAATTTTAAAACTAAAAATGCTGATGACATTTTATCTCCTGGAGAAAAGTCCGCGTTAGTCAGTAAAATTGCTTATAGTAGTAAAAATAGCCAATGGATGCAGTCAGTAGGTGTTGCATTTGATGTAGAAAAATTAAAGGGGCTCTTTCAATATACGTATCGTAATGGTAAAGAAACAAAAATACATGATAATATTGCTAATAAGAAATTTGAGATTCAGCGATTAGGTGTTTTTGTCGATAAATATAAGCTATATACAAATACTCCAAATGAAACTTTTGGTCGAAATAGTATATTCTATAAATGTAAAACTTGTACTGAACCTTTTTATACTACGCTATTCACTAAATTTTATACATTAGAAGAGGCAATTAAAGAATATAAGAGCCGCCATACTGATCCAAATAGGCAATTTACATTGGAGGAATTAGAGCAATTAAAACAAACGGTTCACCCAACAGAGGTACTCTCGGCCAAAGACTATACAGGCCTAGATAGGCAAGCCCCTGATCCATTAAAAAATACAAGTCATTCTTATTTAGCTCACCTTACCTATCAGCTCGCTCCCAATCAATCTATTGAAGGAGTTTTCGAAGATACGAAACAACGCTATATTACCCGAGATATGACACTTCAATCTTATTACGCTGCTCCGCCTCGTCGTCCAGAGTTTGATGATCCCCGCCCTAAAAAACCTAGAGAACCAAAATACGATGATGATATTTATAAAGATCATAATTATCCTGATCACTTTAACTGGGATCTATTTGAAGAAGATTTTGCAGAATTCCTTAAAAAGAATAGAGAATTTTATGTAAAAATTCAGGAGTATAATAAAAATCATATTGAAACGAAAGAAGACAAAGCTTGGAGAGAATATGATAAGAAACAAGCAATGTATGAGGAAATGATAAAAGACTTCATTAACTCTATTCCATATGCTGGTAGTGGGGGTCTATATCTTGATGATATGATGATAAGTGAGTATGCTCCGATGGTTTATACAAGATCTCGTTTTAGTACTGAAATACATCGTAAACAACGTCAGAGTCTAAAATATAGTATTGAACCCAAAGCTAAATGGGGAGATAAACTTGAACTGAGCTTAGACTTTCAAAAAATAGGTATTAACTCGGATTATCAAGAGCTTAGTTGTAATAAATATCCTAATCCAGATAGACATTGCCGTGCTAGTAGGGATAAAGCAGGTTCTTCAGAAAATCTTCAACGTGTTAATTACCAAGAAACACACAAACATATCGGTTTAAAATATAATAAAAACTTTAATTTTGATAATTTCACTTATCGTTTTAATCTAACTGGGGGCGGCTCACATTATAAAGCGAAAGAAAATAAAGATATCTATATCATACGATTTGGAGGACTATCAAGTGAGAAAAGAGAAAATGGTGATTCATATATCCCTAATTCCCTTGGCAGAGAAGATACTTCCGTTACCCAAAATGCAGACCGATGCAAGGGACAAAGAGAACTTTGCTCTTTCAACATTAAGGGAAGAAATAGATATTTAAGCATAAATAATCAAATGACTATTGGTAAGTGGTTAGATATTGGATCAGGTTTTCGTCTAGACCGTGATACGATATCAGGGAATAGGGAACATTTAACAAAAAGAACGTATAAAAATACCTCTTATCAGTTTAGCACTACGCTAAAAACCACTGATAGTATCGATATTGGCTATAACTATTCCACAGGCTTTAGAAATCCAAGTTTCCAAGAAATTTATGGCTGGTCTCCACATGGAAAACATTCAACTAATTACTTAAAACCTGAAACCTCTGCTCATCATGAAATAAATTTTAGTGTTAAAGGTAAATGGGGATATATAGAAGCAAACAAATTTATTAGTAAATATAAGGGGCTGATTAGCTTTGCCCTTGACAAAGCAGGTACAACGGCCCGAAGTGAAAATTTTTCTAATGCAACTATTGAAGGATATGGTGTTCAAGGATGGTTTGATCTCCATTCAATGATAAATATTATTCCATCAGGTTTTAGTACACAAATTACTTATGAGCAATCAAAACCTAAAAAAGTAAGTGTAGTAAATAATGAACTAGTTTTAGGAATACTATATCCATTTGATGCAATCCAACCGCCTCGTTTTGTTGTATCACTTAACTATGATGCCCCCTCTGAAAAATGGGGAAGCTCTTTGGTTGTAACCCATTCAAAAGAAAAAGATGTAAGAGAATTAGCGACAAAAAGAGTTAATCCAAAATATCCAGATCATCCTTCTACTCGAGTTGATGTTACTAAATTTAATACAAAACCTTGGACAATAGTAGATTTATTGGGCTACTACAAAGTAAGGAAAAACATGACACTCAATATTGGCGTATATAATCTTTTAAATAAGGAATACAGCACTTGGGAGTCTGTTCGCCGTAGCTCTAGCAGCTCAGTACATCAGGAGACAAATAGTGATATTGCTCGCTATACTGCCCCTGGACGAAACTATTTTTTTAGTTTAAATATGAAATTCTAAAAATAGAAAATAATCTGTGAAAATCTAGACCTCTATGAAAGTTTAATTAAAATGGTCATAGAGGTCTAATTATGAATACAAAAGCACAATAGGATTGAAAACAATAATCCCAGACTCTGACACCTGCGGATAATTCTGACAAATAGCTAACTCCCGATACCCGTTTAATTAGAATTGTCGATATACGCGTAGCGCATAAGCATCAGACATTCCGGCAATATAATCACAAATAACTCGCTTTTTATGCCCACATTCGGCATTTTTCCAACGTTGAACCGTAGCTGACGGGAGTAAACGTTCAGGATCGGATTCAAAAATTTGAAACAGTTCAGTTAAAATACGCTGCCCTTTGTATTCAATTCGTTGTGTTTCAACGTGGCGGATCACATATTTCAATACAAAATCTTTAAAAATAGTCAGGACTTTAATTACATGTGAAGGAAGCTCGGCATTATAACGTAATAAAGGTTCATTAAATTCTGCTGTAGCTTTCCAATTGACATGAGTAATAAAATAATTGACCAATGCGCCAATAGCATTTTTTCGTTCAAAATGTTGCTCAGAAAATAATTTACGGCTTAATGTCTCAGCATTGTTGACAATCCAGTCCGAACCACTGTTTTTCAAAGCAGATAAAGCCTCCTGCCATTGGTGCCAATTCACCATGCCCGTAACAATCGCATCTTCCAAGTCATGCACGCCATAAGCGATGTCATCGGCAAGTTCCATAATACTGCAATCCAGCGACTTAAAACGAGTTTTCAAAAATTCACTAGGCGTTGAACGCGCTTTTTTCCATTGGCTAAATAAAGTGCGGTCATTTTTCTCTAAGTTTTGCAACAACCAATTAAACATTGCTAAATCATCACGAAAAATACCTTTAGCCGGTTTCCAATCACTAATATTAATATAACGTGAATCCATTATTGCAACAGGCGATAATTCGGCATATTGCGGCGATGCAAGATCCAAAATAGCAGGATATTTAATTATGCCTAATAAAGTTCGGCGAGTTAAATTCATTCCTGCGTTTTCCGTATAAGGTTCTAATTTGGTTAAAATCCGAAATGTTTGAGCATTTCCTTCAAACCCACCTTGCTCTCGCATCATATAATTCAATGCCACCTCTCCTCCATGCCCGAAGGGTGGGTGTCCAATATCATGAGCAAAACACAGGCTTTCAATTAAATCATTACTCGGTAACAAAGGTTTTAACCACTTTTGCAGATCATTTTTTTCTATTCCTAATTTCTGCGACAACGGAACAAAAGCATCACTTAATTTTAGCTGAGCGACTAAACTACTGCCAATTTGCGCTACTTCAAGAGAATGGGTTAAACGAGTTCGATAAAAATCATTTTCCCCAATAGCATGAATTTGAGTTTTTGCTTGTAAACAACGAAATGCAGCCGAATGGAGAATACGCCCTCGATCACGACGAAACGGCGGACGATGATCTTTTTCACGGGGCGGATCAGGTAAATAGCGTTCAGACCAAGCGGAAGATAATTGAATTTTCATGTTGTCTAAAGAAATTGTGATTAAAATAGTAAGGAAATAAATTTAAATACAAAAGGCGCTAAAGCTGCACTCATAATACCGCAAAGTACTAGAGAAATCGAACCGTAGCAACCTGCTTTCAAAGATTTTTCCATACAAGCAACCGTACCTAATACATGAGAGACAGCCCCCATTGACAAACCAATAGCCTGTGTATGACGAATACCGATTTTTTGCAAAATAAAATACCCTAATAAAGAGCCTTGCAAGCCAGCAATAACCACACTTGCTGCAGCCAATGCTGGAATGCTACCTAAATTAACAGCCACTTCCATTGCAATTGGAGTAGTAATGGATTTTGGCAACAATACGGCAACTAATTCTGCATTAGCACCGAATATCACCGCCAAAAGCCCGACACTTAACATAGAAAACAAGGATGAAAAGGAGGTAACTAATAGAATAATTTTCCAATGTTTTCTAATTTGTGGTAGTTGCTCATAAAGAGGTAATGCTAATGCAACAATACTCAGGCTTAATAAATTATTTAAAGGCGCATTTCCCTGTAAATAAGTAGAATAGGGAATATTACCGATAAGTAAAATACCAATCAGTATTAATACAGTTAAAATAAAGGAGTTAAACAGTGTCGATTTTAAATGCTTATTAATTTGGATAGTCAGATAGAAAATAAAAATTGTTAAAAAAGTATAAACGTAAATAGAATAATTATTCATTTCTAGATTCTCTTAATTAAGGCTATTGTTATTTGCTTTTTTTCGCTTACGCGAGAAGGCATCCTTTGTGAATAAACGATCTGCGAATAAAGCAATGCATATCAATCCTAGTATAGTGCTAAGAATATTGGGAATTAACAATACTTCCATTTTACTCAACATTAAATCGGCATACTCAATAATACCGACACTTATTGGTACGAATAAAACCGCCATAAATCGAATTAAAAGGCTTGCACCGAAATAGATCCATTCTAATGGAATAATTCGTTTTACTAAGCAAAAAAACAATAATAATAACCCCCAAATACTCCCCGGTATACCAAACGGTAACTGTTGAGCAATCCATTGCCCGAGGTATAGCATTGCAAATAAAATGCTCCAAGCACGCAATAATTCCCCCAATTTTTTCACAAATACCTTAACCCAAATCACACATACCTCCACTTTGTGTTCATTCAAATATTTTTATAAAAATTATGAAAATATTTTACTCCTATTATCTACCTTTTAAAGTATGTTTTTAGGAAAACAACGAGATTTTCGCTAAATAATGATTTACCGCAAATTTATGCCAATAGGTTATGATAATTGCCAAAAAGTGCAAATGCCCCCATTTTTTGCTAGAATCCGCAGCTATCTCAATTTAACCCATATAAAGACAAAGAATGGCAGATAATTATTCCGCTCACGAAATAACTGTTTTAAAAGACCTTGAACCGGTTCAAATTCGCCCTGGCATGTACACCGACACTACTCGTCCAAATCATTTAGGACAAGAAGTCATTGATAACAGTGTAGACGAAGCTTTAGCAGGTTTTGCCAACAAAATAGAAGTTATCTTACACAAAGACCAATCTCTTGAAGTGATCGATAATGGACGGGGGATGCCAGTTGATATCCACCCTACGGAAAAAATATCCGGTGTAGAAGTAATTATGACGAAATTACATGCAGGGGGGAAATTTTCCAATAAAAACTATGAATTTTCAGGTGGTCTACACGGTGTCGGTATTTCCGTCGTGAACGCCTTATCTGAACGAGTGGATATCACCGTAAAACGCAATGGTGAAATTTATAAAATCGCTTTTGAAAACGGGATAAAAGTCGAAGAATTAACCGTTGTCGGAACTTGCGGTCGGCGTAATACAGGAACATCGGTCCATTTCAGACCAAATCCAAAATATTTCGATAGCGATAAATTTTCCGCTAGTAAATTACGTCATTTACTTCGGGCTAAAGCCGTACTTTGTTCCGGCTTAGAAATTCAGTTTATTGATAAAGTAAATAACGAAGAGTATGTTTGGCTCTATCAAGACGGTTTATCCGACTATTTACAGGAATCGGTACAAAACTATACCACCTTACCTGCGATCCCATTTGTTGGCGAGGTAAAAGGTGAGAAAGAAACAGCAAGTTGGGCATTACTTTGGCTACCTGAAGGAGGTGAATTAATTGGTGAAAGCTATGTCAATTTAATCCCAACTGTTCAAGGTGGTACTCATGTTAACGGCTTAAGACAAGGTTTATTAGATGCAATGCGAGAATTTTGTGAATTGCGCAGCCTATTACCTAAGAACGTAAAATTAACTGCCGATGATATTTGGGAGCGTTGCACTTATGTACTAAGTATAAAAATGCAAGATCCTCAGTTTGCAGGACAAACCAAAGAACGTTTATCTTCTCGCCAAAGTGCTGTTTTTGTCAGCGGCATTGTTAAAGATTCTTTCAGTATCTGGCTAAGCCAAAATATTACGGAAGCGGAAGAGTTAGCCAAAATGGCTATCAGTTCAGCGGAACGTCGCCTACGGGCAGCAAAAAAAGTTGTACGCAAGAAATTAGTTAGCGGACCTGCATTACCGGGAAAACTTGCTGATTGTAGCCAACAAGATCTAGCACGTACCGAATTATTTCTGGTAGAAGGAGATTCCGCTGGCGGATCAGCAAAACAGGCTAGAGATCGAGAATACCAAGCTATTTTACCGTTGCGAGGCAAAATTCTAAATACTTGGGAAGTCTCTGCGGATCAAGTATTAGCGTCTCAAGAAGTACATGATATTGCTGTCGCTCTAGGCATAGATCCAGACAGTAACGATTTATCTCAACTTAGATACGGAAAAGTATGCATTCTTGCCGATGCTGACTCAGATGGTTTACATATTGCTACACTATTATGCGCCTTATTTTTACGCCATTTCCCGAAATTGGTACGGGAGGGACATGTCTATGTGGCTATGCCGCCACTTTACCGTATCGATTTAGGTAATGAGGTTTTTTATGCGCTGGATGAGAGTGAAAAAGAAGGAATATTAGATCGCTTAAAAAACAAAAAAGGCAAACCAAATGTCCAGCGTTTTAAAGGCTTGGGAGAAATGAATCCGAATCAACTGCGAGAAACCACAATGGATCCTAATACTCGCCGTTTGGTACAGCTTACTTTTGAGCAATCGGATGAGCAACAAACCGAGACCTTTGAATTAATGGATATGCTACTAGCCAGGAAACGCTCAGAAGATCGTAAAACATGGCTACAAACTAAAGGTGATCAAGTCGATCTGAACGTTTAAATGGTACTAAATTACCTTATATGTCATCAAAAGTGCGGTTAGTTTCCGCTCTATTTCTTACCTAAAAAAGACTATGGAAAATCAAATTAACTATGAAGGTATTGAACAAATGCCTATTCGCCACTTTACTGAAAGTGCGTATTTAAATTATTCAATGTATGTCATTATGGATAGGGCATTACCCTTTATTGGAGACGGTTTAAAGCCGGTTCAACGCCGCATTATTTATGCAATGTCCGAATTAGGCTTAAATGCGACAGCAAAATATAAAAAATCTGCACGCACCGTCGGTGATGTATTGGGTAAATTCCACCCTCACGGCGATACAGCCTGCTATGAAGCAATGGTACTAATGGCTCAGCCTTTTTCCTATCGTTACCCATTAGTTGATGGGCAGGGTAACTGGGGAGCACCAGACGATCCGAAATCCTTTGCCGCAATGCGCTATACCGAATCCCGACTCTCTAAAATTTCAGAGATCTTATTATCTGAGTTAGGGCAAGGAACCGTAAATTATCAGCCAAATTTTGACGGGACATTAGAAGAACCTCAATATCTACCGGCTCGCCTCCCCCACATTTTACTAAATGGCACCACTGGGATTGCCGTTGGTATGGCGACGGATATTCCGCCCCATAATCTCAATGAAATTGCCGAAGCTAGCATTATGTTATTGGATAATCCGCAAGTCAATCTAGATGAAATAATGACCGTTATACAAGGCCCTGATTACCCTACTGAAGCCGAGATTATCTCACCGAAAGAGGATATTCGTAAAATTTACGAACAAGGGCGCGGTTCAATCAGAATGAGAGCAGTATGGAGAAAAGAAGAAGGGGAAATTATTGTTACCGCCCTTCCTCATCAATCCTCTCCTTCTAAAATTATGGCACAAATAGCCGATCAGATGAATGCTAAAAAATTACCGATGGTAGAGGATCTACGTGATGAAGCTGATCACGAAAATCCGGTACGAATTGTCATTGTACCGCGTTCTAATCGTGTTGATGTTGAAGCACTAATGGCGCACTTATTCGCCACAACAGATTTAGAAAAAAGTTATCGAGTCAATATGAACATGATTGGTTTAGATAATAAACCGGCAGTAAAAAATCTGTTACAAATTCTTAATGAGTGGCTAATTTTTCGCCGTACAACGGTAACACGTCGTTTGCAATATCGTTTGGATAAAGTTTTATCTCGGTTACATATATTGCAAGGTTTAATGATTGCTTTTTTAAACATTGATGAGGTTATCGCCATTATCCGTAATGAAGACAAACCGAAACAAGTGTTAATGGAACGCTTTAATTTAAGCGATGAACAAGCAGAAGCTATTTTAAATTTACGTTTACGTCAATTAGCCAAATTAGAAGAGCATGAACTCCAAGCAGAACAATATAAACTAGAAGAAGAGCGTTCCAATTTAGAGCAGATTTTATGCTCCGAGAAACGCTTAAATACGCTAATAAAAAAAGAAATTCAGCAAGATGCTAAAACCTTTACAGCTCCTCGCCGTTCACCAATTGTTGAGCGGACTGAAGCCAAAGCCATTTCCGAAACAGAAATGACTCCAGTAGAAGCAGTTACAGTGATTTTATCAGCAATGGGCTGGGTTCGTTGTGCCAAGGGACACGATATTGATGCACAAGGACTTAGTTATAAAACTGGTGATCAATATTTAGCACACGCCTCCGGGAGAAGTAATCAAGCTGCAGTATTTATTGACAGCACAGGACGCAGTTATGCCCTTGATCCCCTTTCATTACCCTCTGCTCGTTCACAAGGCGAGCCGCTTAGTACGAAATTAAATTTACCACAAGGTGCCACAATTGAGCATTTGTTGATGGAAAACGAAAATCAAGCACTGCTAATGGCATCCGATGCTGGATACGGATTTATTGGCAAATTTGAAGACCTCGTTGCTCGTAATAAAGCCGGTAAAGCAATTATTACCTTACCGGAAGGAGCCAAAGTTCTACCACCAATTCCTATTAAAAATCCGACCGCACTTTTAGTTGCATTAACTTCTGTCGGAAGAATGTTAATTTTTCCGGTTCAAGATCTTCCTGAACTTTCTAAAGGAAAAGGTAATAAAATCGTTACAATTCCGGCAGCAAATGCCAAAAATCGTACAGAATTATTAGTGAAATTATTACTAATCAGTGAACAAGCCAGTTTGACTTTTCATTGTGGTAAACGAAAAGTTACGCTTAAGCCGGAAGAATTGCAAAAATTCCGGGCGGAGAGAGGACGCAGAGGTACAACTTTACCGAGAGGATTGCATAGCGGAGTAAAAATTGAAATTATCGAGCCTCAAACTGAAAGCATCGCTAACTAATTTATTAAATAACACAACAATAGGAGTATAACGTTCGTGAATATGACTTTTGATACTTATCAAACCCTTGCCCTTGCAAGTATAGTTTTATTACTTGGATATTTTCTAGTAAGACGAGTTAAATTACTAAAAACATTCAATATTCCAGAACCTGTCGTCGGTGGATTCATTGTTGCAATCAGCTTATTGGTGCTTTATAAAATAAACGGGACATCATTCAGCTTTGATACGAATTTACAAAATACAATGATGTTGGTCTTTTTCACTTCCATTGGTTTAAGTGCTAACTTTGCTCGTTTAATTAAAGGAGGAAGGCCCTTAATTATTTTCGTGCTTGTCGCCGCCTTATTAATTATGGGTCAAAATATCATTGGTATTGTTGGCGCAATGCTGTTTAACCTTGATCCCGCTTACGGTTTATTAGCTGGTTCTGTCACTTTAACCGGAGGCCACGGCACCGGCGCTGCTTGGGCAGATACCTTTAGCCAACAATTTAATCTACAGGGTACTACCGAGCTGGCGATGGCTTGCGCCACTTTCGGATTAGTTTTCGGCGGTATTATTGGTGGACCGGTTGCACATTTTTTATTGAATCGTAATAAACAACTGGAAAATCCAGAAAATGATGAAGTTGACGATGTACAAGAAGCCTTCGAACACCCAACGTATAAACGTAAAATCAATGCGCGTTCTATTATTGAAACCATTGCAATGATGTCCATTTGCTTATTATTAGGAAAATACCTAGCTGCCTTAACAAAAGATACCGTGGCACAGCTACCAACCTTCGTTTGGTGTTTGTTTATCGGTGTGATTATCCGTAACAGCCTAACCCATCTATTCAAATTCCAAGTGGCGGATTCAGCCGTAGATGTATTAGGTAGTGTTGGCTTATCTATTTTTCTTGCTATTGCACTAATGTCCTTAAAATTGTGGGAATTAGCTGGACTAGCCTTACCAATTATGGGTATTTTGGCAATTCAGGTACTATTTATGGCATGTTTTGCGATCTTTGTTACTTATCGAGCGATGGGGAAAGATTATGATGCGGTTGTGCTTAGTGCCGGACATTGTGGCTTCGGTTTAGGTGCAACTCCAACAGCAGTAGCCAACATGCAAGCAATTACCAGCCGTTTCGGTGCATCTCATAAGGCATTTTTAATTGTACCAATGGTAGGTGCTTTCTTTATTGATATTATCAATGCTACATTATTGAAAGTCTTTTTTGCTATCGTTACATTTTTACACTAAATGACTAAACAAAACCCTGTATAACTAAACACAGGGTTTTGTCTTATCACTCTATAGAAATTAAGGATAATATATATCTCTACTAATTACCTTCTAATTGAGATAACCGCTCAAATACTCGTTGCTTCATACTTTGCTCAATATTAGAAGCTAAAATTTCCCGATATAACTTAATTGCTTTATCTTTATTAATGGAAACGCCTTTCCCTTCTTCATACAATAAACCTAAACGAAATTTGCCTTCCACATTACCTAATGTTGCCGACTTCTTAAACCAATCAAAAGATTTTCTATATTCTTTTTGCCGAAAAAAAATTTCTCCTAAAATTAACATAGCTTCTTGGTTATTTGCATTAGCTGTTTTCTCTAATAATTTTATTGCCTGAGAAATATCTTGTTTTACATATTCACCGTTTAAATACATTACAGCTAAATTATTAATCGCTTTAATATGTCCCTGTTCTGCGGCCTCACTGAACCACCAATACGCTTTTTCTTTATTTTGTGCAACACCTTTCCCTATGTTATACATCACGGCTAGATTGCTCTGCGCTTGCAAATTTCCGGCAGTAGCTAAAGGATATAATAATTCAAATACTTTCTGCCAATTTTGCATATTAATCCATTCTTGTACTTGGTTAATTTGCTTTTGTTCCGTTTCTCTTAGATAAGGATCTGCATCAATGGTCTTCATTGCCGATACAGAATGGCTCAATAACAAGCCGAGAAAAATAAAAATTTTAGATACTTTCATATTTATAATGCCGTAATAAGTAAAATGATAAAAAATATACCTGATATAATAAATTCAATTACTCCAGTTTGTTTAACCGGAAGATGTTTATAAGGTAAATAAATTGCTCGTATTAATGCAAGTAAAAATCCAATAGCAATAACATATTCCCGATAAATCAAGAAACCTACCACACATAGTAAATGAAATATAATTGAAGAATATAAATAATTTGGATTTTTTCTTTCCCGCATAACCGATTTAATATATAAGGTTGTACCGATAAAAAATAAGCTCGGATAGATCGCTACCCAATAAATTTTTTCATCAAAAATACGGCCGGGAAAGTAATAAGCTCCCATACCCGCTATGGCGAAAATTGCCAAACCCGCTAAATCATTCCATAAGTTACGTTCATCTTTTGCCTTTGTAAAATAAATATTTATAAATAAAAAAGGACACATTGCCATAATAAATACAATAATATGCCAGTCATACATTAACACAGGAATAGCAAATAAAACGCTACTTGCACCATAAATAACTGTCCATTTTCTATATTCTTTAGTATTTTTTCCTTTAAACAGATTTAGAAGCGGATAACTCATCAAATAAATAGAAAGCCAAGCAAATAATAAAAATAAATGCTGCGGGATAGGACCGGTCAGTAATATGCCGTATAAAAACGGTATTAATGCCATTACAAGCGCGCCGTGCTGATTAGAAATAAGTAATTTCATTTTGTTTTTAATAAAAATATTCTTGATAATAAATACCGATTTACAAATTTGATTGAGCTATTTAGAATACCATTCAATTTATCGCTATAAAGGAAAAAGTATGTCAATTCAACGAATTAGAATCAGTAATCGTTTTTGTGAAATTGCTATTCATAATAATACTGCCTATTTTGCAGGGCAAGTACCAGAAAATACTCTCCAATTAAATGCTTATGAACAAACTAAAGAAGTGCTAGCCTTAATTGATACTCTACTCGCTGAAATCGGTTCAAATAAATCTCAAATCTTAAATTGTCAAATTTTTCTAGCGAATATGACAGATTACCATTTACTTAATCAAGCCTGGGATGAATGGGTTGATACTCAAAATCCTCCTCCACGAGCGACTGTACAAGCAGCTCTAGCTGATCCTAATTGGAAAGTAGAAATTGTTATTATCGCCGCACTTTAAATTAATTGTACAATTCAAATTCTAAAAGAATTGGATTATGATCCGAAGATTGTAAACTCACAGAAGTTGCTTTCAATGTCTTGATTCCTTTTGTGAAAACATGATCAAGCGGATAATCTAAAAATTGTAGCCGAACATCTTGCTCATATGAGACTTCAGAAAACCCATATTGTTTAATTAATTTTTGTAATACTTGATAGCGTCGTTCATTCCAAGAATTAAAATCACCAGCTAAAATAACGGGTCCTTGATGTCTATCAACTAGACTGAACAAACCATTTAGCTGGCGTAGATAACTTTCTGGATACCATTCAAAATTAATCAAATGTAAATTAATAATTAAAAGCGAATCTTGCTTTTCTAAAGGTAACCTGATCGCATTTGCCACTTTAGGAATTAAAATCCAAGGCTCTTTTTCCGATCCTGCGCAATACAAATTCACAGGAAAACGGCTTAGCGTAGTTACACCGGATTGCATTCCCCGATAAGAAAATGCTGATACTGAAAGCGCCTCTGAAAATGAAGATAAATTTTGTTGTTCCGTAGCTTCTTGCAACAAAATAAAATCGCTATTTTTCTCAAAACCTTGTAGATCCCTCTGCCACCCCTGATCTTGCCCCTTATGAATATTCCAAGTGATTAAACGAAATGTTTTCTTAGGTAATACGGATAACTCTTTGTCAGTTTCATAACATTGGAGATTTTTTTTGATAGAAGGTATTTCCTTATAATACGAATTAATTATAGAGCGAAATTGAATTCGAATAGGATCAAAAATAGCAATCTGCCGATAAAAATAATAAGCGGTAATAAAAGACAAAATAGTAAAAAAAATGCTAGCTTTAACGACTTTCCGCATATGTGTTCACTCAAAGTAATTGGTCTAAAACAAAAAGTGCGGCTAAAATCGACCGCACTTTCATTCTTCTTAATCGAGAATCCTTAATTTAGGTGTAGAAGCCGAAGAGTTTGCTTTATCTAGTTTTTTCGGTTTCTCTACCTTCACCGAACTTTCTACTGCCTCAACAAAACTTAAAGGCTGCTCAGATTTCGAATGATTTAATTCATCATAAATAGCTTCCGATTCGAACATCACACCATCACCATTTTCTCTCGCATAGATCGCCAATGCTGCCCCCATTGGGATATAAATATCACGAGGGATGCCTTTAAACCTAGCGTTAAACCGAATAAAATCATTCGTAATCTGTAAATTACCTGTCGCATTCAATGAAAGATTTAATACAATTTGCCCATCTTGTACATACTCCTGTGGTACATCTACACTATAATAAGTAGCATCAACTACAAGATAGGGTGTGAAATTATTGTCGCTCAGCCAATCATAATAAGCTCTTAATAAATAAGGTCTTTTTGGCAATGATTGATATTTCATAGTTATTTATCATCCATCAAATTTTTTGGCGCAACCTGACCAACTGATTGGAGAAAAGAATCACGGCTAAATACACGATCCATATAGCTTTTGATAGCTTTACTACCCGCACCGCTAAATTCAACCCCGTAATCTTTTAATTTCCATAATAACGGAGCAATATAGCAATCAACTAAGCTGAATTCTTCACTCATAAAATAAGGGGTTTGCTGAAAAATCGGTGCAATAGCCAGTAATTCTTCTTTTAACTGTTTAAGGGCTGCATTGCGTTCCTCATCGTTACTCGCATTTTCCGCTTGCTTTAGAACCGAATACCAATCTTGTTCAATTCTTAACATTAATAAACGGCTTTTGCCACGGGCAACAGGATAAACAGGCATAAGAGGAGGGTGAGGAAAACGTTCATCTAAATATTCCATTACAATACGCGCATCAAAAAGTACTAAATCACGATCAACTAACGTCGGTAAAGTACCATAAGGGCTTAGTTCCATTAAATCTTCAGGCAATGAAGCAGGGTCAATTTCTTCATTCTCATAAGCAACCCCTTTTTCGGCTAAAACAATTTTGACTTGATGACAGTAAATATCCTCTTTATTTGAAAATAGTGTCATAACCGAACGTTTTGATGCACTAGACATTTATTCCTCCAAAATTAAATCTATCAAATAAAAAATAGCTCGCTATTTTAGCATAAAGTACAATTTAATTGCCAAATAAATTTATTTTATGTTTTGTTTTCAAATAGTTAGGAATTATATAAAAAAATGCAAGCTTGATTGCTTGCATTTTTGGTGAAAAGAAAAATTAACGTTTTGAATATTGCGGACGACGACGTGCTTTGTGTAAACCCACTTTTTTACGTTCAACACGACGTGCATCACGAGTTACAAAGCCCGCTGCACGTAACGCAGGACGTAAAGTCTCATCGTATTCAATTAACGCACGGGTAATACCATGACGGATCGCACCCGCTTGACCAGAAATACCACCGCCTTTTACAGTAATATAAAGATCTAATTTATCTGTTAACTCAACCAACTCTAACGGTTGACGAACGATCATACGAGACGTTTGACGACCGAAGTAAACATCTAATTCACGTTGGTTAATTGTAATTTTACCACTGCCCGGTTTGATGAATACACGAGCTGAAGAGCTTTTGCGGCGACCAGTGCCGTAGTTTTGATTCTCTGCCATTTTCCTAACCTCGTGATTAAATATCTAAAACTTGTGGTTGTTGTGCTGCATGGTTGTGTTCATTACCCGCATACACTTTTAATTTACGGAACATTGCACGCCCTAATGGACCTTTAGGCAACATACCTTTAACCGCAATTTCAATCACTGCTTCTGGACGACGAGCAATCATTTCTTTAAATGTCGCTTGCTTAATACCACCGACATAACCCGTGTGCCAGTAGTAAATTTTATCGGTTTCTTTGTTACCTGTAACGGCAACTTTATCCGCATTGATGACAATGATGTAATCACCTGTATCTACATGTGGCGTATATTCCGCTTTATGTTTACCACGAAGGCGACGAGCTAATTCAGTCGCTAAACGACCTAAAGTTTTACCTGTCGCATCTACTACATACCAGTCACGTTTTACTGTTTCTGGTTTTGCTACAAAAGTTTTCATTAATTAATTACCAATAAATACTATTAATACCCAGTGTCTATTCAGACACAACCATTGATCTTAATCCTCACCCCTTCGAGTGCGATCTCGATAAAATAATGCACGGTGGGAATCCGTGCATTTACAGGGTCGGCGTATTATACAAGAAAATTTTTAAAACGCTAATTTTTTATGCAAAAAAGAATAAATTACCCAATGTTTGTTACTATTCTTCATTTAATAAATATCTTAAGCTACTCTGGCGTTGAGTCATTTGATTGAGCGAATGATCCCAAACTCGACTGTTGGCAAAAACAGTTAATGTTTTTTTAGCTCGAGTTATTGCCGTATAAACTAACTCTCTGGATAAAATAGGATTAAATTCTACAGGTAAAACTAAAACTGTATGTTCAAACTCCGAACCTTGAGACTTATGTACCGTCATCGCAAAAGCAGGTTCATAACTTGGAATCCGACTTGTCGGTACAGCACGATATTGCCCTTCCCCTTGTTCAAAATAAACCGTTCCATCACCTAAATATAACCCAATGTCTCCATTATAAAGCTTAACCGTATCATCATTTTGTGTGATCATTATCGGCTTTCCTAAGTACCAATCTTGAGACGATTTAAATTTTACTAAAGCTTGTCGCCGCAAACTTTCTGCAATCTTTTGGTTTAAATTCTCAACACCGAATTCGCCAATCCTAAGAGCTGTCAAAAATCGACATGAATTAAATGCTTGGAAAATTTCGCTAAGCTGTTCATTATTATTCCTACCTAACTGGTGCAAAATCAGTAACAAATATTGCTGATATTTTTCTACAGCTAAACATAAAATTTCTGTCAAATTTGAACGCCCACTCAATTCATGCCAAATTAATGAATTATTGCCATTAAATTCCTCGCGACTTTCCCACCCTTTTCCTTCATTAATTTTTTCTGCCAATCTCAGAATATAAGGCGCCTCTTTAGCACGATAACTAAATTTTAAAGAAGCTACACTATCTTGTAATCGGTTAACCTTTATGCTTTCGACCAATTGATAACCCGTTACTTCCTTCAAATATTGAGTTTGGGCTGGGCTATAAGGCGTTTCCGCTTGATGAAAAGAAAGTAATTCTGCCAATACTGCCCCCGCTTCTACTGCAGATAATTGATCTTTATCTCCTAATAATATTAGGCGTGTATCAGGTCTCAATGCTTGCATTAACTTCGCCATTAAAGTCAAATCAATCATTGATGCTTCATCTACCACTAATAAATCAATTTGTAGTGGATTATTTACATCATAAATGACTTTATCACTAAAAGGGCGAACACCAAGTAATCGATGTATTGTTTGGGCTGAAGTAGGAATACGGTCTACTAACTCATTGGAAAGCAGCTTTTCCTGTTTTAGTTTTTGTAAAGAATTATTTAGGGATTCCGTTAAGCGTGCAGCTGCTTTCCCTGTCGGAGCAACTAATTTAATATGTAATTGACCTTGAGAGAGCGTTTGTAATGCAGCCAATAATTTTGCAACTGTTGTCGTTTTACCTGTTCCGGGTCCACCGGAAATAATGCTAAATTGCTGGCTTAATGCCACTGCAGCAGCAATTTTCTGCCAATCAATATCAACCTTATTACCACTTGTAAAAAAATATCGATCTAACGCTTTCGCAATTTCAACATTACTGGCTAACAAAACACGCTGATTTTTGACCGCACTTTTTAAATATAACGCAATAATCCGCTCATCTTTCCAATACCGATAAAAGTAAAGTGCATTAAATTGAAATACTAAGGGAGCAACTTTTTGTTGCGGATACTCAGTAAACGCGACATTATCTTGCAATAATGATTGCCACTGATAAACCGGGTAATCGCCAATTTTTTGTTTAATTAAAGCAATATAATCCTTCTCGAATTGGCACAACCCAGAATAAAAAAACTGCTGTAAAATATTATCATTCAGAACTAAACAAATATTCCCTTGTTGTACAGACTGATTACAAAGTACGGCTAACAGCATGGCTAAATTTTTTATTGCTTCGGGTTGATTTTCCTGTTTTTCACCAATCAATTTAGCAAAATAAAAATCAGCAGAGCTAATGATTTGTTTCTGTTTTAATTCGTCCAATAATGCCAACATTAAAATATTTCCTCTAATCGACAAATTAACTGCCAATCCGGTTTATCAAAAAATATCCCCTCGCCAGCGCCTCCGTTCATTCCGCGTAAAAAGGCATATAGCACGCCGCCAAAATGTTTCTCATAACAATAATCAGGATCTCGCTGCATTAAATAACGATGCAATGCCAAAGTATAAAATAAATATTGCCAATCATAATGTTGTTCGATCATTACCGAATGTAAATTTTTATTTTGATAATCTTCAATACTACGACCTAAATAATTAGATTTATAGTCCAATAAATAATACTTACCATTATAACGAAAGACCAAATCAATAATCCCCCTTACCATTCCTTTCATATCGCTAATTTGCAGTGGCATTGTCGGAAGATGATGATACGTTTTTAAGGCCTCATTAAAATCCTTAATATTAAAATAATTACGAATAGACAAATAAAAAGGCATTTCTTTAATGCAATCCTTCGGTGCAAGTTTAGCCAATGTCATTTCACTATTAGTGAATAATGGAGTATCAATAATTTGTTGAAACCATAATCTAGTCGGATCTATCCAATGTTCATCCAAATTTAAAGCCAAACACAATTGCCTTATCTCATCTTTATCAGCAACTTGATAAAACGGAAGTTTTTCAAAATGACGATGAATTTGTGTTCCAACTCTCGCACCTTTAGGGAAAGTTAACCCGGAATATTCTTTAACATGTTTATTGCCATCCCATTTTTGAACAGAAGAAACATCTGACATTTGTAGCTCATCTTCTCCAACAAGACTAAAAACTTGCTGAAAATCAGCCGTACTTTCCTTATAATCTTGCTGGGAATAAACTCGACGATGTTCAAATTCAATTTCACTAAAGCTGGTTACTTGCCAGTCTTGTTCTATCTTTCCCACAAATTTTTTGGCTGAAAGCGAAGGTTCCTCTATCATTTTTGTTTGTAATACACCGTCCAACGATAGCAACTCGCTTGCCTCATTCATTTGAATATGTTTTTTACTTAATTTTGCTAAAAGCGGTTTAAATAATGTTTCTACTGTAACTTCTTGGTTATCGGAAATCTCGGCTCGGACGCCAATTCTCCCTTGGCTTAACAAATAAAACAAACTGTTCCAATAGTTTGAAAACGTCTTCGGCAAGCTGATTACAGTTTGATATTTTGCTCTTGTCAGCGCCACATAAAGCAAGCGTAATTCTTCGGCAAAAGTTTCTTGATAAATCAATTCTTGGTTTTGATTATCCATATCCCACAGAATTTCATTTTTTTCCTTGTTATAATAAATTTGCACATCTTGTTTAAAATTTTTCGCAGGTGATCCCAGAAAAGGTAACCATACCAAATCATATTGCAGTCCCTTTGATTTATGAATAGTAACGATTTTTACTAATTGGCGTTCACTTTCTAAACGAATTTGTTCTTCCTCTCCACCATTTCCCTGAATTTGTTTTTCAAACCAGCGTAGTAATGCAGATTGTCCTACATTAGCCATCGCAGCTTGTTGTAATAATTCGCTAAGATGTAGTAAATCCGTAATTTGCCGCTCACCATCAACTCTTTCCATTAATCGCAACAAAATATTTTCCGTTAAAAACAATTGTTGCAGCATTGCTAAAATCCCCTGATATTGCCAATTTTTCTGACACTTCAAGAAAACTTGCAACCATTGATTAAGATCTTTTTCTGCCTTCTCAGCTGTTATACTCTCTTCAATATGATGAGTTTGTAAAATTTCTTTTGAGGTTAAGCCGAATAACCCAGTAGCAATAGCATTTAAAATATTACGAGCAGTGGGTTCTACGCACGCTAATAACACTCGCGCTAATTCCCGTGCAATTTGAGTATCAAACACATTGGTTTTATCGGATAAATACACAGAAGCTATACCACGCTTTTGCAGAGCTTTTTTTATTAATTCTGCTTCATAGCCGCTTCGTACTAAAACAGCAATTTCTTCCGCTTCTAGTGATTTTTGTACAATATTTGATTGAGTAAAAACAGCCCGATTTTCGACCGCACTTTGCAACCATTGATAAATACCTGCGGCACAAATTTCAGCGAAAGATTGATTTTCTTCATCGGCAATATATACTTGCATTGCCGGCTCAAGTTTGTCATTAAGCTGAAATTTAAAATGATCCGGTTTTGCTAAAACTGGTGTAAATTCAATATTTGAATAAATAAACGGCGCAGGTTGAAAATCAAATAATTGATTCGTCGTTTCGACTAATGTTTGCTGTGAACGATAATTTCGGTTTAGATTAAATCTACCGCTAGCACGTTCTACCGCATTAAAATAGGTAAAAATATCCGCGCCACGAAAACGATAAATTGCCTGTTTAGGATCGCCTACCATCATAAATCCAGACTGACCTTCAACACTTTCGATATAAATTTTTGAAAAAATTGCATACTGACAAGCATCAGTGTCTTGGAACTCATCAATCATTGCAAAAGGATATTGTATTCGGATAAATTCTGCTAATGCATTACCATTATGCTGATAAAGTGCATTTCGTAATAATTGCAATAAATCGTCGAACCCTTTTTCCGAATGGTTAGCCTTATATTCAAACAAAAGCTGATTAACCCCCTTCAAGTAGTGATAAATCAGTACTTTTTTATAAATTTCAGTATCCGCTAGCTGTTGTTTTAATTCGTCAATTTGATTAAAAATAGGATGAGTTATCGGTTGTGCCCCATCTTCTACATATAAGGTGTCTAATGCTTGTTGGCTGAAATAAGTCAATAAACAATCAGGCATTTCAGCATTATCTGCCGCCCATTGATGAATTTGATGAAACCAATTAGGTACATTTCGGCTACTAAAAATCGTTCGTTTCAAACGTTTTTTCTCACCTTTCTTATAGGTCTTTTTCGTTTCTTCTTCAATAATCCCTCGAATACCCTCTTCATTTGCTAGCCAGTCCTGTTTCAGCTGCCAAATTAATTTTTGTCTGGAACTAACGTATTTCGATAAAAATTCGGCTAAAGGAATATTAATTAATGTCTGATACGCTGTTTCTACTTTCAACGGCTTACCAATATAGCTTTTTAGCACTTGTAAAATCTTATCTGGCGTGCCTAGTTGTACCTGAATAAATCGAGCAATTTCTAATGGCTGAGAATAAAATTCAGTACGCCAAAACTCACGTACCAAACGAATAAATAGCTCTTGCTGATTTTGTACGAGTTGCAAATTAAAGTGTACACCGGAATTAAAGGCATATTGCATTAGCATTCGATGACAAAAACTATGAATAGTATAAATCGCCGCTAAATCCATATTTTGTTCCGCCAAAGTTAAACGTAATATAGACTCTTCAAGACGCGATTCCAACCGGGCTAAAAGTGCGGTTAGAAATTCGCCTTTTTTAGCCGTTAAAAACGCCAATCTCTCCGTGACGGAAAGTGATTGGTAATGGATGAAGAATCGCTTTGCCTCATTAATTCTTTCACGAATCTTTTGCTTTAACTCCTGTGTTGCCATATCTGTGAACGTTACCACTAAAATCTCTTCCACCTTTAAAGGCCGATAAAAATTATTCTCACCGCCTTGTAGCAGTAAACGTAAGTAGATCGATCCCATGGTATAGGTTTTACCTGTTCCAGCAGAGGCTTCAATTAGATTAATTTGAGATAAGGGAATAGAAATGGGATCTAAAGGTTGCAATGTATTCATCTTATTATCCGTTTAGCTATTCAGTCTGCTAACGCAATATCAATACGCAATACAGAATAAATCACAATAAAATCAGAAGGTGCGAATATTGCGCACCTTCCTTTATTATTAAAAATTCAAGACTTTATCAGCGACTACTGTCCAATCTGCCAATTCGCTTAAAGTGCCAATTTGAACCCCTTGTGCTAAAGGCAGCTCGGTAATACCTCTTGCATTAGCACAAGTTTTACATAATTTCACTTCTGCACCTTGTGCGGTTAAAATTTCCAGCATTTGCTGTAAATGATAACCTTCTATCGGAGCCTGTTTTGCCAAACCGCCAGTAACCGCATCAGACATCAAAAATAACCTTAAATTAACCGCACTTTTATTCTGTTCTTGCAATTGTAACGCTAGGCGTAAAGCACTGAAAAAACTTTCATTGCCATAACCCGCACTATGAATAATAAATAAAATATTCTGCATAGCATTCTCTTTCATCAACGATTAACCAACCCAAATAAATTTGGCTGCGAATAAAAGGGAGACGACCCAAACGGGTGCATTAATTTCTTTAATTCGTCCGGTACAAGTTTTCATAATACAATAACTAATAAAACCAAAAGCAATACCTTCCGTAATTGAATAGGTAAAAGGCATCATTGCTGCAGTAATAAATGCTGGTGTTGCCTCCGTTAAATCTTCCCACTGCACTCGAATTAGACTAGATGCCATTAAAATGCCCACATAAACCAAAGCACCAGCTGTTGCATAGGCTGGTACAACTTGTGCCAATGGTGAAAAGAAAATTGTTAATAAGAATAATACACCGACCGTTATTGCTGTTAAACCGGTCCGGCCGCCTACGGAAACACCTGCGCCACTTTCGATATAAGTACTAATTGCCGAAGTACCAATATAAGAACCTGCCACGGCACTTACACTATCGACATATAATGCTTGTTTCATTTTTGGAAAACGTCCTTTCTCATCACTAAAACCAGCTTTATCTGTTACGCCAAGTAATGTACCTGAGGAATCAAATAAATTGACTAATAAAAATGAGAAAATAATCCCTAATAATGCAGTATCCAATGCTCCGGGTAGATCTACTTTACCAACTACTGTACCAAGGCTTGGCGGCATAGAAATAATACCCTGAAAACTAACAGCATCATCAAAACAAAGTGCTAAACCGGTAACCACTGCAATAGAGACCAACACGCCAGAATAAATATTCCTTGCTGCTAATACAACAATAATGAAAAAACCTAATATTCCGAATAATACTTTTAGATCATGTAAATCACCTAAGGTAACTAAAGTAGCAGGATTAGATACGACAATCCCCATGTTTTTAAAACCAATCAAGGCAATAAAAAATCCGATCCCCGCGCCAATTCCTACGCGTAAACCAAGAGGAATGGATGCCATTAACCAATAACGAATTTGGAATAACGTTAACAATAATAATCCTACAGAGCCCCAAAAAATTGCGCCCATTCCGACTTCCCAAGAATAGCCTAGTTTACCGACGACGACATAGGCAAAAAAAGCATTTAATCCCATTGCTGGTGCTAGAGCTATCGGTAAATTACTGAATAAACCCATCGCAATCGTACCGAATCCAGCAATCAAACAAGTAGTAACGAATACGACTTGTTTATCCATTCCGGCATCCCCCAACACCAATGGATTGACAAAAACGATGTAAACCATAGTAAAAAATGTTGTAATCCCGGCAATAATTTCTGTCTTAGGATTACTTCCTTTTTCTTTTAGTTTGAAAAAGCGTTGTAAGAAAGATTGATTTTGCATATTTTAATATCCTTGTTGATAAATCGATTCAAAGAGTTTTACCGACAAAAATGCCAAACTGAAACGTTGATCATCGGCTACTGTCCAAAATTCCGCACCATTTCCACTCTCTGTTAAACTAAAGTTAGTTAAATGCAAACTGATATTTTCCTGCCCATTTTCATTCTCACCGTTAAGTACTGGCGTAATTAATTCGGAATGAACTTGTAACCACAGAGAATTTTGAGGTTCATAATGCCATTCATACTCGGAAAATAAACTTACTTTTTGCGCTAAGCCATAAAAAACCGGTACTTGAATTTGATGAAAAACCACTTCATTAATCTGTGGGAAAATTTTCCTAAATTGTAGGCTTAAATGCGAAATTTGTTGTGGAAATACATCAAAAGCAAAACGTTGTTCACTTCCTTCCAGCGGAATACCATTAAGTAAACGTGCAGTTTGCCCTGCTAGTTTGCCAACATTTTCATTCCCTGTATAAGATACCGGTAATAAAGAAGTAACAAAAAGTCGCTGAATTTCGCTATATTGTAAGAAGGGAAAAATCGATAAGGCTAATTGACTCACCTGTACATCTGGCAAACTTACGATATTACGTTGACGTAACTCAATTAAGGACTCTTCATTAATTGAGGGGATAACTATCGGTACATCAGACAAACTTGCGCATATACCTTTAACATCAATAACCACGCAGCCAGCCTCCGCAGCTTTGGCTAAATAGGAGGCAGTTGAGAGATCACCTGCAAAAAAGACGTAATTAAATACCGACCAATCGATCTCATCAGGAGAAAGTTGTTGCACTGTTTTGTTCTGGAAACGCAACCCTTGTTCTTCATCAAAAGGATAAATTTCAACAATAGAAACACCACCGATTTCGACCGCACTTTTTTTCAACATTTCAAGGATTTTTTCACATAATTCAAATTCCGCAGCAATAGCTACATTAGTAGCAATATTTGAGGTTGCATCCATTTTTCTCTCCGCTATAAAATAAACGTAGTATTGTACTGAAAAAAAATGAGGAAATACAATGACACCGGCTATAGATTTATTAAAAAAACATAATATTCCATTCGTTTTACACAGTTATCAACACGATCCAAGTAATACTCATTTTGGTGATGAAGCTGCCGAAAAATTAGGAATCGAACCAAGCCGCTCCTTTAAAACCCTATTAGTTTCTGAAAATGGTGATCAAAAAAAGCTAGCTTGTTTCGTTTTACCCACAGCGAATATGTTAAATTTAAAGAAAGCGGCAAAAGCCCTAGCAGTAAAAAAAGTAGAGATGGCTGATAAAGAAGCAGCTCAGAAAAGTTCAGGATATTTGATTGGAGGAATCAGTCCGTTAGGTCAGAAGAAAACATTAAAAACGGTGATAAACCTAACCGCACTTGATTTTAAAACAATCTTTATTTCAGGAGGAAAACGAGGGCTTAGTGTGGAGCTTACTCCACAAGATTTAGGGAAGACATTGAATGCTATATTTTTAGATATTACAGATGAAGAGTAATTCCACTTTGGAACAAGATAATTTGTAGAAGAGTATTGTTTCTTCTACAAATTGATTTCACTTTTTCACAAGAAAGAGCGCGCGTTTAAAAAGTTGAAGTGTCTTGAAATAAGCCAACTTTTAAATCCGTTGCCGTATAAATGACCCGTCCATCCACTTCGACTTCCCCGTCAGCCATTCCCATAACCAATTTACGGTTAATCACACGTTTCATATTAATACGATAAATCACCTTTTTCGCGGTCGGTAAAACTTGTCCAGTAAATTTAACTTCTCCAACGCCCAATGCGCGCCCTTTACCTTTTCCGCCAATCCAGCCTAGATAAAAACCCACTAATTGCCACATAGCATCTAAACCTAAACACCCCGGCATTACTGGATCACCTAAAAAATGACAACTAAAAAAAGGCAATTCGGGATTAATATCCAATTCAGCTTCAATATACCCCTTTGAAAAAGTGCCGCCTTCTTCTTTCATTTCAACAATACGATCCATCATCAACATTGAAGGTGCCGGTAATTGAGGGCCTTCTGCACCAAAAAGTTCTCCGCGACTAGATGCTAAAAGTTCGTCATAATTATAACTGGCTTTTTTATTCTGTGAACAAGTGTTACTCATTTTTAATCCTTTATTTCTTAATTGATAGTAGTTTTCCTTTTGTTTCGCCATTCTAGCAATAATCAAGCAAAACAAAAACAACTAACACTTGTACGCTTAACTAATCGGATCAGTTGAGTTTTATCGAAAAAAATTAAAAAAACCTTTTTTAGGGGCTTCCGAATTTACTGTAATCCTACGTTGAATTAAACGGGAAAGGGGCTCATCGCTATCACTATAAGATTTATTTTCTTCGACCAGTTCTCGATTAAATAAAAGTTCACAAGTTTGAAATACATCTTCCACCGGAAAAATAAAGAATTGCTCATTTTTCACTGCATTTACCACATCCTCAGACAAACTCAGCTGCTGAATGGTTGAAGTCGGTATAACTACGCCTTGTTTTCCAGTTAAACCGCGCTGTTGACAAATTGCAAAAAAGCCTTCGATTTTATCATTCACACCACCGACCGTATGTACCAAACCAAATTGATCGATTGTTCCAGTTACAGCAATATTCTGTGGTAACGGTAAATCGGCTAATGCACTAACAAGAACACAAAAACCTGCTAATGAAGCACTATCTCCATCAATTTCGCCATAAGATTGTTCAAAAACTAAAGTAGCAGAAAAAGGCAACTGGGATGGCAAATCTAATACATTAGCTAAACAAGCTTCTGCAATCATCATTCCTTTACTATGAATATTACCTGCCAGTTCATTTTTTCGCTCAAGATCCACCACTTCACCTTCACCAAATTGTACGATACAACTAATTCTCGAAGGTTCGCCATAAATAATGGGAGTTCCCGGATATTCAATGACTGATAACCCGTTTATTTGTCCGACAACCTCTCCTTCCGTAGCAACATAAATTTGTTCATTTAAAATATCAGCATAAGCCCGTTCCCGTAGATACCCTCGTTGCTGCTGTTTTTGTCGAAAAACTTGATCAAAATCGACCGCACTTAATTTAGTTTTATGTGTTAAGGTCGCTGCGGATTGCAATATTGTTACTAACTGAAGCGCTGAAATACTAATCATAAACCGATCTTCGCTCTCACGAACCAGCAGTTGGTACAGTTTGTTTAATGCTGAATGATCCAACTGTAATTTATGTTGAGCGGCAATTTGCCGAATGTATTGCATCCAACGGAGCTGCTCGACTTGTGTAGAAATTGAAACATAGTTCTGTACTTCCGCATAATCGGCAAAACTATAAAGCTCCGGCTCCAGTTCCCCCAACATAGCTAACTCTTCTCTATTCGCAAGTAAAATAACTTTGAGTTCAAGCATATAACCAGGAATTTCACAAGGTAGAGGTTTAAAAGGATGTGTAGAATACCAATCAAAAATACGACTTTGTAAAATATGTTTCAAACGTTGCCATATATCACTGTGAGTAACTAAGTGACTTGCATTCAAAATAAGTACTCCACCATTCGCCTGATGAATTAAACCAGGGTTTAACCGAATATCTTTGGAATTAGGATGAAATTGAACACTTCCGAATAATTGAAATTGATCGTAATAAAGTGCACTAAGCACTTTGCCTTGAGCTGCGAAATTATCCTCACAGGATTGTGCTGATTCAATGTTGACTTGCGGGAAAGAAAAAGAATCTCCCTGCTCTATAATATAATTCACGCCAAAAACCGACCGCTCTTTAGTTTGATAACGAGTAATAAACTCGCTAATCAAAGGAGTATGAGCCTCTTTTTCATCAACTTTAAGTATAAGCAAGGAACGAGCAACATTTTGCATGAAAACTTTCATTCCTTGAGCCGCAGCAGGCTGTAAAGTCCAAAAATCAAAAGGCTCATCAGGGATTTTTACCAGTTCTAATTGGGGTTGTAAATTTTGCCAATTTAACGCTTTATCTGAAAGGGAAGACAATATCACAAGGGATCTCTAGTTAATAAAATTGGCGGCATTATTGCAATATCTGCAAGGAATGACAATAATAAAAATACGGAAAATTGATTTCTCCGTAAATTTTATTCCTGATAATATACCTATCATATTTAATCTTAGTCATAAAAAACTCCTTTTAAAAAACGGGGGGAAAGCGTATAGTTATATCAGTCATGGTTACATCGTCACGAAAATATTATGAAATACCAAAAATTGACAAATCAAGAAGCAAATTGGAAATGGCTTTATCTCATCAGAAAATATCGAGACGGCGAAAATATTACACGTTACACGGAAAAAAGTTTACAGGAAGATAAAGTAAAACAACTATTAGAAAGCCAACATTATCCAGAAAAAATTGAAGAATGGATTAATCAACACCTTTCTTTAGCATTACCAGTAAAATTAGATCAAGCTATCAGAGCAAGGCGTAAACGTTTTTTTAATGCCGAAAAACAATCCACTAAGAAGAAATCAATTGATTTGGAATATGCGGTCTGGCTGCGTCTATCAAAATATTCCCGAAAAATGAATATGACGCTCTCCGAAACGATTAATTATATGATTGATGAACGAGAAAGCAAAGTAGTTTACGAAAACCAAATGTCCGTAATGAAAGCGGGCTTACAAAATTTATTGAAATAAATTTATAACAACTTAGAAAAATAAAAAGACAAGGCTGCAACCCCTTGTCTTTTGTTCTTATTATTAACTAAATAGAAAATATAGCTAAGTAATTCCTTATTTGTCCGTTACCGGAATAATTTTTGTTGCATGAGATCCTTTATCACCATGAATCACTTCAAATTGAACTTTTTGACCCGCTTTTAATGAACGGTAACCATCCATTTCAATAACAGAATAATGTGCAAAAATATCGGCCTCAATTCCTTCTGCCGAAATAAAACCAAATCCTTTTGCATTGTTAAACCATTTTACAACACCAATTTCCATAAAAATCTCCGGATATTATTTACTATCTTAATTCCGATAGGCATATCGCCTTATCGTCTTCATTAAATCGGCAAGTATATTCAATGAATTAAAAATTTTATGCAACTGATAAAATTCAAAAATGCTACGCAGATCACAAAATTTTTAATTCTTCTGTTTTAAGATTTAATACGAATTTAGCACTGAGTTTATACCGTCCCCCCCCCAGCCACTGTATTATTGCTTATTTGTCGGCCAATTTTAACTTCCCGAATAATAGTAATTAGCTTGACAAAGTGAAGCCTTATACTATTTCTGTTCACACCTTTTTGCCGATATTATGATCGTAATAGTTCAACTGTTAATTTAGCCTTTATTTTAGCTGACACTTTTCTCTATACTCTACGTTATACCGCTTTTGTTAGTTAGGAAATTCCTATGAGGCTACTTAAATTATATTTTTGATAATAATTTCTCCAAGTCAGTATTTATTACTTACCTTACTTGGATCAGGTATGTTTTTTATATTATTCATTTCAATCACTTTTTAGTCTAGAAAACAACTATTGCCAACCAAAATGATGAAATAAATGCTGCCATTCAATATCTAACGGCGCACGAATATGAACATCAAGAGTGGTTATCGGATGAACAAATTGCAACGTCTCCGAATGTAGAAATAAACGTTTACAACCAGTATATGTTGTTAATGCTCTATTTTGGTGTAAGTCTCCATACTGAGTATCCCCTAAAATAGGGTGAAAAATATGTTTTAAATGGCGACGTAGCTGATGTTTTCTCCCAGTTTTTGGAATTAATCTCAATAAAGAATATCGCGCAGTCTGATATCTTCCTGCTGGATACGGCATTTCTATCATTTTTAATGATTGATAATAAGTACTCGCCTCCTGCGGAGGCTTACCTTGTTGGGAAAATTTATCCGCTATTTTATCCGATTGAATTTTCAACGGATAATCAATTACCCCTTCTCCTTGAATGTAACCTCTCACTACGGCCAAATAACTTTTTCGTACTGTATGCAATTCAAATTGACTACACATTAAATTTGCTACCTGACTACTTAGTGCAAATAGCAAAACCCCGGAAGTTGGTCTATCTAAACGATGAATAGGAAAAACATACCTTCCGATTTGATCACGCAGCATTTGCATAACAAAGATCGTTTCATTCGTATCTAACCAACTACGATGAACCAACATCCCGGCAGGCTTATTCACTGCAATTAAATAATCATCTTGATATAGAATTTCTAACATACTTGAGTCTGCAATAAATCTTCAATTTTTCTCAGCACCATTAGTAAGGTTTCCAGCTCGCAAAATTCTTTTAAAGCTTCTTCAATATAAGGAGATATTGCTATTTGACTTGGTAGATCAGCGCCTGAATCTAATAATGCCAGCATCCTCGGAATAAAAATCCATTGTAACCATTCCTCCGCAGACATTGTATCTAGCGCAAAAGGTTCTTGACTCATAAAAGCACTTTGTTCCGGTGGTATTTCCTGCCACAGACCGACCTGTTGCATCGTCTCTTGTAATGCCTGTAAATAATTTCTAACTTTATTTCTCATAACTTCTCTCTCAAAAAATTGCCGCATTTTACAAAAAAAAATTTCTTTAGCAACTTTTGAACAAACTAACGAAGAATCGAAAATTCCTCAAAATTTAAGGATGAGCAATCTCGTATAATGACCTTTTCCACCTTTGCACTCCTCGGGCCTATTTTCAACCACTGATAAAATGCATCTAGCTGCACTTCCGACCCCTCAGCAATTACCTCTACACTACCGTCCAAACAATTTTTTACTGTTCCCCGGATACCTAACTTTAATGCCTCTCGATAAGTAAAAAATCGAAAACCCACGCCTTGTACTCGTCCATAAATAATAAATTTTTTCATCATTGCATTATTTTCTTTGTAATTAATTAAAAGTCTTTTAGAATTAATGGTGTTTATGTCCTGATAAAAGCGAATAAAGTATGTCTTTCGGTGCAATCTACCATAAAAATGACATTAATTTTGACCGCACTTCCATTTTATCATCGCATATCAATACTATCGTTTAGTTATCTAACAATCAAAGGAGTAATTATGAAATTACGCACGCTTACCTTAGGTTTAACAGCATTACTTATCGGCACAAGCAGTTTTGCCGGGATGGTAACCACGTCGACAAACGTTGATATTATAGCAATTGATGGGCAAAAGGTTGGAAAACTATTGTCAAAGGAAAAACATTCCTTCAATACAAATGACAACGCAACACACCAAGCTGTAATCCGTGTTAGCGAACTTGTAGGACGCGCCTCGAACCAATATTTATTTGAATCCAGCCCTTTAATTGTTACATTCCAAGGTTCAAAAGAAGATATTATTATCTCCGCACCTAAACTCCGAACCCAAAGCCAAGCAGATAAGTTTCAAAAAATGCCTGTAATTTCAGTAAAAACACTCTCTGGTCAAGATATTCCAGCAAAATTTGATGTGCTTAAACAAGAAGGCTTATTTCCTAGTGCCAATGTGATGTCCGATTTAGCCGAATATAATGCTTCCGATGCCGTTGCTGCCGTACCTGCATTTACAACCACTATGCGTACTACACCAAATACGATGAATACAGCAACCGAGAAAGCGACTAAAGCGAAAATAACAGTACAAGGTGCAAATGTTGCAGAACAACAGCTCCAATATTGGTTCCAGCAAGCAGATAAGGAAACTCAAGTTCGCTTTCTAAACTGGGCAAAAAAACAAAAATAGTTTTATAAAAGTGAGTGTAATACTCACTTTTTCTCTTTTTTATCTTAATATTTTTAAGGAAAAATTATGAATACTTGGCTAAACGCAAAAGTTATTGCGGCAATTCCAATTTTTATTGCCGTCAACATTGCAGCATTTAGCGTTTGGCTTCTTAATATCTCTACACAAACCATGCCTCTCATATTAGGTATTATTGCAGGAGGGCTAGTTGATTTAGATAACCGATTAACCGGAAGATTAAAAAATATTTTTTATACATTAATTGCTTTTTCTGTATCTACTTTTATTGTCCAGCTAAATATTGGTAAACCTGTGGGCTATATCCTATTAATGACAGGATTAACCTTCATTTTTACAATTATCGGAGCAGTAGGACAGCGTTATAGTACAATTGCATTCGGAACCCTCATTGTCGCAGTTTACACGACCTTAACTTACCAACCTGACAATATTTGGTATATAAACCCAATTATGATTCTGCTGGGTACGTTACTTTATAGTATTATTACAATTATCGTTTACCTTTTTTTTCCAAACCGTCCAGTACAAGAAAATGTAGCAAAAGCATTCAGTGCTCTTGGTGAATATTTAGACTCAAAAGCTTTATTTTTTGATCCGGATGAAATTGATGAAATAGAGGGGAAACACATTAACTTTGCTATGAAAAATGCGAATGTAATCAATGCATTTAATATGGCAAGAACCACCTTATTTTATCGAATTAGAGGACAACATCGTCATCCTCGCACAGCCAAAATGATCCGCTATTACTTTACGGCTCAGGATATTCATGAACGGACAAACTCAACTAATTTTGATTACCAACACATCGCAGAGCAATTAAAAAACACTGATCTGATTTTTCGTATTCAACGGTTATTAGAATTGCAAGCTTTAGCTTGCCAAAATGTGGCTAAAAGTCTGACTCAAAATACAGATTATCACTATAATCCGCGCTTGGAAAAAGCATTAACCGGTACAATTCAATCTTTTGAGTTATATAGTCAATCTCGCCAACATAAACAAGATGATCTACTAGCGATTCAAACACTTATTGATCATTTACAAAATACAGATTGGCAACTACGACAACTGGAACAAGAATCTGAGACGAATAAACAAAATGCCCAAATTCAGAATGAACAGGTTACCGGCTTAAAAAATATTATTTCCACACTTATTAGCCACTTTACCTTTGAGTCTCAGCTTTTCCGCCATGCAGTAAGGCTGTCTATTGTAGTTTTCCTATGTTGCTCCATTGTTGAATTCTTTCAAATCGACAAAGGCTATTGGATCTTAATTACCGCTATTTTTGTTTGTCAGCCCAATTATTCCGCAACAAAAATTCGTTTACAACAACGTATTATCGGAACCATACTCGGGGTTATTGTCGGATCGCTACTTCCTCATCTGAACCCGACACTAGAAATGAAACTCGGCTTATTAGTATTAACCAGCACCTTATTTTTCTTCTTTCGCAGTAATAATTACAGCTTTTCTACCTTCTTCATTACTCTGCAAGTATTAATCAGCTTTGATATAATGGGTTTTAGCACGCAAGAAGCATTATTACCTCGCTTATTTGACACCGTTACAGGTACTGCAATTGCTTGGTTTGCTGTTTCTTATTTATGGCCGGATTGGAAATATTTACAGCTTAGTAAAGTTAGCCGACAAGCGATTCAAAACAACGCAACTTACCTGCTACACATTATCAGTCAGCTTCAATTTGGTAAAAGTGATGATCTTAAATATCGGATTGCCCGTCGTAATGCCCATGAATACAGCGCCGCTTTAAGTACAACCTTATCCAATATGAATAATGAACCGAAGAAATATCGAGCCCATCTGCAACAAGGTTTTGATCTACTAAAAATGAATTATTCTCTACTAAGCTATATTTCAGCATTAGGGGCATACCGTAATAAAATGGCTAAACTACAACAAACAACCCAATTTCTTGCCGGTTTTTACCCAATTGCGAAAAAAATTATCTATATGTTAGAGAATCTACAAAAACTCACTCCAGAAATTTTTGCTAAATTACAAGAAAACATCGAGCAACATCTGAAAGATGTGCAACAAGAATACAATGAAAGCAAAACTGATACGGATTTTATTATTCCGTTTCAACAACTTATTTTAATTGCTCACTTACTTCCTCAACTTTACGGCTATTTTCAACGCTATGGTCAGTGTAAGAATACAGAATAACCTTTGAAACGGGTTATTTTTTGTAAAAATAACTACAGATATTTTCTAAAACTTCTTATCAAATAGGCGAATCTAATCCTGAACTTTACGCCATAAGTCTTTACTGTACACTACTCCACTTGCATTTTGACCATCAATTCCCATTAATGTCGCTTCCACCCATATTGGAGTTCTATATTGAAAAATAGGTATGACTAAATGCTCCTGCTGAACATGTTGTTGTAATTTTAAGAAAATTTCCGACCTCTCTTTTTCTAATAATGTTTGCAAAGCTCGTTCAAATAGACGATCGAAATCTGCGTTATAATAGCCGGTCTTGTTATCCGGGCTTTTACTATAAAACAAGCTAAAGAATGCCATAGGATCATTAAAATCAGCGCACCAACCGGAGCGAATTAATTGAAACTCTCCTGTTATATGCCTTTCTTGCAGCTGCCTCCATGGAAAAGACTCTGCCGTTACTCGTAACATATCCGATTGAGCTAATTGTCGCTGAATCCTATTTGCGACACGTTGATGTAAATCTTCATCATCAAAACTTAACACTAGTTTTAGCGGGTGTTGCTCATTAATCCCATTTTCAGCCAACAATTGCTCTGCAAATATCGGTACCCATTCAGATTCTTGCTCTACTTGCATTTTTTTAGGTAAAAATTGTGTACTCGCTAATCCTTTCGGCACTTCACTTTCAGTAATATTTTTCACAGAAATTAAAGAACCAATGGCTTTTCTGACCGCACTTTTGGCAAAGGTAGGATCATTCAAATTAAATTCGTAAAAATAGGTACAAAGTTTGGGCAAATATTTTGGATTTTCGTTTTGAGGTAAGTTAGTAAACCGATGATTTATAGCTAAATCAGATATCTCCCCCAATGTTGATGACTGTCGAATATAGTCCACTTGACTAAAACCAGCCTTAGATTTTTCCCAATAGAAAGGATTTTTACTCAAACGCACGTGCTTTTCATCATATGAAGTCAAACTATAAGCACCATTAGTAATAACTTTCTGTTCAGAATTCTGCAAATATTGTGGTAATAAACTAATATGTGCCAACATAGCTGGCAAATAAGGTGTCGGCTTATCAAGAATAATCAGCAAGGTCCGATCATTTTCAGCTGAAACTCCCAATTTTTCGACGGATAATTTATGTTCTAGTACAGGTACAGCATTTTTTAAATTCAAAAATGCCAAATAAGATTTTAGCGGACTTTTAGAGCCAGCCAAGTTTTGCCATGAAAGAATAAAATCTTGCGCCGTAACGCTCTCTCCATTAGCCCATTTTGCATCTTCTCGTAAGAAGAAACGCCACGTTTTATTATCTTGAGTTTCCCAGCGCTCAGCCACTCCCGGAATAATATCACCTTTTTTGTCATAAATGACTAATCCTTCAAAAAGATCCCGTACAATAGCACCTTGTTCTTCTGTTTTTACCGCTAAAGGATCAAGAATCATTTGCCCTTGGATTTCCCGAACAAGCTTAGTTCGACGAGATTCCGTCAAAAGCTCCAATTGGGAGACCTTATTTTCTGGTGTATCAAGTGTATTTTGCGACTTATCACAGGAAGCGATAAAAACAGTTAAAAAAATAACCGCACTTTTTAGCCCTAAATAATGTTTACTCATTTTCCGTTTTGATCCAAAAAATAAAAAACCAATATTTCGCCAAAATTAATATTGCGATAATACTTCGACCAACAACACTCGGGGTAAAGTAAAATCCAATTAGCAACATTACACTAGCAAAAGCCAGAATGGATATTTTCGTTTTTTTTGTTAACGAACGTCTTTCATCAAAAGATTTAAGATGATTTTTATATAAATCTGTCTGTAAAAACCACTGATGTAATCGATCAGAACCTTTCGCAAAAAAGAATAACGTTAAAAGTAAAAAAGGCGTGGTGGGTAACAGAGGAACGAAAACACCGATCCCCCCTAAAATTAATGAGATAGTGCCGAGAACAATAAAAATAGGTTTCATAATTTACGATTCAAAAGACTAAAATGATGCCATTATTCCGTATTTCTCAAATTTTTCAAGCTGTAATCAATTCAAATGAAAATTTAATAAAAGAGATTACCTTAGGTGATAACAGCTCAGACTGCATTTAAATAAAGATTGAAATAAAAAAAGTGCCCCGCAGGGCACTACTCGGAAAGCAAAATAGAATTCGGCTATTTCATATAGCACTCGTTTTTAGCACAACTAAGAATATGTAAAATCATTGTATGATGCAAACACATATTTTCAATTTTGTGATATAAATCACGCTTTTTATGAGAAATTATTATTTCAATAAAAATAATTAAAGGAAGTAAACGTTGTCTACTTCCTTTCCTCTATAAATAAAATTATCCGTTAATAAACTTTTCACCAAGTGAAATATCAGCACGTAACGTTGGGAGCATATCTTCTAATGCTTTCTGCTCAAATTGGCTTAAAATTCCGATTGGTAAAATTTCTTCAACGCCTTCTCTGCCTAATCTCACAGGCTGAGCGAAGAAACGGGCATATTTACCATCACCTTCTACATAAGTACACTCAACTACAGTTTCTCCACTTAATGCTTTAACTAAAGAACGAGCAAAACGTGCTGCAGCTTGAGCCATTGATAAGGTTGCCGAACCACCACCAGCTTTAGCTTCTACAACTTCTGTACCTGCATTTTGAATACGTTTGGTCAAAGGTTCGATTTCATCATCATTCCACTGCACATATTGAACCTGAGAAAGTAATGGAAGAATTGTTACTCCAGAATGCCCACCAATAACCGGTACAGCAGTACGAGAAACATTCAGATTTTTCAATTCTGCGACAAAAGTTTCCGAACGAAGCACATCTAAGGTGGTTACACCAAATAATTTGCGTTTATCGTAAACACCTGCTTTTTTTAATACTTCCGCCGCAATAGCAACCGTTGTATTAACCGGGTTAGTAATGATACCAATACAAGCTTTAGGACAAACCTGAGCAACTTTCTCAACTAAATTGCGCACAATCCCGGCATTAATATTAAACAAATCGGAACGATCCATTCCCGGTTTACGGGCAACGCCGGCCGAAATTAGCACTACATCCGCACCTTGTAATGCTGCACTCGGGTCCTCACCAGAGAATCCTTTGACATCTACCGCTGTTGGAATATGACTGACATCAACTGCAACTCCCGGTGTTACCGGTGCAATATCATAAAGCGATAATTCCGAACCTGCCGGTAATTGTAATTTCAATAATAACGCCAATGCTTGGCCTATACCGCCTGCCGCGCCTAATACTGCAACTTTCATAAGTACTCCATAAGTGTTAGTGATAATAAAGCGGAAGAAATTTTAAATCCTTAATAAAGTAATTACAAACATAGAAACTCAATAATGAGATCTATCTCAAACTTTCTGATTTCAATCAACTTATTAATGAGATTTTAGTTGCATAATATGAATTTTTATGCAACGCTTAGGCAAGTTTGTTTTCTTACTTTACAAAAATGACAGATAACCTTACTCAAGCATTTAAAGCATTATTGGCACAAGAACACTTTGGTTCGCAAAGTGAAATTGTTGAAGCCCTAAAAGAACAAGGCTTTACGAATATTAACCAATCAAAAGTTTCTCGAATGCTCAATAAATTCGGCGCAGTCCGCACACGCAATACGAAAATGGAAACGGTCTATTGTTTACCTAACGAATTTAGCGTACCAAATACTAGTAGCCCGTTAAAGAATTTGGTTTTAGACATCGATCACAACCAATTTGTTATTGTTATCAAAACCAGCCCGGGAGCAGCCCAACTCATCGCTCGTCTACTTGACTCTATTGGAAAATCAGAAGGAATACTGGGTACAATTGCTGGAGACGATACCATTTTCGTTACACCAACATCAGAAATGCCAATCCTAAAATTAATCCACAATATTGAGGTCTTATTTGAAAGCTCATTATGATGAAGATATTGATTACCGGCGGAACCGGACTAATCGGTTCAGCATTAGTTGAAAAATTACTACCCCACACAGACATAACTATTCTGACTCGTTCACCACAAAAAGCAGCCGCGCGTTTACCTAAAACGGTTAAATTTTTGACCGCACTTTCCGAACTCAAAAACTTAGATAGCTTTGACATCGTCATTAATTTAGCTGGTGAACCAATCTTTACTAAACGTTGGACTGATTCACAAAAATATAAACTTTATGAAAGCCGAATCCGATTAACCGCACAATTAGTTAAATTAATTAATAATACCGAGCGATCCCCCTATTTTATATCCGCCTCCGCAACAGGAATCTACGGTAATCGCCCTAATGAAAAACTAACTGAAGATTCAGAAATTGCTGACAATAGTTTCTCCTCACAACTTTGCCGGGCTTGGGAAGAAACTGCCTTACATGCTAATACCCACACCTGTATTATTCGAACAGGTATGGTGCTTTCGCTACAGGGTGGCGCATTAAAAAAAATATTACCGATTTATCAAGCTGGTTTTGGTGGAAAATTGGGTACAGGTAATCAATACTGGAGTTGGATTGCACTAGAAGATGTCATTGCAGCAATCCAGTTTTTACTCAAAAAGAGGCCTCGCGGAATTATTAACCTAACCTCTCCATCACCTATCACTAATGCAAAATTTAGTCAAACTCTAGCAGAAAAATTAAAACGTCCCAATTTAACCACAGCTCCAACATGTTTATTAAAGTTTATCTTAGGCGAAAGAGCACAAATAGTCCTAGATAGCCAATTTATAATCCCTCATAATTTACTTGTTCAAGGATTTCAATTCAGCTATCCCGACTTGTCATCCTATTTATCTAAAATCGATTAGCCTTAATTTGCTAAAGTAAATAAAACCTGCTATTTTTCGGTGTCATACTGGACTTTTACGGAGTTTTATATGTTAACAATCAATAATATTCAAATAGAAACTGACTCAAACGGATATTTGTTGGATCTTACGCAATGGAATGAAGAAGTTGCTAACATTATCGCTGAGCGGGAAAATCTCACTTTAACCAATGCTCATTGGGAAGTCATTTATTTCGTACGAAATTTCTATCAAGAATATAATACATCACCGGCTATCCGTATGTTAGTAAAAGCGATGGCTGAAAAATTAGGTGCGGAAAAAGGTAACAGTCGATACTTGCAAAAGCTATTTCCCGACGGACCAGCAAAACAAGCAACAAAACTTGCAGGGCTACCTAAACCAGCAAAATGTCTATAAAGAGCGGTCAATTTTAACGATATTTTCGGTATTATAGGAATCATATTATGCAAACACTACAACTTTGGACCGATTACCACCAACTATTTATCTCTCCCGACCTACTACCCACTATTTTAGGCATCTCATCGGCTTTGCTCAAAGCTGAGATGACTTCCAATAAAAAATAGACGCATATCAACATCACAACCAATTCCAACTCTGTGGATATGATGTTGGGTAAGATGACGCTCTTCTTGCTTGCCTTGCGTGAACCCCGCTTGTGCATAAAAATATAAGCCCGTCTGCGCACCAATCGCAAAAACCACACCCGATTCAAACCCCGCATGCTTACCCTTAAAGGTCCCTAAACTTTGCCCTGATTCTAACAGGATATTTTTATTGGCTATCAGTTGAATTCGGCTGTCCCCTTGCCGTTTACCCTCGCTATCCCGACTACTCAAATCCGTCTGCTTCGCGCGGATATCCCCCTCTCTCGCCATGAGTCGAATAGCCTTAGCATTCACGCTGTTACCCAAACTTAATTCATTCATTGAGTCCGTCGTCTCCCGTTTATGCGAGAAACCCGAACCACTTTCCACCCGAATTAAAGCGCCCCTGTCGCCGCTTCCGTATAGGCCGTATACCCTTTCGCCGCCAAACCCAACGCCTGCGCCGCTTTCACTCTATCGGAAGCACCTTTATTTTTGACCGCACTTTCCGCTGTCTGAATCAAATCTATCAACGGTGAACTGACCCGTGCAAACTGACCGATTTTTAAATCGCTTTGATGACTATCCGCTCGTTGGCGGTTGATTGCCGTGTCAAATATTGTCCGCTTGAAGATTAAGCTGTTGTTTCGACAGTAATTGCCCTGCCGTTTGATGATAATCGCCACCAGCATTGATATTAAGATTCTTATTTAGGCTCGCTATCATTGCCCATTGATGGCTCACCGAATCAGCGTTTTGGCTATTGAGTTTTCGGTTATACCCCGCAAAACGCTCCGTCTCCGATATCACCGCCTCGCTGATACCTTGGAAACGGTTAGCTTCGCTTTGTCCAAGACGGGATTGGGCGGTGGTTAAATGAATATTTTTCATCTTCGCTTTCAGCTCATCACTTAAACCATTAAAGTATGAAGTTAATCTTAACTCTGAAAAATTCTCATAGGATGCCTCATCTCTAGTTTTGAAGATGCAGCAAATAACACACAGGATTATTTCCACATTCATCTATTATTTTTTGACGATTACATTCGCTTCACTCTATTTACATAAAATCCTTTAATAGATCCTATCCATTAAGTCATAAGAAACATTTCCTGTTTCTAAAAACTCTAAAAAAACTTTCTTAATAAATTCAAAATCTGTTGTTATTGCATCTGGTGGATATAATTCCCCATCAGATAGAAATTCTACTAACTTCCATTCTCCGTTAAAGTTAGCTTTTCCCCGAATAATCATTTCTCCATTAGCTCCTACATATTCAAGTAAAGTAAATAAATACTTTTCTCCATCATATTGAACGGATAATTCAGAAGGACCAAGCTCAGGTTCTGGTATTATTTCCAACCTAGCCCCCCCCACTTTTGTTTTTATTTTGTTCAACATATCGAGCATCTTTTCTTTATCTTTAGCAACCATTAATTGTCTATTTGATAAAACAATCCAATCATTTTCCCCTTGAAAACCACAAGTAAAAAATAATCTATTTTCCATTTTTCTTTTCCTTTATTACTTTTTGACCGACTGACCATGTATATACTTTAGGTAATTTAGTTTCCTTATCTATTGCATGAATCGTTACAGATTTCAATCCTGCTTTCTCTGCCGCTAAGGCAATATCTTGACGGCAGTAGGTACAAACATCCTTACCTTGAACTTGAATGACCATGTCTTTGCCCTTTGTACCACCTCTCTCATAAGCTTGTTGGATTGCACCGACTTCTGCATGAGAATTTTCCATATTTGAGTTTGGATAAGGTTTTCCATTTGGTAATGGCGGTTTTTGTGCAACATTTTCAGCAATTAGTGTTGGTTTGTTTGGGTCTGCAAATTTATCCGATCTAGCTCGTTGATTTGTATCCACATAAATTTTTCCATTAATATCAACTTTGGCAATGACATCGATATTCTCAAACTTAACTCCTTGGGCTTTCAACATTTCATTTGAAAGTTGTTGCTTTAATGGGATCGCTGTCTCATTATTTTCCGCTCCACTAGGATAATCACTATCCCCCACTTTTCCTCGTTGATGATTATCCATTCCTGTCTTAGGATAATTTTTATCTTTGCTTGAAAAAGAAAGCTTCGGTAGCTTGTCTTTTAAGGCTATTCCTCCAAGCCCTACAGCCTCTGCCTCACCTAAAGCCAAGGTTCCATAGTGCAAACTTTGTGGTAATTCCGCCCTCGTTTTGGCGTTTTCTTGCTCCACAAAATCACTCATCTTCGCTTTCAGTTCATCACTTAAACCGTTGAAGTATGACGTTACTTAACCCCGAGAAATTCTCATACGCCGCCTCATCACATGTATTCATCAGTTGAATATGCGGTAAATAACACACCGGATTATTTCCGCATTCATCACACATTTCTTGGCGATTACGTTCGCTTAACTTGGCATATTTTTCAAAAATCGGTTTCGTGTCTTTACCTTCTTTTTCTGCTTTCGCCAGTTCTTTGACTAGGCTATCCAATCTACATCCGGATTATTCATCACCATATCTAAAGCAAAGTTATGCTCTACTGCGTTTTTCCCAATCTCCGCGCCCTGACTGGCTGACGTCAATATCTCCGCACTATTGCCATTGGCACCGACGATTGTCGAACCTATCGCATCGGCTAATGTGCTGAGTGTGA
>MLAA01000022.1 GCA_001998905.1 Rodentibacter caecimuris | reverse complement strand
AAATTTTTCTTTAGACATTTGTCAGTTTCCTAAAAAAGGCTCTATAAGCTTAAGCTCATAGAGCGGTTTGTTACAAAAAATTATTTTTTACGAGCTTCAATTACTGCTTCAGCAACATTTTTCGGCGCTTCTGCATATTTTAACGGCTCCATAGAGTAAGAAGCACGACCTTGAGTTTGTGAACGAAGGTCTGTTGCATAACCAAACATCTCTGAAAGTGGTACTTCAGCATTGATTTTTACAACAAATTCATTCGCTTCTTGACCGTTAACCATCGCACGACGACGGCTTAAGTCCCCAATTACATCACCGACATAATCCGGTGGAGTTTCAACTTCCACTTTCATAATAGGCTCAAGTAATACCGGGTTGGCTTTTGAGAATGCCGCTTTAAATGCTAATGAGGCAGCAAGTTTAAATGCCAATTCAGAAGAGTCAACATCATGGTATGAACCAAAGTGTAAACGAACCCCTAAATCAACTACTGGATAACCTGCCAATGGACCTGATTTAAGCTGTTCTTGAATACCTTTATCAACCGCAGGAATGTATTCACCAGGAATAACACCACCTTTAATTTCGTTGACAAATTCGTAACCTGGACCTTCAGGATCCAATGGGTACAAGTCGATAACTACATGACCATATTGACCACGACCACCAGATTGTTTAGCGTGTTTACCTTCAACATCATTAACTCGAGTGCGGATTGTTTCACGGTAAGATACTTGCGGTTTACCGATATTTGCTTCCACTTTAAATTCACGCTTCATACGGTCAACAATGATATCTAAGTGTAATTCACCCATACCTGAAATGATAGTTTCACCAGATTCTTCATCAGTATGCACACGGAATGATGGGTCTTCTTGAGCAAGACGACCTAATGCCAGACCCATTTTTTCTTGGTCAGCTTTGGTTTTTGGCTCAACAGCAACAGAAATTACTGGCTCAGGGAATTCCATACGCTCAAGGATAATTGGTGCATCTTGTGCACATAAAGTATCACCAGTACCAACATCTTTTAAACCAATAGCTGCAGCAATATCACCTGCGCGAACTTCTTTAATTTCTTCACGTTTATTCGCGTGCATTTGAACGATACGACCAAAACGCTCACGTTTGTCTTTAACAGAATTCAATACCGTCGCACCAGATTCAACCACACCAGAATAAACACGGAAGAAGGTTAAGTTACCTACGAACGGATCAGTTGCAATTTTAAACGCTAACGCAGAAAACGGCTCTTCATCACTTGCGTGGCGTTCACCTTCAGTTTCATCCGGATTAATACCTTTAATTGCCGGAATATCTGTTGGAGCAGGTAAATAGTCAATTACAGCATCAAGCATCGCTTGAACACCTTTATTTTTAAAGGCAGAACCACAGGTTACTAAAATAATTTCAGTAGCTAAAGCGCGTTGACGTAAACCAGCTTTAACTTCCTCTTCTGTTAATTCTTCACCACCAAGGTATTTTTCCATTAACTCTTCTGAAGATTCAGCCGCAGCTTCAACTAGATTTTGACGCCATTCTTCACAAGCTTCCAACATTTCTGCAGGAACCTCTTCATAGGTGAATGTCATACCTTGATCAGCTTCATTCCAGTTGATTGCTTTCATTTTAATCAAATCAACGACACCTTTGAAGCTATCTTCCGCACCAATTGGTAATTGCAGAGGAACTGCGTTACCACCTAAGCGACTTTTAATTTGTTCAACTACGCGTAAGAAGTTTGCACCAGTACGGTCCATTTTATTAACAAAAGCAATACGAGGTACTTTATATTTATTTGCTTGACGCCATACGGTTTCTGATTGAGGTTGAACACCACCAACTGCACAGTAAACCATTACTGCACCATCAAGAACACGCATTGAGCGCTCTACTTCAATCGTAAAATCCACGTGTCCTGGAGTATCAATAACATTGATACGGTGCTGTGGGAATTGTTGGGACATACCGGACCAGAATGCAGTAGTTGCTGCGGAGGTGATAGTAATACCACGCTCTTGTTCTTGTTCCATCCAGTCCATTGTAGCTGCACCATCGTGCACCTCACCGATTTTGTGACTCACACCTGTGTAAAACAAAATACGCTCTGAAGTCGTTGTTTTACCAGCATCAATGTGAGCACTGATACCGATATTACGGTATCTTTCAATAGGGGTTGTACGAGCCATTATTATTTCCTTGCTTGGAATTAAATATTTTAAATATGGATAAGGCTTTATCACAAATATATGAGATAAAGCCTGAAAAACGTTATAACAAACTGATTACCAACGGTAATGAGCAAACGCTTTATTAGCTTCAGCCATACGATGAACATCTTCACGTTTTTTCACTGCTGCACCTTTATTATCCGTTGCATCGGATAATTCATTTGCTAAACGTAAAGCCATTGATTTATCACCACGTTTACGTGCAGCTTCAACAATCCAACGCATACCTAATGCATTGCGACGTACTGGACGAACTTCAACCGGTACTTGGTAAGTTGAACCACCGACACGGCGAGATTTTACTTCAACTGTCGGGCGAACATTCTCAAGAGCAATTTCAAATGCTTCTAAAGGCTCTTTACCAGTACGTTGAGCTAATGTTTCTAATGCTCCATAAACGATTGATTCTGCGATAGATTTTTTACCATCTACCATTAATACATTAATAAATTTTGCAAGTAATTCTGATCCGAATTTTGGATCTGGAAGAATCTTGCGAGGTTCAATACTACGACGACGTGGCATTGCAATTTCTCCGTAATTTAATCTTCAGGATACCCAAAACTCATCTAGGTGCGGAAAACCGCCTTTGACTGGAGTTTATGGTTTAAATAGTTTTTACTAATTTAGACGTTTGGCCTTACTCAACGGAGATCCATTAAGCCTTAGGACGTTTAACGCCGTATTTAGAACGACCTTGTTTACGATCTTTAACGCCCGCACAGTCTAATGCGCCACGTACAGTGTGATAACGCACACCTGGTAAGTCTTTAACACGACCGCCACGGATCAGCACAACACTGTGCTCTTGAAGGTTATGACCTTCACCGCCAATATAAGAAGTTACTTCAAAACCGTTAGTTAAACGAATACGACATACTTTACGTAATGCTGAGTTCGGTTTTTTAGGTGTAGTAGTGTACACACGAGTACACACGCCACGTTTCTGCGGGCAAGCCTCTAATGCAGGAACGTTACTTTTTACAACCTTTTTCACACGCGGTTTGCGTACTAGTTGGTTGATAGTTGCCATTAAAAAAGCTCCAGTTAAATATTATTCATCAAGAATGTTGTTTAAAAAATCTACTTCCCGTATGGAAATAGACGGCGAATTTTAATCCCTTCACAAGGGATTGTCAACTGCGCCATATAACGCATTACCGACAATAAAAGCTTACCTGCATTTTACTTTAGCGTCATATTTTGGTAAAAAGAGTGGTTAAGAAGCGGCGTATTTTTCCAGCACTATGTCAACATAAATTAGAAGAATATTTAATTGATAGATATTAACTGAAAATAAAAGCGAGGACTAACCTCGCTTAACAAAACTAAGGAACAATAACGGTAAATATATAAGTAGCTAAATTAACCAACAATACAATACCGTAAAGCATATTTGAACGCCCGTGATTAAGGGAAACCATAACTACAAATGCAGATAATGCCAATAGAATCATTGATTTCCAATCTAATCCCAACACCATATTGATATCATATATTAAACATACAATGACAACGGACGGAATAGTTAATCCGATACTAGCTAATGCAGATCCTAATGCCAAATTAACGCTAGTTTGTAAACGATTACGGCTTGCCGCAGTCAATGCAGCACAACCTTCCGGCATTAAAACTACGGCAGCAATAATTACCCCGACTAAAGAAAGTGGTGCTCCCGCAGCTACAACTAAACGCTCAATTGTTGGAGATAATGCCTTCGCCAACAACACGACAATTCCCAGGCAAACGATTAAAAGTATCAAACTGCTCAGTGCAATTTTATTTGACGGAGGCTCAGCATGATGATTTGGATTATCATCATCAGCTAAGAAATAATCTCGATGACGAACAGTTTGTACCATAATAAAGGCACCATAAAGCACCAATGCAGCTAACGCAACAAAAACTAATTGACTAGAGGAATAAGTCGGTCCATCAGTTGTTGTTGTGAAATTTGGTAAAATCATTGTAATCACAAGAATAGAAATCAAACTGACTAATGCCGTACTCACTGACTTTTGACTAAAAAACTGTTCGTGATGTTTCAATCCCCCTATCAGCAAGCAGCCACCTAAAATACCGTTTAAAATCAACATAATTGCTGCAAATACAGTATCTCGCGGTAAATAGGCTGCATTATCTCCACCAGCAATCATCAATGAAACAATCAGCGCAACTTCAATAATAGTGATAGCCAAGGCTAAAATAATTGTCCCGAACGGTTCGCCCACTTTATGTGCAACAACTTCAGCATGGTGTACTGCCGCTAATACGCTGCCGATTAATAATGTACCGCCTAATATTTGCAATAACGTACTGTCTTTTACACCAATAAAATAAATGACCCATGCCGAAACAGGTAAAATAACTGCCCATAACGGCAAGGGAGAACGGGAACTTGTTGCCATAATCTCTCCTATAAAACACTAAAAATGATATTTTTGCTAAAGTGTTGCACTTATCGTACTAGCCAAGATCAAGCTTGTAATAGTAACCCGATCAACACATAAAATGCGCTCAATAATACTACAAATCATCAGATAAAATAAAAAATATTTCTCTAACCCGATAATTTCGATAGCCCTCACAAATCTATTTAAAAATGCGACAATTATGCCGCTGAGGGCAAGTCTGAGAGAAAAATCAGTACTAGCTAAACTAACTTCTATTCACTAATATCTTCCAAATATAATTCAACTGGCTCATCCTTGCTTTATTGAGGATTTACATACAGGTTCATTTTTCCAATTCATTCAATGTATTAAAATTTACAAATTCGCCTTCATCTTTATCAAAGATAACTCGACTAGCTTGGCACTGTTGCATAAATTGCAACATCTTACGCTCACCGGATTGCAAATAATAACTGAGCTTTTGAATCAACTTAGTTGAAAGTAAACAGAAAGTAGGATGTGAACGCTGTAAATCACAAGCATAGGCGGCTAAAGTGCGGTCATTTTTCAAAGCATTTTTTAACTTATCAAGTAAGTTTTCTGGAAAACACGGACTATCACATGGCACAAATAATACATAATCAGTCTTTGCATACTTTAAACCAGTCAAAATCCCACTCAAGGGGCCTTGAAATCCGGCTAATTCATCAGCAAAGACAGGGAATCCACTTTGAGCATATTTTTCCTGATTACGATTAGCATTAATCATTATATCGATCGGCTGATGCTGTAAACGATCAGCAATGTGTTGATATAGTGGTTTCCCTTTCCACAGCACCAAGCCTTTATCCTTACCGCCCATTCGTCTACCCAATCCTCCCGCCAAAATAACTGCACTTATTGTTATTACCATATTTTATTCCTTGCCTGATTCAAGTAAAATCTCGGCTTATTTTTCATAAATTGAGGGAAATAGCAATGAAATGTAAACGTTTAAATGAAGTATTGGAACTTTTACAGCCTTATTGGTCTAAAGATGCCGATTTGAATCTATTACAAATCTTGCAACAAATCGCCGATGAAGCAGGATTTGATAAACCACTTAACGAATTAACCGATGAAGTAATTATTTACCATTTAAAAATGCACGGTGCCGACAAGTTTGAACCGATTCCTGGCATAAAAAAAGACTATGAAGAAGACTTCAAAACCGCACTACTAAAAGCTCGCGGAATTATTAAATAAACAGAAGGAAACAATATGAAAAAGTTATTACTTGTATTAGGAACAATAATTTCCGTTAATATTTTTGCAGCCGATTTAGAAGAAGGAAAACAATACATTCAAGTAAGCCAACAGGCCTCACCACAATCGGAAGTAGTTGAGTTCTTTTCTTTCTACTGCCCTCATTGTTATTCTTTTGAGCAAGAATACAAAATCCCTCAAACCGTTAAAAGCGTTTTACCAGAAGGTACCGTATTTAAGCAATACCATGTTAATTTCTTAGGCGGGCAATCTGAAAATTTAACACGGGCTTGGGCGTTTGCCATTGCACTTGGAGTAGAAGACAAAGTAAAAATGCCATTATTTGAAGCAGCACAAAAAAATAGATTAAATTCAATGGAAGATATTCGTAAAATCTTTTTAGATAATAGCATAACCGCGGAACAGTTCGACGGAGGTATCTCCAGTTTTGCAGTGAATGCATTGGTGGCCAAACAAGTGAAAGCGGCAGAACAATTTAAAGTTCGCGGTGTACCGGATTTTTATGTTAACGGAAAATATCGAGTGAATCCAGAAGGATTAAATTTCAACAATTTCGCTAGCAATTACGCAGAAACAGTAAAAGGTTTATTGCAAAAATAAGGAAAAATTGGTTTAATGCCCGCCGATTTATTTACTAGTACTATTTTGAGAGAAAATTATGGCAACCAGCTTTAGCACAACACGTCGTTTTTTTGATGATAAAAATTACCCTCGCGGCTTTTCTCGCCATGGTGATTACACAATTAAAGAATCTCAGGTTCTTGAACAATATGGGCAAGCATTCAAAGCGTTAGATTTAGGTGAACGCAAACCGGAAACAGAAGAAGAAAAATCTTTTGTCGCTTTTTGTCGCGGTGAACGTGCAGCAGAAACGTTTTTTGAAAAAACCTGGAATAAATACCGCTCTCATATTAATACCACTAAACGGGTTTATACACTATCCGGCGATGTCAGCGCAGACAACGTCGATGAATATACCGCAGAATAAGCGCAAAATATTGCGGGCGTGATCCCATTGTGATTGCGCCCTATTTTTGATATCACTTCTCGACATTCAGGCTCTCATGCAACTTCCAATCGATCAATACGCGTATTTACTCACTCAAAAGCAGGAAAAATTGAGTGCACTTTTGCAGCCATTCACTCCTCCTCGGCTTGAGGTTTTCCCCTCATCTACTAGCCATTATCGTATGCGTGCAGAATTCCGAATTTGGCACGAAGGTGAAGATTTTTATCACATAATGTTCGATCCGCAAACTCGTAAACCTTATCGAGTCGATCATTTTCCTATTGCAAGCCGTTTAATCAACCAAATGATGTCATCCATTCTACCGTTGATAAAACAGCAAGAAATATTAGCAAAGAAATTATTTCAAATAGATTATCTAAGTACCCTAAGTGGAAAAATAATTGTCAGTTTGCTTTACCATAAAAAACTAGATGAACAATGGATCTCTGCAGCAAATACACTAAGACACCAATTAATCGAGCAAGGCTTTGAGCTCCAACTTATCGGAAGAGCGAATAAACAAAAAATTTGTCTCGATCAAGATTTCGTCGATGAAATTCTGACCGTTAATGGACGTAATTACGTTTATCGGCAAATGGAAAATAGCTTTACCCAACCAAATGCAGAAATAAACAGAAAAATGTTAGAATGGGCAATAGAATGTACCCGAAACAGCTATAATGATTTACTTGAACTCTACTGTGGAAACGGTAATTTTTCTATTGCCCTCGCTCAAAACTTTCGTCAGGTATTAGCGACAGAAATAGCCAAATCTTCGGTTACTGCTGCCCAATTTAATATTCAAGCAAACCAAATTGATAATTTACAAATTATTCGAATGTCAGCGGAAGAATTTACCCAAGCAATAAACGGTGTACGAGTATTTAATCGATTAAGAGGTATCGATTTAACTGCTTACGATTGCAATACAATTTTTGTCGATCCACCAAGGGCTGGATTAGATAGCGACACGGTTAGATTAGTGCAAAATTATGATCGAATTTTATACATATCTTGTAATCCGTATAGCCTAATTGATAACTTACAAACACTATGCCAAACCCATCGTATTGAAAGAACGGCATTATTTGATCAATTCCCTTATACCGATCATATGGAAACCGGCGTATGGCTAATCAAACGATAAGTATTCGATTAATTTCCAATACTCTGGAAAAATTAACCGCACTTTGCCAGCCATTAGGTATTATTCACAATGAAAACAGCCCACTGGCATTGATACAAACGGAACATAGGCTAGAATTACAAAAATTAGACGAACCAAAACTTGGCGCAATCTATGTGGATTTTCTCAACGGCACCCTAGCCCATCGTCGAAAATTTGGCGGAGGACGAGGAGAAGCTATCGCCAAAGCCATTGGAATTAAAGGCAACCAGTTACCTTCTGTAATTGATGCGACCGCAGGGCTAGGACGAGATGCTTTTGTGTTAGCAGCGATTGGTTGCCAGGTTCGTCTAGTGGAACGTCATCCAGTTGTATTTTTATTATTACAGGACGGCTTAATGAGAGCCTATCAAAATACTGAAATTGGACAAACAATCAAGCAAAACCTACAATTGCTACCAGTTTCACACATTGAGCAACTCAACCCAGAAACGGATTTTGCCGATGTGGTTTATCTTGATCCAATGTATCCACACAAACCAAAATCCGCTTTGGTAAAAAAAGAAATGCGTATTTTTCAGCAATTAGTCGGCGCTGACCTTGATGCCGATTTATTGCTGGAACCTGCATTGAAATTGGCTCGTAAACGTGTAGTGGTAAAACGTCCGGATTATGCTGAATATCTAGCCCAGAAAACACCACATACTAGCCGTAAAACCAAAAATCACCGCTTTGATATTTATCCGAATCATGAGGCACGATAATAATGTTAAAAGAGCTTGCCGAAGTTGTTTCTTACCAGTCCGGGGTTGCCACCGTAAAATGCCGCTCACAAAGTGCTTGCGGACAATGTATGGCGAAAAACCATTGCGGTACTTCTGCCTTATCCGAATTAAACGGCAAAACAAGCGAACATATTTTTATCTTGGAAAGTATTACACCACTCAAAGTCGGACAAATTATTGAAATTGGTATAGAAGAAAAATCTATGCTGTTTTCTGCCCTATTATTGTATATTATCCCTCTTTTTACCCTATTATCTACCACAATTCTGACTAGCTATTGGTTCGAAAGCGAACTGATACGCACAGGATTTATTTTTTTTTCTACTGCACTTTCTTTTGTAGTAATAAAAATATTCACTAAGCATTTTAGTTTACAGAAAGAATTCCATCCGATTTTATTAAAAATCGTACATTAAATACAAAATAGCTGGAAGCATTTATCTTGAAAGGGATTTTGGTATAATGCGATAATCCTTCACCAACATATGTAATTGTTTATGGTTCCGATTCTAGGCATTACCGGCTATAGCGGAAGTGGCAAGACAACATTATTAGAAAAATTATTGCCAATTCTGGCCGAATACCAGTTACGAGTCTCCGTCATAAAGCATAGTCATCATCACGCCAATATCGACAAGCCGGGAAAAGACAGTTGGCGAATGACACAAGCAGGCGCAGCACAAGTAATGATAGTCAGTGAGCAACGTTGGGCACTAATGAGCGAAACCCCTTCTCCGGTTTCATTAGATTACCTTCGCCATCAATTTGATCCGAACTTAACCGACTTAGTATTGGTGGAAGGTTTTAAGCAAGAACCGATTACAAAAATTCTATTACACCGTCAAGGAATGTTAAAATCTCTTCCTGAACTAGATGAAAACGTAATTGCTTTAGCAACGGATTATGAATGTCAAACAAGTGTTCCCCGTTTAGATTTAAATAATATTCCGCAAATTGCCCGATTTATTAATGACTGGCAAAAGAGCGGTCAGAAATAAGTTAATTTTATGACAGACACCCTTAGCTATCGAGGATTAGCCTGGATTGCCGCAATGGCACTCTTTATGCAAAGCCTTGATGCCACTATTCTCAATACCGCATTACCTAGCATTGCCGCTGATTTACACGAGTCTGCATTAGAAATGCAAATGGCGATTATTAGCTACTCGCTCACTGTCGCACTCTTCATTCCGCTTACGGCTTGGTTAGCAAATAAATTCGGAACGCTTACTGTATTTCGCAACGCCGTATTCCTGTTTGTATTAGGTTCAGTCGCCTGTGCATTATCAGCCTCTCTTGAAACCTTAATATTATCTCGTATTTTGCAAGGCCTGGGCGGTGCATTAATGATGCCAGTAGCCCGTTTGGCTATTATTCAATCTGTCCCTAAATACCAACTTTTACAAGCTTGGAATTTAATGGCAACCGCCGGTTTAATCGGCCCTATTTTAGGACCGATTTTAGGGGGTTGGCTAGTTACCCACGCCTCTTGGCATTGGATATTCTTGATTAATCTACCAATTGGTGGTATCGGCATTTTATTTGCAGGAAAAGTAATGCGGAATACCAAAGGTAATGTACAAAAATTAGATTGGGAAGGTTTCCTATTATTTTCGCTCGGATTAGTCGGACTAACATTAGGATTAGATTTATTATCAGAAAGTCAAAGTCATTCTTGGCTAACCTCCGGCTCATTAATTTTGGGTATAAGCCTATTAGGAGCCTATTATCGCTATGCAAAACACCATAATGACGCTATCTTACCGCTGTCTTTATTTCGCCACCGAACATTCCGATTAGGAATACTAAGCAATTTATTTATCCGTTTATCTGGTTCGGGTATCCCGTTTCTGTTACCCTTAATGTTCCAGCTAGTTTTTGGTTATAGTGCTGAATTATCAGGTTGGATGTTAGCTCCTATTGCTCTTACTTCCGTGCTATGTAAAACTATTGTAGGAAAAATTCTGGAGCGCTTAGGTTATAAAACGACTCTAATTTTGACCGCACTTTGTATGGCATTATCTATCATAACAATGTCATTTTTGAGCGTCGAAACATCACTTTGGGCAGTAATTTTCAATCTAATGTGCTATGGTGCTTGTATGTCGATTATCTATACTGCGGTCAATACACTAACTATTGCCGATTTAACCCAATCCGAAGCAGGAGCAGGATCGACTATGTTAAGCATTGTTCAACAAGTTGGGATTGGTATCGGCATTGCAGTTTCATCAATAATTCTCAGTTGCTATCGTCAATTTTTAGCAGAAGAATCAAACAATAATTTGCCGCAAGCATTCAGTTGGACATTCTTAACCTCGACAATCTTTGCAATATTTTTAGTCTGGACCTTAAGTTATCTACGAAAGCGCGACGGCAGCCAATTACGAAAAAAAATACATTAGACAAATCGGTTATAACAAAGAATATTTTTTTATTTAGCAAAACTAAACTTTAATAATATCTTTTACCGATAACTTTCTTCAGAGGAAAACTTATGAAATTAAAAACAACGCTAACACTTGCAGCAACAAGTCTTTTTCTAGCGGCTTGTGATCAAAGTAATAACGCAACATCTAATAATGCATCAAACGCCATTGATAATACCTTCTATTATTGCACTCATCGAGGACCGCAAAGTTTTAGCCCGGCTTTAGTAATGGACGGCACATCTTATAATGCAAGTTCACAGCAAGTTTATAACCGATTGGTCGAATTCAAAAAAGGCTCTACAGACATTGAACCGGGTCTAGCGGAAAGCTGGGAAATTAGTGAAGATGGACTAACTTATACTTTTCATTTACGCCAAGGGGTAAAATTCCACAGTAATAAAGAATTTAGTCCGACTCGTGATTTTAATGCTGACGATGTTATCTTTTCATTCCAGCGTCAACTAGATCCGAGCCATCCTTACCATAATGTATCAAAAGGGACATATCCGTATTTTAAAGCGATGAAATTCCCGGATTTATTAAAATCTGTTGAAAAGATCGATGATAATACGGTGAAAATCACATTAAATAAAAAAGATGCCACGTTTTTAGCAAGTTTAGGGATGGATTTTATTTCTATTTATTCTGCTGAATATGCAAATGCAATGTTAAAAGCAGGAAAACCTGAAACTATCGATAATAAACCTTTAGGAACCGGTCCTTTCATTTTCGTGGATTATAAAATTGACCAAGCCGTCCAATTCGTCGCTAATCCAGATTATTGGAAAGGAAAAACACCACTTGATCGTCTAGTTATCAGTATTGTGCCAGATGCTACGACTCGTTATGCAAAACTACAAGCAGGTTCCTGTGATTTAGTCTTATTCCCAAATGTGGCGGATCTACCAAAAATGAAACAAGATCCGAACGTTCAACTATTAGAACAGAAAGGGCTGAATGTTGCATACATCGCATTTAATACGGAAAAAGCGCCATTCAACAATCAAAAAGTTCGCCAAGCATTAAACTATGCGGTCGATAAAAAAGCTATTATTGATGCAGTATATCAAGGCGGTGGAACGCCGGCAAAAAATCCATTACCACCAACAATTTGGAGCTATAACGACGATATTCAGGCCTACCCTTATGATCCGGAAAAAGCCAAACAACTACTAGCCGAAGCAGGATTTACGAACGGCTTTGAAACCGATTTCTGGATTCAACCGGTAGTACGCGCTTCTAACCCTAACCCAAAACGTATGGCGGAATTAATTATGGCAGATTGGGCCAAAATCGGCGTAAAAGCCAATCCGGTTACTTTTGAATGGGCAGATTATGTCAAACGAGCAAAAGCTGGTGAACTCACCGCTGGAATCTTTGGTTGGTCAGGTGATAATGGTGATCCAGATAACTTCCTTTCTCCGCTATTAAGCAGTTCAAATGCAGGCAATAGTAATATGGCGCGCTTCAAAAATGCAGAATTTGATGCATTGTTAAATCAAGCTATTGGATTAACCGACCAAAACGCACGAGCAGCGCTTTATAAACAAGCACAAGTCATCGCTCACGAGCAAGCGCCTTGGATTCCAGTAGCCCATTCTGTCGGCTTCGCACCACTAAGTAAACGCGTAAAAGGCTATGTCCAAAGTCCATTTGGTTATGACGCATTCTATGGTGTAAGTGTTGACGGTAAGTAATTAACATTCTATCCTGAATATCAGGAAACATTATTCTCAACCAAAGCCCTTGTTTCCTCCCACAAGGGCTTTTATTTGGAGGAAATATGGAATTGCACAATATTCGCGAGGAATATAGTAAACAAACATTATCGCAAAAACATTGCGATGCTAATCCGTTAAAACAATTTGAAAAATGGTTGAATGAAGCAATCAACGCCAAAGTTTGCGAGCCAACGGCGGTTAACTTGGCAACAGTTGATCCCTTCGGTAAACCACAAAACAGATTGGTGTTATTAAAAGAAGTAAACGATAAAGGTTTTGTTTTTTTTACGAACTATCATAGCAAAAAAGGGCAAGCGATAGCACAAAACCCTTCTGTAGCCTTAACGTTCTTCTGGCCAGAACTTGAACGACAAGTCAGAATAGAAGGTAAAGCTGAAAAAATTTCAGCACAGCAATCAGATGATTATTTTAATAGTCGGCCTTATACTAGCCGAATCGGTGCTTGGGCAAGTGAACAAAGTGCGGTCATTTCCAGCCATACATCCTTAATCGCTAAAGCAGCGATCATTGCAGCTAAACATCCGGTTCAAGTTCCCCGTCCCCCTCATTGGGGTGGTTATCTAGTTATACCTGAATGTATTGAATTCTGGCAAGGCCGTCCAAGTCGGTTACATGATCGTATTTGTTATTATTTAGAAAATAATCAATGGATCAAAAAACGATTATCTCCCTAGTAAATATAATCACTATGTTCCGCGACTTAATCAGAATAACCTCATCAAACGTAGAAATAGAGTCATTGGATTTTATAAATTAGCTTAAATAAAATTTCTCTCTTGTTATTTTGAGGTATGTTAAACTCTATCAACACTTACTATTTAATTGGACCATTATGAAATCTGAAGATAATGAACAACTGAGATCTTATAAAAAAATAGGGGCATTATTACGGGCAGATTTGACTACACAATTATATAAAATCGGAGATCGTCTGCCTCCGGAACGAGATATTGCCGAACGCTTCGGTGTGAGTCGTACGGTAATCCGTGAAGCACTCATTATGCTAGAGCTAGAAGGATTGGTTGAAGTAAAAAAAGGTTCCGGTGTTTATGTAATTAATTTACCCGAAGTCGGGCATAAAACGACAACGACTTTTTCCGAAGATATAGGCCCTTTTGAATTACTACAAGCTCGCCAGTTACTTGAAAGCGGTATCGCTGAATTCGCTGCAATCCAAGCTACACGCAATGATATTTTACTGTTACGCGAAATTCTACAGAGAGAGCGAAAAACACTTAATCTGGGATTGGACGATTATGTGGAAGATCAGCTATTCCATTGCACATTAGCACAAATCACCCAAAATGAAGTTTTGATTAATATGCAACAGAACTTATGGGATTTTCGTTTTAATAGTCCAATGTGGAAAGGATTACATTCTCATATTTCCAATTTTGAATACCGCCAGCAATGGTTAATCGATCACGAGACCATTTTAAACGCTATCCAGCGTAAAGATCCGGCTATGGCTCGTAAAGCGATGTGGCAACACCTGGAAAACGTAAAACAAACCCTGTTTGAATTATCTGATATTGATGATCCTGCATTCGACGGCTACCTGTTTAATACCAGTCCCGTCGCAGTAGGAATCTAGCAGCTAAATAAATATTCAGCGTTAAAAAATACCTATAACGCTGAATATTCTGGCTTGTATTATTGTTTATCGAAATAAACCCGCCGTAACGCAAATTCTAGTCCACGCAGCTCGGCTAATCCACGTAAACGCCCAATAGCGGAATAACCGGGGTTAGTTTTCTTATGTAAATCGTCTAGCATCTGGTGTCCATGATCGGGACGAAACGGTATGAGCCGCGCCTCTCCAACAGCTTGTCGCCGAGTTTCCTCCACTAAGAGAGCCTTCACTACGGCAAACATATCCACATTACCAGCAAGGTGGTCCGCTTCATGGAAACTGAGCGGGTTCTGCTCTCTCTGCGTCGAACGAAGATGTGCAAAGTAAATTCTATTGGCAAATTTTTCTGTCATTACAACTAAATCATTATCGGCTCTGACCCCATAAGATCCAGTACACATAGTAAAGCCGTTAGCGGGCAAATCAATCGTATCGATAAACCATTGCATATCTTCCACAGTAGAAACAATTCGAGGTAAACCTAAAATTGGACGCGGAGGATCATCCGGATGTACAGCCATTCTAATTCCTACCTGCTGTGCAACAGGAATAATTTTTTTCAGAAAATAAGCTAAATGCTCGCGAAATTTCTCTACAGAAATATCATTATAACGATCAAGCTGCGCTTGAAACTCCTGTAACGTATATCCTTCCTCAGAACCCGGCAACCCTGCAATAATATTACGGGTTAATTTCGCCTTATCGTCCTCCGTCATATTATTAAAATAAGTTTTTGCTGCTTCTTTTTCCGCATCACTGTATGAAAGCTCTGCATTTGGACGACGTAAAATATATAACTCAAATACACTAAATGCCACTTGATCAAATCTTAATGCCTTTGACCCGTCCTCCATTTGATATTCCAAATCTGTTCTCGTCCAATCTAAAACCGGCATAAAATTATAGCAAACGGTATCAATACCACATTGTGCTAAATTACGCAGTGTTTGCTGATAATTAGCAATCCATTGTTCAAATTGTCCGGTTTGTGTTTTAATTTCTTCGTGAACAGGCACACTCTCAACCACCGACCAAACTAATCCTTTAGCTTCAATTACCGCTTTACGTTTCTGAATTTCTTCTATTTCCCATACCTGTCCGTTAGGAATGTGGTGTAATGCAGTAACAATCCCTGTCGCTCCAGCCTGTTTAATATCATCGAGAGAAACGGGATCATTTTCTCCGTACCAACGCCATGTCTGTTCCATACTTAACTCCTATTAAATTGATTATATGAATACAAAATTATTTTAGTATAGCCGCCCACCATTTGGAACGCCAAAATATTAAATTTGTGAACCATATCACAAATTTAATATATTTTGGTATACCAGATAGAAAAAAGGAGATAAAGTAGGACAATTCTTTAACGAAAATGAATGCGGAAAGTCAGTGAAATGAATATTGGAAATATGTATACCACTGAAAACTTTATCGTGATCAACATACATAAATGAGGAGTAATAGAATTATGATGGAATTTCAGAAAAATCATTCGATTATCGTCTGTATTGATTCTGATGGCTGTGCGATGGATACCATGAATTTAAAACATCATCAATGTTTTGGCCCTTATGCCTCAGAGGTGTTCGGTTTACAAGATAAACATCGTTTTATTGAAATATGGAATCGAATCAACTTGTATTCCAAAACTCGCGGTATAAACCGATTTAAAGGATTAATCGCAGCATTGAGAGAGTATGGCTATGATAAAAATATTCAAGCTTTAACAGATTGGGTAAATTCTGCCGAACAATTATCTAATCAAGCCTTAATTGCAATCACTGAACAAATCAAAAGCGAAGATTTACAACTTGCTCTGCAATGGTCGGAAAAAGTAAACAGAGGGATAAAAATGTTACGCAATCAAGATGCGGCTTTCACTAATGTAAAGCGTTCCCTCGCAATTATTAAACAATTTGCCGATATTGCCGTCGTCAGCTCGGCTAATAATGAAGCGATTATAGATGAATGGACACGCCATGAGCTTTTGCCTTTTGTCAATGTTGTGTTCGGACAGGAACAAGGCTCCAAATCATTTTGTTTAAATCAATTAAAGCAGGCAGGTTACATACCGCAACAAATTCTAATGGTCGGTGATTCGCCCGGAGATCTCACGGCAGCTCAAGAGACCGGTGTACTGTTTTTCCCTATTTTATGTGGAAATGAACAACAAAGCTGGGATCGATTGGTGTTAAATGCCTTGGGTAAATTGGTTTACCAACAGTTCGATACTGATTATCAACAGAATTTAATTACTGAATTTCAACAACATCTCACCTCTTAAGGAGTCATACCATGTCAGTGGATTTAACTAAACGTCCGTTTTATCTTAATGAAGAAGATATCCGTTGGGTAAAAGAAACCATTGCCCAAATGAGTATAGAAGAAAAAATAGGCCAACTTTTCGTCAATATGGGTTCAAGTCGAACTGAAGAGTATTTAAAAGAAACTGTAAATAAATATCATATTGGCGCCGTACGCTATAACCCGGCTAAGGCTGAAGAAGTCTATGAACAAAACCGTATTTTACAAACACATAGCAAAATTCCACTATTAATTGCAGCAAATACGGAAGCAGGTGGTAACGGGGCTTGTACGGACGGTACAGAAATAGGCGTACAAATCAAAATTGCGGCCACAGCCAATCCTGAATATGCCTATCAAATGGGGCGTGTTGCCGGTATTGAAGCCGCTGCTATAGGTTGTAACTGGAGCTTTGCACCAATTGTAGATATTAATTACAACTGGAGAAATCCGATTATTTCTAACCGCACTTTTGGTTCTGATCCGGATTTAGTGCTAGAAATGGCATTAGCCTATATGAAAGGTATTCAGGAAAGCGGCATTGCACCAGCAGCAAAACATTTCCCCGGAGACGGAGTCGATGAGCGAGATCAACATTTATCCTTTAGTGTAAATAGCTTTTCTTGTGAGCAATGGGACAAAACTTTTGGCAAGGTTTATCAGGGGTTAATCGACGCTGACTTACCTTCAATTATGGCAGGACATATTCATTTGCCTGCCTATGAAAAACATTTTAATCCGTCTTTACAAGATAATGATTGTTTACCTGCAACACTTTCCAAGCCAATTTTAACGGATTTACTAAGAGGAAAATTAAATTTTAACGGCGTAATTGTAACCGATGCCAGCCATATGGTTGCGATGACTTCAGCAATGAAACGTAGCGAAATGCTACCAACTGCTATTGCTGCAGGCTGTGATTTATTCCTCTTTTTCAACGATCCTGATGAGGATTTCGGCTATATGTTAGAAGGATACCGCAACGGCACCATTACCGACGAGCGCTTACAAGACGCATTATTACGAATTTTAGGCTTAAAAGCGAAATTAGGTTTGCATCGTAAACCGAAAACTGAATTATTAGCGCCGAAAGAAGAAGCCTTAGCTCGAATCGGTTTACCGGAAAATAAAGCAATTTTTAGTGAAGTAGCCGACCATTCCATTACCTTAGTTAAAAATAAACAACCTATTTTCCCGCTTAGTCCGCAAAAATATCCGCGAGTTTTACTAGTTAATGTAAAAGGTGTAGACGGAGGATTCGGAAAAATGGTCGCAGGCAGCCAGCAAAGTGCGGTTGATATTTTACAAGAAAAACTGACCGCACTTGGTTTTAATACTGAGATTTACCACTCTCCGATGGATAATATCCTCAAAATGTCCGACGAAGATCAAGTTAAAACCATTCGTAATGAGTATTCTCAAAAACGCCCTATCTCAGAATTGGTAAACCGTTATGATTTAATCATTAATGTCGCCAATGTTCATATGAGTACTGTTCAACGTATCGTATGGCAGGCTACGAAAGGCACGCCCGATATTCCATTCTATGTACACGAAATCCCAACTATTTTTATATCCGTACAATGCCCATTTCATCTTGCCGATGTACCTCAGGTAAAAACTTATATCAATGCTTATGACAGTAAAGCGGACACCATAGAGTGGCTAATCAAAAAAATGACCGGATGCTCTGATTTTAAAGGCATAAGCCCTGTTGATGCCTATTGCGGTTTAAACGACTGTTATATTTAGGAGACAATTATGAACATCACACCTTTCGGATTAAAAGATAAAATCGCCTATATGGCAGGCGATTTAGCCAATGATTTCAGCTTTATTATGTCCGCATTTTTCCTGATGTTATTTTATACCAATGTACTGGAAATTGAAGGTTATGTCGTCGGTTTATTGTTTTTAGTATCAAGGGTTTTAGACGCTTTCACTGACATCGGAATGGGACGAATAGTAGATACGATTAAACCCTTTGCCGAAGGTCGCTTTCGTGGTCTAATCAAACGAGCGGCACCGTTTGTTTGTTTAAGCGGCTTTTTATTGTTTGTTTATATCGTCAAAGATTGGGCATATCCTTATAAATTGACCTATGTAATCATCACTTATCTGTTATGGGGAAGTTTCGCCTATACTGCAGTTAATATTCCTTACGGTTCAATGGCGACAGTCATCAGTGGAAAACCAGAAGATCGCGCTTCGTTATCAGTCTTTAGAACTGTGGGTGCAAATATCGCCGTCTTGTTTATTTCTTTCTTTGTCCCCCTTTTGGTTTATACAGAAGTAGATGGTAAACAAATAATTGTCCCTGAAATGTTCACTCTCATTATGGGCATCTTTATGTTAGTAGCCTTTTTCCTTTATCAATATTGTTGGAAAAATACAATTGAACGAGTGCAATTACCAGCAGACCAAGGAAGAAAACATAATCAAGCAGCTTGTTTTGATGATGTTAAAGCCATTTTTGGAAGTTTGGCAGGTAATAAACCACTCATTATTTTTATTTTAGTTGCTATTATTTTACTGTTAGCCAATTTGCTGATCGGTACAATGAATCCGTATTTATATGTGGATTATTTCAACAGTAAACTTGCTCTCTCGATTGGAGGAATGCTACCCGTCATCGCCACCTTTGCTGCTGCCCCTTTTGCACAGACACTAGTAAAAAAATTTGGTAAAAAAGAATCAGCGGCAATCGCCTTACTTTCTACCGGAATAATGTACCTACTACTGTTTTTCTTGAGAGTGAGCAATGTTTGGATTTATTTAACGATTGCGATGATTGCATTATTAGGACTAAATTATTTCATGGTTGTTATTTGGGCATTCATTACTGATATCATTGATCACCAATATATTAAAACCAAAAAACGGGAAGACGGAACAATTTATGCGGTTTATTCTTTTGCCCGCAAAGTTGGTCAAGCCTTAGCAGGCGGTTTAGGTGGTGCAGCACTAAGCTTAATCGGCTATACGGCAAATGCACCACAACAAAGCACCGAAACATTAAATGCTATTTACAACGTGGCCACTCTGGTTCCGGCAATATCCTGTATTGCCATTTTCGTTATTTTGCAATTTTGGTATCCACTTTCTAAAAGCGTCGTAGATCAAAACGTCATTGCTTTAGAAAAAGTATAACATTCTTAACCAAATAAGCGGTCGATAATTCATCGTGTATTAGTTTTGCTAATTGAGATGCAATGTGCAAAAACGGTAAAACATCGCAAAAATCGACCGCACTTTTCTGCCGATATTAACACTATCTAAATACCCCATAAGGAGGAAATATGTTATATCCCATCGCAACGGAAACTCGCCAGTTAATAGATTTAAACGGCGAATGGCAATTCAAATTTGCCGATCAGCCGAACTGGCAACCGATTGCTGTACCAGCATCTTTTAATGATCAACTAATATTAAGCAAATATAAGAACTATGTAGGTGATTTTTTCTATCAAACTGAATTTTATGTTAGCCAGGCAATGTTGAAAGAGCGAATTTTTATCCGTTTCGGTGCCGTTACCCATTTTGCAGAAGTATGGATTAACGGATGCAAAGTTGGCGAACATCAAGGTGGCTTTACGCCTTTTGAATTTGAAATTACCTCCATTGTCGGATTTGGAAAAAATACTGTAACAGTAAAAGGCAATAATATTCTTAATAACTCCACATTACCGGTAGGTAATTATTCAGAATACCAAAACGAGCAAGGCGAAATAATAAGAAAAATGAGTGAAAACTTTGATTTTTTCAATTACGCAGGTATTCATCGGCCAGTAAAAATTTGGACCAAACCTCAACATTATATTGAAGATATTATTATTACTTATCAGCTCAAACAGACTTATGCGAAAGTAAATACAAAACTTACGCTAACTGGTGATTGGGATAAGATTGAAATACGGATCATAGATGAAAGCGATTGTATTGTCGCTTGTTCTAACGGAGGAACAGAACAACAACTCACTATCGACAATGTAATTCGCTGGCAACCTCTTAATGCTTATCTTTATAAAATGCAAGTCCTATTATACCAAAATAACGAATTGATTGACTGTTATACCGAAAGCTTTGGTATGCGAACGGTAGAAGTCAAAAATAATCAATTTTTAATTAATGACAAGCCTTTTTATTTCAAAGGCTACGGTCGCCACGAAGATACACATTTCAATGGAAGAGGGCTAAATAATGCCGCAAACATATTAGATACCAATCTAATGAAATGGCAAGGCGCGAATTCTTTTAGAACCTCGCATTATCCCTATTCGGAAGAAATGATGCGTTTAGCAGATCGAGAAGGTTTTGTCGTTATTGATGAAACAACCGCTGTCGGACTAATGCATAATTTCGGCGTTAGCTTAATTAACGAAGGAACGAGTAAAAAAATTAATACTTGGCATAAATATTCTACTGATAAAGCACATCAGCAGGTGATCAAAGAACTTATTCAACGTGATAAAAATTATGCCTGTGTAGTGATGTGGTCAATCGCTAATGAACCCTCTACTGCAGAAGAAGGTGCATACGAATATTTCAAACCATTATTTGATCTCGCTAGAGAATGTGATCCGCAAAAACGTCCATGCTGTTTTGTCAATATTATGCTTGCACCGGCAGGTAAGGATCTGGCAATGGAATTAAGTGATGTAATTTGTCTAAACCGTTATTACGGTTGGTATGTTAACACCGCCGATCTAGCTCAAGCACAAAAAGCATTGGAAGAAGAATTAGCGCTTTGGCACGAACTGTTCCCAAATAAACCGATCATGTTTACCGAGTATGGTGCGGATACGATATCCGGCTTACATGATATGGACTTTAATACCCCTTTTACAGAAGAATTTCAACTTGAATATTATAAGGCTAATCATCAAGTCATTGATAAATTAACATATTTTATTGGAGAACAAGTGTGGAATTTTGCTGATTTCCAGACCAAATACGATATTTTCCGTGTACAAGGTAATAAAAAGGGACTATTTACCCGAACCCGTGAACCAAAAGCGGCAGCTCATTATTTCAAAGAACGCTGGAACAATATTCCAGATTTTGGTTATAAAAGCTAGACTGATTTAATAATAGGCCGTACCTCAACACAACCTATCTAACATTCGGTTTTTGAGGTACGGCTTACTATTATTTAGGAACAAAAAATAAATGCTCTCAGATGTTCAAAAAAGTATTAAATAGTGTGAAATTTAGGGCTAATCTACTACATCCCCTAAAAATAAGTAGGAAGATTTGTTCACTTGGATAAACAAAACCCTAAAAATAGCTCCCACGAGTTTGATCTATATGCAAGAGATTGTTTGAAAATTTTGGATGATTTTTATCACACACTCTCTGAAGTATACTTAGATGAGCTACGCTACTATTGGTTTTTTCTAAGTACAAATATAGCTTAAAATCGGAGCTAGGTAAGCAAGCAGATATTCTTGATGAATTGAAAACGAGAGGATACAAAATGGCTAACTGTGAGTTGAGCAGGTTAGGAGTATAAAGTTTCACAATGTAGAAATTTAAAAATGGCATCATTACGATGATGCTTTTAACCATTTTCAGGCAAAACTACCTTGTTATAGGTTTTTGTGGCTATTTCTCAAGGTGTTTAACTATATTGGCCTCACTACACTCTGAAGCTAATAATTTTGATCTATAGAGACTTTTATATGCATTAATAAACTAAATATGGCAATGTTGACTTTATGAAATCTATTTTTATAATTTTGGTATAGTTCAAAATAACAAATGGTGGTTTTTATTGGATATTCTAGTTAATCTTGTTAAGCTTTTTGTAATTTACTCATTGTTTCCAATTTTTACTGTTAAATTTATATTTAAATTCACACCTCTTAAAAAATTTGTGCAGACGGATGTTGAGAAAGTTATAGGTACAGTAATTATTATATCAATGATATTAGTTATTTATTTTGTAGAAAAAAATATAGGAACATTATGAATTAGTTTCTGGTGGTGTAGCGCCCTTGGTTTGGTCCGCAGTAGGATCTGCCGATTATATTGGTAATAAAATATATTCTGGGGAGGAAATAACAGGTTTAGGTTTAGCCTCTTCCTCAGCAAGAGGTGGAGCTGTTGCTTAGGTTGTTGGCAAAGTTGCTTAAGCATCATCAATTATCGGTGCATTTGCTGGAGGAGCTACCGAAGGACTTATTAATAGCACTTTTGGTAGTGGTAAATCTCAATCAACCTTTTTGGAGTCAAGCCAAGCGAGTACTTCGAAAATATAATGGAATAAACCGAAAAAATTTCCCTCTATTCTTGAAGTAATGTGAATTTCTGTTTAACTTTGGAACACCAAAAGCACAGTTAAAAACCTTGTGAAAATAGTGTGAAATTTAGGGCTAATCTACTACAGCCCCAAACTTTTTCTAACAGTTATTCTACGGCTTTGATGCTTTCAACTAATTTATACAGTTCTGAGTTATTCTTTTGAATATCCTGATACATCGGTTCAACCGCTTGTTTAAACATAGTCTTGTCAACGTCAACAAATTGAACGCCTTGTTTTATAGCCTTCTGTTTTTCCTGCTCTTCCGATACCGTCCATAACTCAAACATTTTCTCAGTAGTTTGTTGAGCAGCCTTTTCCAATGCCTCCTGATTTTGAGGAGAGAGTTCATTCCAAACTTTTGTTGAAATCACTAATACATCGGGAACCATAGTATGTTCATCTTGGCTAAAAATTGGGCTGACTTCACTATGACGACTCAGCGTATAAGAAGGAATATTATTCTCTGCGGAATCCACAACATGTTGTTGAAGTGCAGTATAAAGCTCTCCATAGGCTAGCGGAGTCGGATTTCCCCCCAAGGCTTTTACCATATTTACCGCCGTAGGACTAGGCTGAACCCTGACCTTCAACCCTTGCAAATCATTAGGTTTTTGAATCGCTTTTTGTGCATAAAAACTTCGCGCCCCTGCATCCAAATAAGCCAACCCAATGAATCCGTTTGAAGAGGAAGATTGTAAAATTCTCTTACCAATTTCGCTGCGCAATACATTGTGATATTGAATTCTATCTTTAAATAAATAAGGCAAATTATAAACACCATACGGCTTAGCAAACGCTTCTAATTCCGCTGCATTAGATTTAGCTAAGGCTAATGCACCCTTTTGTACTAACTCAAGTGATTCCCTTTGAGTACCAAGTTGAGCGTCGGAATAAACGCGAACTTTCAGCTCCCCCTTTGAAAACTCCTGAGTTTTCTCAGCAAAAAATTGCAATGCTTGGTGTACCGGATGTGATTTGTTTTGGTTATGACTCAATTTTAAAGTCATTGCGGCATAAGTATCTAAGGAAAATATTGTAAAGCTAATAGCAAATAGGCTTAAACAAAAATGTTTAGACAATCTCATAAATACCTCTTTAGGTGAAAATAGATGAAATAATAATCTCCGCATGTTGACCATGCGGGTCATATTATCAACACCAAGGCATTCCAAAATCAATACTTTTTACTTTAAAACGTGATACACATCACACAAAAATCACAATTTGGCATTCCAATTTACAATAATGTGAACAAGATCACAGAAATACGTTTGTAAAGTTGTTATAGTGCGCTCACTTTTTAAGTAAAAAGGTAATTAAGCGATGTTTATTAAGTTGCTGAATAAAACAATTGCCGGCTTTATTGTCGGTATTTTTTCAATCTTAGTCGGATGCGTTGTCTGGCAGGTAATTTCTCGCTACATATTGGGGGCACCAAGTATCATTACAGATGAAATAGCTCGTTTTCTATTTATGTGGGTAGGTTTAATCGGTGCAGCCTATGCTACCGGATTAAAACAGCATTTAGCCATTGATTTACTATTAACTAAACAACAAGGCAAACAGAAAATCTGCTTACAATTATTTATTCTCACTATAATGATCGTTTTTTCAGCTTCCGTATTGTTTTACAGTGGCATTCATCTTGTTAAAGATACCTATCTAAGTGGACAGGTGTCTCCTTCTCTTGGCATCCGCATGGGATTGGTTTACCTCTGCTTGCCAATATCTGGTGCAATTATGCTGATTTATCTTATAGTCGATATGAGACAAAACATTCATCGATTGATAACTTTTGAGGAAAACTAGAATGGAATGGATAGCTATTTTGACTTTATTCGGTAGCTTTGCTGTGTTATTGGCACTCTCAGTACCAATTTCTTTTGCAATTGCCGTATCAACAGTTTTGACTATTTGCGTGTCTCTGCCTATTGATTCCGCATTAATGGTCGTTACACAAAAAATGGCATCAGGGTTGGACAATTTTGCCTTACTCGCCATCCCGTTTTTTATTTTATCCGGCAATATAATGAATAGAGGCGGTATTGCAATTCGGTTAATTTCATTAGCAAAAGTATTAGGTGCACGTCTACCTGGTTCGTTGTTTCATTGCAATGTATTAGCTAATATGATGTTCGGTTCTATTTCTGGTTCTGCCGTCGCTTCCGCAGCCGCAATGGGTGGCATTATGGCGCCCTTACAAAAGAAAGAAGGTTATAGCCCAGAATTAGCTGCTGCAGTCAATATCACATCTTGCCCCACCGGATTACTTATTCCACCTAGTAACACACTGATCGTTTATTCGTTGGTATCAGGGGGAACATCCATTTCCGCACTTTTTCTTGCCGGTTATCTGCCGGGAATATTAATGGGTTTGGGTATAATGCTTGTTGCAGGAGTCATGGCAAAACGTCGTCATTATCCGACTGAACCGATGCCAACATGCCAAGAAATAACGACCAAGGCTCTCGATGCTTTACCTTCACTATTATTAATCGTCATTGTTATCGGCGGTATTATCGGCGGTATTTTTACCGCAACGGAAGCCTCAGCGATTGCCGTTATTTATACCTTAATCCTTGCTGTCGGTATATATAAAGAAGTAAAAATCAAAGAACTACCGACAATTATCCTAGAATCAAGCCTTACCACAGCTATCGTGCTATTACTCATCGGCGCCTCATCCGGAATGTCTTGGGCAATGGCAAATGCAGACGTTCCCTATCTTATCCAAGATGCTTTACTGGCAGTGTCGGCTAATCCCATTATCATTATGTTATTTATCACATTTCTACTTTTGATTGTGGGAACCTTTATGGATATGACTCCAGCCGTTCTTATTTTCACCCCCATTTTCTTACCGATAGCGACAGAAATAGGTATCGATCCGGTACATTTCGGCATTATTATGACATTTAATCTTTGTATTGGTATTTGTACTCCACCGGTAGGCAGTGCGCTATTTATCGGCTGCTCGGTCGGAAACGTCAGTATTGATAAAGTTCTTAAACCAATGCTGCCATTCTTCTTATCATTAATCATTACATTACTGATGGTTTTATTTATCCCGGACATTAGTCTAATTTTGCCAAAATTATTCTTAAATTACTCACCAATGTAATCAAAATAGGAAATCACTTATGAATACAAAAATATTTATGGGAGAAAATTTTCTCCTTTCAACATCAGTCGCTGAACGGTTATACCATGATTATGCCAAGGCTCAACCTATTTTCGATTACCATTGCCATTTAAATCCTAAAGATATCGCCGAAAACCGCCAATTTAAAAATTTAGGTGAAATTTGGCTTGAAGGAGATCACTACAAATGGCGAGCAATGCGCACCGCTGGCATAAAAGAAACATTCATTACAGGTAATGCTGATTATTACCAAAAATATTTAGCTTTTGCCAAAACAGTTCCACTTTGTATCGGTAATCCGATTTATCACTGGACACATTTGGAATTACGCCGTCCGTTTAAAATTGACAATCAGCTTTTAGACGAAAAAAGTGCGGTCAAAATTTGGAATGAATGCAATGAAATGTTGCAACAGCCTGAATTTTCAGCTCGAGGTATTATGCAGCAAATGAATGTGAAACTTGTCGGAACAACGGATGATCCTATTGACGATTTAACTTATCACAAAGCACTAGCAACAGATCCTGCCTTCAATATCGAGGTTGTACCAAGTTGGCGACCGGATAAAGTTTTTAAAATTGAGCAACCCACATTTAATGAATACCTAGAACAACTAGAGCAAGTTACCGATGTTGAGATTCAGACATTTTCCGATTTACAACAAGCTTTAACTAAACGTCTTGATTACTTTGATGAACAAGGCTGTAAATCTGCCGATCACGGCATTGAAATTGTGCGCTTTGCACACAGCACAGTCGATGAAATTAATCTCATCCTAGCCAAAAGACGGAGCAATCACCCTTTAACTGAATTAGAAATTGCACAATTTAGTACATCGGTTCTTGTTTGGTTGGGCAAAGAATACCACAAACGTCAATGGGTAATGCAATTACATATTGGTGCAATACGCAACAATAACAGCCGAATGTTTAAGCTATTAGGCGCGGATTGCGGTTTCGACTCTATCGGCGATCGCTGTTTTGCCGAGCAACTCAGCAAATTACTCGACGAAATGGACAAAACCGATCAACTGCCAAAAACAATCTTATACTGCCTCAACCCTCGAGATAATGAAATGATAGCCACAATGATTGGAAATTTCCAAACCGGGGGAATCGCAGGAAAAATCCAATTTGGTTCCGGCTGGTGGTTTAATGATCAGAAAGACGGAATGGAACGCCAATTACAGCAACTCTCCCAACTTGGCTTACTCAGCCAATTTATTGGCATGCTAACCGATTCTCGCAGTTTTCTTTCCTATACACGCCATGAATATTTCCGCCGTATTTTGTGTGAATTAATCGGTAAATGGGTAACTAACGGCGAAGCACCAAATGATATGGAATTACTTGGAAATATGGTCAGAAATATCTGCTATCACAATGCTAAAAACTATTTCAAATAAGGTAGAAAAATGAAAAAAGTCGCAATTATCGGCGAAGGGATGATTGAGCTGTATGGTGAACCTTTTGGCGAAATGGTGCAGGGATACGGCGGGGATACGCTTAATACTGCGATTTATCTCGCTCGAGTTACACCTAGTCTGCAAAATAATATTTACTACGTTTCGGCATTAGGAACAGATAACATCAGTCGAACCATGTTACAACACTGGCAACGGGAAGGTATCAATACGCAATATGTCTTATCCGACGCTACCCGACAACCGAGCTTATATTTAATCCAACTCGATCCCCAAGGCGAGCGCACATTTTTATATTGGCGCAATCAATCCGCTGCCAGATATATGGTACAGCAGCCCGATTTTACGAAGGTTCTAAACCAATTGGCAAATTTCGACATGATTTACTTCAGCGGGATTTCTCTTGCAATCTTACCCAAAAATGACCGCACTTTATTGATTAATGGTTTAATAAAACTCGCCAAACAAGGTGTTGAGCTTGTTTTTGACAGCAATTATCGTCCAACCCTGTGGGAATCCGCTGAGGAGGCCAAAAGCACATATCAACAAATACTCCCCTTTGTAACACTCGCATTAGTTACCTTTGATGATGAAAAACTATTATGGAAAGATCAAGATACGAAAACGGTTTTATCTCGGTTACATAACACGGGAATTGCAAAGGTTGTAGTCAAACAAGGTCAAGCGGGTGCGACGTTTTCATTTCAAAGTCAGATCCAAAACATTCCCACCACACCAATTAATCGAGTCATTGATACCACTGCGGCCGGAGACTCCTTTAATGCCGGATTTCTGAACGGTTATTTACAGGGAAAGAAACCGGAAATTTGTTGCAGGCAGGGAAATCGTCTCGCAGCAACCGTCATTCAGCATCGAGGCGCGATTATTGAGCGTTCGCTGACTACACATTTTTTAACAGAATTTAATTAACTGAGGAGAATAATAATGAATATTGCACAAAAACACGATTTTAGCGGCAAAGTTATTGTCATTACTGGAGCTGGAGGCATACTTTGCGCATTTTTAGCAAAAGAACTGGCAAAAACACAAGCAAAAATCGCTTTATTAGATTTGAATTTAGCCGCAGCACAAAAAGTTGCAGAAGAAATTAATCAACAAGGCGGTATAGCCAAAGCTTATCAAACCAATGTTCTTGAACTTGATAGTATCCAAGCAGCAAGAGCGAAAATTAATTCAGAGTTAGGCAGTTGTGATATTTTAATTAACGGTGCCGGTGGAAATAACCCAAAAGCCACAACGGATAACGAATTTCACACGTTTGATCTTGATGAAAAAACAAAAACCTTCTTTGACTTAGATAAATCCGGTGTCGAGTTTGTGTTTAATTTAAATTATCTAGGAACCTTATTACCAACCCAAGTTTTTGCTAAGGATATGTTAGGTAAGCAAGGGGCTAATATTATCAACATTTCAAGTATGAATGCTTTCACACCACTAACTAAAATTCCTGCTTATTCAGGCGCAAAAGCGGCAATTAGTAACTTTACTCAATGGCTTGCAGTGTATTTTTCAAAAGTGGGGATTCGTTGTAATGCCATTGCACCCGGATTTTTAGTCAGTAATCAGAATCGAGCTTTATTGTTTGATGAACAAGGTCAACCGACTGCTAGAGCCAATAAAATTCTCACCAATACGCCGATGGCTCGTTTCGGCGAACCACACGAATTACTCGGCACATTATTATTTTTAGCAGATGATAACTATGCTGGTTTTGTGAACGGCGTGGTTATTCCTGTGGATGGCGGTTTTTCTGCTTACAGCGGCGTATAGGAGAACGTATGAACAAATTAGACAAACTCGTTAATCAATTACGAGAATATAAAATCGTCCCCGTAATTGCATTAGATAATGCTCAAGATATTTTACCTTTAGCTCAAATTTTATCCGAAAATGGTTTAAATGTTGCAGAGATTACATTTCGTTCGCAAGCGGCAGAACAAGCCATTAACTTATTACGACAAACCTTACCGGATTTTTTAATTGCCGCAGGAACAGTACTCACCAGTGAACAGGTTTTTCAAGCCCGTAACGCCAGTGTAGATTGGATTGTTACTCCCGGTTTCAATAAAAAAATCGTCAAACTCTGCCAAGATTTAGATTTGCCGATTACGCCTGGTGTTAATAACCCAATGGCGATAGAAGCCGCTTTAGAGATGGGGATCAACACCGTTAAATTTTTTCCCGCTGAAGCAAGTGGCGGATTAAAAATGATCAAGGCACTACTCGCGCCTTATCCTCAACTAAACATTATGCCAACAGGCGGTATCACCCCAAACAATATTCAGGACTATTTGACCGTACCGAATATCCTTGCTTGCGGTGGATCTTGGTTCGTTGATAGAGCGTTAATTCAATCCCAAAATTGGACAGAAATACGGCGCTTGACAAAAGAAATCGTTGATTTATTAAAATCATAAATCAAAACGATATCTACTGTTGCTTTATAAAGGAGATTTCCCCCAAAGTGCGGTCGATTTTT